>JBAZSD010000002.1 GCA_041662605.1 Desulfomonilaceae bacterium
GCTCATTGACATGGCCCTCATGGTAGACGCGGACATAATGGTGACGATGTGTCCGATGTGTCAGGCTAACCTTGACACCAGACAGTCGGATATATCCAAGGCCGCAGGTAGAGTGTACCACATGCCTGTAGTATATCTTACCGAACTCATAGGCGTGGCGTTTAACGACCCAAAGGCCAAGAGCTGGTTCGAGAAACATCTCGTCTCGCCCATCCCTGTGCTGGCCAAGAAGGGATTGTTGTAAAAGCATTTTTAACGGCTATTTTTCGGAGAGATCATAACCTCAGATTGGCTCAACAAGAGATATAGATTTTGAGTTACAGTTCGGAGTTAAAGGTGAGCAACAAAAAAATTGGCGCAGTAATGACGGTTGGGGGCGGAATTGGTGGAGTTCAGGCGTCGCTGGATCTGGCTGAATCCGGATTCAGGGTCTATCTGGTTGATGAGAAACCATGTATCGGCGGAGTTATGGCTCAACTCGACAAGACCTTTCCGACCAATGACTGCTCCGCATGTATCTTTTCACCCAAATTGCAGACGTTGGCGCAAAATCCGAATATTCAAATTGTCGCCTATAGCCACATCGAAGGCATAGAAGGATCCGCCGGCGATTTCCGGGTGAAGGTTCGGCGGAAAGCCCGTTTCGTAGACCCTGACAAATGTACTTCCTGCGGGGCTTGCGCTCAGAAATGTCCTACGAAAGTCCCCAATGAGTACAACTTTGGCCATGACATTCGTAAGGCCATATATAAGGATTACGCTCAGGGCATCCCTTCTGTTTATACGATTGATCCCGATCATTGCCGGATCTTCCAGGGGAAAAAATGCGGTGTATGCGCTAAGGTCTGTCCTGCAGGCGCTATCGACTATGAGCAGAAGGACGTAATTGAAGAGTTCGAAGTGGGCGCTGTGATTATGGCGCCTGGTTATGAGCTGTTCGATACGGCCAAAGTGGCTGAATATGGCCATGGCATAGCCCCAAATGTGGTCGTGAATCTTGAGATGGAGCGTATCTTAAGCGCGTCAGGTCCGTTCAGCGGCATAGTGACTCGACCATCTGATGGCCGACACCCGAAAAAAATTGCCTGGATACAGTGTGTCGCTTCGCGCGACCGAAGAAAGGGGATGCCCCATTGCAGTTCGGTATGCTGCATGGCCTCCATTAAGCAGGCGGTGATTGCGCGGGAGCATGACGCAACTATCGAGCCCACAATCTTTTTCATGGATATAAGGGCCTACGGAAAAGATTTCGACAAGTACTATGAAAAGGCCAAAAGTGATGGTGGCGTCCGTTTCATCAGATCAATGGTTAGCCGAGTCGTCGAAGACCCGGTAACTCACGATCTGGGCATAACTTATCTTGATTCCGAGGGAAAGCTTAATACCGAGACATTTGATATGGTTGTTCTGGCTGTCGGAATTAAACCATCAGACAAGGCAATCGAGACAGCGGCAATTCTGAATGTTAATCTGGACGCTGAAAACTTTTGCGTTACCGGCTCTTTTGATCCGGTAAAAACTTCGAGTCCCGGGATTTTTGTGGCAGGAGCGTTCCAGGCTCCGAAAGACATACCGCAGACAGTCATGGAAGCTTCGGCGGCCGCTGGTGTGGCGATCCGAATGCTGGCCGACCAACGAAATACACTTACATCGAAAAAAGAGCTTCCTCCCGAAAAGGATGTGTCCGGTCAAGAACCTCGGATAGGAGTGTTCGTCTGTCGTTGTGGGATTAATATCGCCTCTACGGTAGATGTGCCTGGCGTTGTGGAAAAGATCAGCGAACTTCCTGGTGTGGTATATGCGGGCGAAAACCTGTTTACATGCTCACAGGATACCCAGGCGCAGATCAAAAAGGTTATTGAAGAAAATAATATTAACAGGATGATAGTGGCGTCCTGCACTCCCAGGACCCACCTTCCGCTGTTTCAGGAGACCGCCAGAGAAGCCGGCCTGAACAAGTACCTCGTGGAAATGGCTAACATCCGTGAACATTGCTCGTGGGTCCACATGAGTGAGAAAGATAAAGCGACGGATAAGGCCGTAGATTTGATCAGAATGGCTGTGGCAAGAACAGCGCTTTTGGAGCAGGTTCAAGATCAGCAATTACCCATGGTACAATCCGCTCTTGTTATCGGCGGTGGAGTAGCAGGCATGGCAGCGGCTTTAAGCCTTGCGGACCAGGGTTTCCCTACCCATCTCCTCGAAGCGACCGAAAAACTTGGTGGAAACGCCTGGAACCTCTCGCATACCCTTAAGAAAGAAGACATTCAGCCATTTCTTGAAAGCATGATCAAGAAGGTCAGCGACAACCCAAAAATTACAGTGCGCTATAACTCCAGCATAAAAGACGTGCATGGGTTTGTAGGCGCTTTCAAGACTGAAATTTCCAATGGCGCGGCTGAAACCGAGGTCATTGATCACGGTGTTACAGTGGTAGCCACAGGGGCCTCCGAATGGAAGCCGGACCTGTATTCCTATGGTCAGGACCCTCGAATTCGTACTCACTTTGACATGACTAAAGCCATGAAAGATGGTGATCCGCAGGTCTGGAAGGCAGGAGTGACCGCCTTCATCCAGTGCGTTGGTTCACGCAGCCCAGAGCGCCCGTGGTGCAGCAAGGTTTGCTGCAACCATACGGTAATGGACGCAATAGAATTAAAAGAGGCCAATCCGGACGCTAAGGTGTACGTATTATATCGGGATATTAGAACATTCGGTTTGAATGAGACCTATTACGAACAGGCTAGAAGACTGGGTGTGATTTTCGCCAGATACGAACAGGAGGCTCCGCCCGAGGTAGAGATTGGAAGCAAGATCAAAGTCACATTAAAAGATCTCATCATGGGCGGAATGATGAAACTCGAAGTGGACAACCTTGTCTTGGCTTCAGCCATTGTTCCAAACCAGAACAACAAGGACCTTGCAAAATTCTTCAAGATTTCAACCAACGAGGACGGCTATTTCCTGGAAGCTCACATGAAGTTACGGCCGGTTGATTTTGCGACAGACGGCGTTTTTCTGGCGGGACTAGCTCATTACCCGAAACCGTTGGATGAAACTATAGCCCAGGCTGAGGCCGCAGCGTCGCACGCCTCGCTAATTCTGGCCCGTGGCTATGTCGAGGCGCCTGGTATGGTCTCTGTCATAGATCCGTATCTATGTCGAGGTTGCGGTCGGTGCGTCGACACCTGCCCATTCCATGCCCCGGAACTTAAGGAAGTCGCTCCGGGAGAATTCAAGTCGGAAGTTAACCCCGCCTTGTGCAAAGGTTGCGGCGCTTGCGCCGTGGTCTGCCCAACTGGAGCGGCCGCTATTCGACATTTCAAGGACAATCAGATTACACGCATGATTGATGTCGCTGTAGCCTGAGATTCTAACTATGCCTATATATGATTGAATCAATTTCAAATTGTCGTGTAATTTTTCGGAGAAAAAATGCCTGAAGAATTTGATCCAAAGATAGTAGCTTTTGCATGTAACTGGTGCTCCTACGCCGGCGCGGACCTCGCTGGTGTCGGTAGAATGCAATATCCACCAAGTATACGTTTGATCCGCTTGATGTGTTCCGGGATGTTGGTCCCATCGTATATTCTGAGGGCTTTTGAAAAGGGCGCGGATGGCGTCCTTGTAACCGGTTGACACATCGGAGAATGCCATTACCTGGAAGGTAATGAAAAAGCTCTGAAAGTGTTGGAAAAAGCCAGAAAGATGATGAAGCTCCTTGGAATAGAGGATGAACGGCTGCGAAAGGAATGGATCTCCGCCTCCGAAGGATCGAGGTTCGCGGACACCGTGAGGACCTTCACGGAAGACATTCGGAAACTCGGGAGAAATCCTTTGGTAAAAAGGGAGACTGCGGCATGAACCTACCGGAGATCGTTGATCGTACAGGCGCTTATTATTGCCTGGACTGCGGTATTTGCACCGGCAGTTGTCCGGTTTCTCGGGTTTTCCCTGATTTTTCTCCACGGCTTATGGTTGAAAAGGTTCTCGTAGATCAGGAAGAAAATCCTCTTGAAGACGTTAATGTGTGGGCGTGCCTCTCCTGTGGACAATGCACCGTTCGTTGCCCATCAGAGATTGATTATCCCGAGTTTGTCCGCCTAATCAGAGAAGAGGCTACCCGTCAGGGTAAATCCGGCACGCCTGCCCATAGAGGTCTTTTTCAGACTATCATGCGTCTACAGACGATGGATATAAAGCAGTCAAAGACTGATTGGGCCAAAGAAGTTGGCCGCATATCGACTTCCGGCGATGTATATTTCTTTGTAGGATGCGCTCCATTTTTTGACGTTGAATTTCATGATGACTGGGGCATTGACATGATGGACAGCCCCAAGGGAACTCTGAAATTATTGAACACTATCGGCATTGATCCTGTTGTCCATGATGACGAGAGATGCTGTGGTCATGATCTGTTCTGGAATGGTGATACGGAAAATTTTGCCAGGCTGGCTAGAAAAAATGTCGATCTGATCAGGAGCCTCGGCTGCAAACAGGTTGTTTTCTCTTGCCCCGAGGGGTACCTGACGTTCAAGAAGCGTTATCCTGAGGTGGTCGGCGATCTTGGTTTTGAACCGATCCATCTGTATGAATTATTGAGCCGGGAAGCCAATGCGGGGAAAATAAGTTTCGAGCCTTTGGAAACCCGTTTGACTTACCATGATCCATGCAGACTTGGAAGACAGGCGGGAATTTTCGAAGAGCCCAGGGAACTTCTGAAGATGATCCCAGGTGTCAATCTCCAGGAGATGGAACATAACAGGCAAAGCGGCTTGTGTTGTGGGACGAGCGCCTGGATGAATTGCTCGACCTGTTCCAAGTCCATACAAAAAAAACGTATAGAAGAAGCGGTAAGTGTAGGAGCGGAAACGCTTGTGACAGCCTGTCCAAAATGCAGGGCTCATTTGAGCTGCGCATTGAGAGATATGGAAACGCCTCTTCAGATCCGGGATTTGAATGACATACTTGCGCAGTCTATCAAGGCGTAAGGAATTTTGATTTTTAGCGATTCAACAGAAACCTCTTGAATCAGGATGGTGAAAATATGGCTTCCAAGGAAGTGCTGATTATTGGTGGCGGCATAGCGGGAATGCAGGCTGCTCTGGATCTGGCTGAGATGGGGATTCAAGTCCATTTGGTTGAAAAAAACCCCAGCATTGGTGGGAAGATGGCGCAGTTGGACAAGACCTTCCCTACCAATGATTGCACCATATGAATTATCTCACCAAAATTGCTGGATGTCGGTCGGCATCCCAAAATTAAGGTTCTGGCTTATAGTGAGATCACGGAATTCAGTGGCGCAGTAGGCGATTTTAAGGTCAAGGTTCGGCAAAAACCCCGATATATTGACGCTTCCAGATGTACCGCATGTGGAGCCTGCGCGGAGAAATGTCCTACCAAGGTTCCCAATGAGTTCAATTTCGGACTTGATGACCGGAAAGCTATCTACAAGGATTATCCGCAGGGGATACCTTCGATGTTCACGATTGACCCAAATCACTGCAAGGTTATCTTGGGCGGAAAATGCGGTGTTTGCCAAAAAGTCTGTCAGGCCAAAGCCGTCGATTATGAGCAAAAAGAATCATTTTTGGATCTGAATGTGGCTTCGGTCATAGTGTCAACAGGATATGAACTTTTTGACGCAAAGCAGATACCGGAATACGGCTATGGCAAGCTTCCAAATGTTATCTCATCACTGGAAATGGAAAGGCTTTTGAGCGCAGGAGGGCCCACCAGGGGTCATCTGACGAGGCCGTCAGTGATTCATGGGGAAAAACGGCTTAAGGAACTGCCGAAATTGATAAAAAAAGCAGAGAAAGATCAGAAAGAAGAGGATAAGACCAAGCTGGAAAATGAGGCGCAATGGCTGGAAGAACACGTTCACAAGTATCACACGGCCAAGAAGCTAGGTTTCATACAGTGCGTCGGTTCCCGTGATTTCAGGTTCCATAAGTATTGTTCAAACTATTGCTGCATGCACTCTATAAAAGAGGCAATAATAGCCCGTGAGCATGAGCGAGAGACTGAGTCGAACATATTCTACATGGACCTCCGGACAGTAGGAAAGGGGTTCGAGGAATACAAGGTCAGGGGAGCGGAAGTCTCCGGTCTGAAATACATCAGGGGAAGAGTAGCGGAAATCCTCCAGGATGATGAGTTGAACCCCGTCGTTTATTATGAGGACACAGAACAACGGCGAGTTGTGAGCATGACATTGGACATGGTTATTCTGGCCAACGCCTGCTCCCCTTCGAAAGGAATCTCGAAAATAGCGGAGTTGCTTGGATTGGAACTTGATGAAAACAATTTTGTACGAACCCACCCGAACAGGCCGTTAGATACCAATGTCGCAGGTATTTTTTCGTGTGGTTGCGCCCAGGGTCCTCTCGACATACCGGAATCGGTGGCGCAGGCGAGTAGCGCTGCGGCAAGAGCTGCGGAAGTGGTTATGACAGAAGGTTTACCCATTGCTGTATAGGGGAGATAAAGGGTGAAAAACTCAGCTCAAGATGATATCCGCATTGGAGTATTCATTTGCGATTGCGGATCCAACATAGCGGGCTATCTGGAAATGAAAGAACTCGTGGAATACGCCAAGACATTGCCTAATGTGGCGTTTGTTCAGGAAAATCTGTACACTTGTTCCGAAGGTGGTATCAACGAAATCAAGCTCGCCATTCCTCGAGAGAATCTGAACCGCGTTGTAGTCGCGTCATGCACCCCCAGAACTCATGAGCCTCTTTTTATGAGCGCTTGTGAAGAAGGTGGGTTGAATCCGTATCTATTTGAAATGGCAAACATTCGGGATCAATGTTCATGGGTTCATATGCGCGAACGAGAGTCCGGAACAGAGAGAGCAAAAGTTCAGATAGGTATGGCTGTGGCAAAAGCGGCTAAACTGAGAGAACTTAGCAGGATTGAACTTAGCCTCTCGCATCGGGCCATGGTAATTGGTGGTGGAGTTTCGGGCATGTCCGCAGCTCTTGCTCTGGCCAATATGGGTTACGAAGTTGATCTGGTCGAGAAGCGTGAGCGTCTCGGTGGACTTCTCAATGATCTGAACATAATTCTGCCGTCCAATGAGCCCCCGGCAATTTTGGTGGACAGCCTTGTGGGGCGACTTGAGAATCATCCCAAGGTCACTGTTCATACTGAATCCATAGTTACCAAAACAGAAGGTTACGTTGGAAATTATATCGCCACAATCAAGGGAAAAGAGACTGAGAGTAAAGTGAAGTGCGGCGCCGTAATAGTGGCGATAGGCGCTCAGCCTTTTAAACCGGAAGGCTTGTACAATTATGACGGCCAAAAGGTCATAACACACATTGAGCTTGAATCCAGATTAAACAAGGGAACCGTTGACGCCAAGAATATCGCAATGATTCAATGTGTTGGTTCAAGATGCAAAGAACGGACGTACTGCTCCAGAATATGCTGCATGACCGCCGTCAAAAACGCCATATTGATCAAGGAATCTGCGCCCGAAACCAAGATCACAATTTTCTATCGCGACATGCAGATGTACGGCGTAGAAAACGAGGAACTTTTCCGAAAATCCAAAAAGCTGGGCGTTCGCTTTGTAACGTTTGACCAGAACCGTCCTCCGGTTTTTGATGGGGACAATGTGTCGGTTTACCATCTAAGGATGGGACGTGAGATCGTAACCCGGGTTGACATGCTCGTGCTATCGACCCCACTTGTAGCCCAGGATGACGCTCCTGGAATTTCAAGCATGCTCAAGGTGCCGATTAACGAGAACGGCTTCTTCCTTGAAGGCCATGTCAAGCTTAAGCCTCTGGATTTTGCTACTGACGGTGTATACTTGTGTGGTAACGCAAGGTTCCCGTCTACTATCAGAGAGGCCATATCCCAAGGTCTTGGGACGGCTTCCAGGGCAGCGGGGATCCTTTCCAAGGAAGCTCTCTTTACTAGCGGAATTGTCGCTGACATAAATCCTGAAACCTGTTGTGGCTGTTTGGGATGTGTTCAGGTTTGTCCCTATGGAGCTATAAATTTCATTGAGAATCGGGGCGTATGCCAGGTGAACAAAGTTCTGTGCAAAGGCTGTGGAGGATGCGCAGCGACTTGTCCTTCAGGAAGCGCCAAGCTCGACGGATTTTCAAACCAACAGATTTACGCTCAAATAGAGCAGGCCATGGCGGTTTAGGTTAAGACATATAGATTGGCGATAATTTAAAATATTGGGTCGCCACCTTTTACTTTGAGGAATAAATATGCCCGAGAGTCAATTTGAACCCAAAATAGTCGGCTTTCTTTGTAACTGGTGCGCTTACGCCGGCGCTGATCTGGCTGGCGTGAGCCGGTTACAATACCCACCAAACCTTAGAACCATTCGAACTCTGTGTTCAGCTACCGTGGGACCTCATCAAATACTCAAAGCGTTCCAAAAAGGGGCGGATGGCGTTTTTGTCGGCGGCTGACACATCGGTGATTGCCATTACCTGTACGGTAATTACATGACGGTAAAAAGAATGGGGTTTATGAAGAAACTTCTTGAGTTTTCCGGGGTGGACTCTGAGCGCTTGATGTTAAAATGGGTTTCTTCCGCGGAAGGACCGAGATTTGCCAAGGTAGTTACTGAATTCGTCGAGAAGATTAGAAACCTTGGCCCATCACCTCTAAGATCCAAAAAACTATATAAGGCGGCTCCTCTGGAAGAAGCTTCATAGAAATATTTTACTATCTTTCTAATTCTGATTTTGTGGATGACCCGATGATTGAACAAGTAAAAGAACACGTTAAGAGCCTTTTGGCTAGTGGCAAAATAGTCGGCTTTCTGGGCTTGAGAAACGATGACGGCGTTGTGACTCCTTATCTTTTCCAAAAAGAGGAAGAACTCGACAATGTTCTTTCTGTAGGAGATCTGGAAACCCCTGGAGCCGCTCGATATCCCATGGCCAAGTTGGCCCTTCATCTTATACAGAATTGCAACGACGATAGCGTATATGGGGTCCTGGTTCGTGGCTGTGACGAAAGGGCTCTAAACGAACTCAGAAGGTGGAATCAATTTGGTTCATCAGACCGACTGGTCAAAGTTGGAATAGCCTGTCCGGAAGAACTCGCAACAAAACACGAGTGTCGCAAACCCTTTCCTGATGAGTTCGTAGCAGGCGAAAAGGTTGCGCCAGTATCTAACGCTACAGTGAGAGAGGTTCTCGAAAAGGACCTTGATGGTAGGCTCGCCTATTGGACTGCGGAATTTGACCGGTGCATCAAATGTTACGGTTGCAGGGACATATGCCCCGTCTGCTTCTGCAACGTATGTACTTTGGAAGAGGACGCTCTGATAAAGACGGGTGATCTTCCTCCCGAAAATCCCATGTTTCATCTTACTAGAGCCGTTCACATGGCGGGTCGCTGCATAGATTGCAACTTGTGCACTGAGGTTTGCCCGGCACATATCCCGCTAAGGACACTGTATAAACGGGTGGCCGAAATTATAACCGATGAATTTGGTTACGTTACAGGAGAACCCGGGGAAGGTAAATCTCCTTTGAATATTCTTGGACCGGATCCGGGACATACCGCAGCGAATGATTGAGGTCTAACCGCTTTTTAGTTTAGGGGAAATTGCGACATGCTTAGGATGGAAGACACCGTTCTTATCGCAGTTGATATGCAGGAGAAGCTTACCCGCGCAATGTATGATAGGGGCAGCCTGGTCAAGAGCGCTGTCCAAATAGTTACCGGCGCAAAGATCTTGGGCGTTCCCGTAATATGGACTGAGCAGAATCCTAATGGCCTTGGCCCCACGCTACCGGAAATCAAACAGAGCCTCGAAGGTTCTCAGCCCATTATCAAATTCAGTTTTAGCTGCTGTGGGAACCAGGAATTCATGGGGGCTCTGGATGCCTCCGGCAGGAAACAGGTCCTAATTCTTGGCGTTGAGTGCCACGTATGCGTTTATCAGACCGTGATTGACCTGATTGAAAAAGGTTATGAGGTTAGCGTTGTCTCCGACGCAGTTTCATCAAGGACACTGGAAAATAAAATTGTAGGTCTGGAACGGGTCAAACAGTCCGGGGCCTTGATCACCAGCGCCGAAATGGCCCTGTTTGAACTGCTGAAAGTAGCTGATGGAGCCAAGTTCAAAGAGATTCTGAAGGTCGTCAAGTGACCCCCCACTCTTAACTGACCCACACTCGCGCCGATCACATGGAATTTTTCGGCTCATACGTCTTAAAGACCTCGCACATCTTAACAAGAAGAGCCTGACACAGATCAGGCTTTTCTTGTTAAAGAACAATTAGTTAACTGTTTTATTGAACTCAATAGAATTTATTAAGCGTATCTTTCCAGTTTAAGAAACTTGATGGGGTAATTAGTTAAAGCATTTTATCTGTTAGATCGCTTCCATGGCCTCTGAGAGATTTGTCTAGCCTAACTTCATTCAACTATGATATAATAAATCAAGTCAAAAAATCCATGTAACGTGAGGTATTTTCTTGTGTACCGAGTCAATCTTATGATCGGACTCTTGGGGGTGGCGATTGCCGTTTGCTTCGCTGTTTCAGCAACGGCAATGGCGCTCATTTTAACTTATCTCGGAGCCGATTAGCCTAAATTTATCGGCTGGATTGTTGAATTGTTATTTCCTGGCCGGGGATCGAAGTTCTCACATCCGGTTCATACATGGCAGAGATCGTCGATCCCCGCATCCAGAATTTTCCTGCCGTTACAGCCCTCGCCAGATAAGAAAACTTATACAATCCTCCATAAATACGATTTTTGAAAACCCGAATTCCGTCATCTCTAATTTCCACATACGTTGGATAAAACTCAAACAGCCCACTTTCATCTGAAGAATCATCCGGAAGCGCCTCTCCGGCCAGACCTTCCGTTTTAAGTTCCGTATTTACAGGTGTAAGTCCGGCCGGAGTGAAGTCTTCAAGAGCCAGGAAATCAAGGGCTTTCTTGGCCCTCTTGCCTTTGTCGTCCTCAAGTTGTATTTGTAACGAAATTCTGACTATGTCTCCGACATTGATATCATTTTTTCCATTCAGATTGTCGATCTTCTTGGTTAACTTCAGCCGTATCGGACCTTTCTGCTGAACTGGCGATTCTTCAGGATATGTAATCGAAAGACAATAATTCACAAACCCATCCGAATTGGATCTTATCGTCAGGGCGTTGGTTTTCAATAATGTAACAGGATCCAGTTCGATAGTGGCGCTCGTCTCTTTGAGAATGATCTTCTGCTGCGGTTGATCGGCGTAACTTATTACAATTTCCGCCCCCTTTTCTCTGGCGCTCGCAACATCCTTTTGTTGTTTGTAGTAATCACTTAGAGCCAGCAAACACCAACTTGTGTCAGCGGTTGAAACCCACCTGCCTTCAGGCTTTAGTCCGCTCATTATGATACCTGCAAGTTCATCCGCCTTTTTTGACCGGCCCTCAATCTGCAGGGTCGCCATCAGACAAGCCGCCAATGAGCGCCAACTCGATTTTTGAGAAGCCTTTTTAATACTATCGTCAGAGGCAATCAGCTCCTTGATAAGGTCTCTTGAGCGGGTCTGGTCAAGATAGCCGATCTTCGTTGAAGCCAGCAGGAGCAGGGCCTTGGACTCCTCAGGCAGCCTTCCGTAATCGGAGAAAAATGGTTGGAGGTCTTGCCCATTAATGGCATTCAGGTCCGCAAGAGCCAGCAGCGCCCAGTAACGATCAGAGGGGTTCCTATAATCACCTTCAGCCGCTTTTTTCCTGAATACCGAGTCCTTGAGAAATTTGGCCGCAAGATTGAGGTTTGCTTCCGGGATAGTCATGCCCGCATTTTTCGCATTTATTAGGGCAAATGTCGCGTATGTGGAACCCCAAACGGAGGTCTCAAGTTGCCCAGGCCAATAGGAAAAGCCTCCCGTCAATTGCTGGGCTCCAAGAATTTTGTCGAGCCCGTTCTTTAGAAAATCATCTACCTTCTGCCGTGGCAATTCTGAGATGACACCGGATTCGATCAGGCTTCTGAGGCTAACAAGCGGAATTACGGAAGAGCTTATTTGTTCGATGCATCCGTATGGGTAGCGCATCAAGTAATTGAGTCCCGGCATAATCCTGGACCAGTCGTTCAGGCTCAGGGTCAGGGACCCCTTGATTTTTGGCGTGCCTTTTTTCTCTGAAACTCCCTTACGAATATCTTCAGGAAGGTTCACCGGTATCTGTGTAATCTTGGTGAAATTTCCCTGATACGACTGAGTCACAGGCGTGAAAACATCTCGAGTTGGAATGATTTTTCGTATAGCGTCCTGAAGTTTGTGACCAGGTCTGTCGAGAATACCTACAATTTCAAGGAAAGTTTCTTCTGATTGCTCTTCCAACTTTGCATCGACCTGAACCACTTTGTAGGAATTTCCCTCTGAATCTAATTTGAATTCATGTGGCTTCAGGTTCAAATTGGTGGAAGAGTTGAGCCTCAAATCTACTGAGCCCTTTTCCTTGGTATTATTGAAGACACTGATCGGGACGACGGCCCGATCACTCGGACAGAGAAACCGAGGCAGGGAAGGTTCAACGTAGAAATCCTTGGTAACCAGCATAGGCCTGTCGGTTGAGACAAACCCGGAAGACTTGTCTGTGGCGACCGCAAATATGCGGTAGCTTGTGAGAGAATCCGGCGCAACGAACGTCACGGAGGCTTTACCATTCTTATCGGTTATTACGGCCGGGTTAAAATACGCGACAGGTCTAAAATCCTTTCGAAAAGTCGGCCCCATAAGAGCTTTCCCAACCCCCCCACCTGTCAATGGTCGGGTCGTCAGGGTCTTGAAAAGGTCCTGGCTGATGAGTCCCAGTCTTATATCCCCGGTTCTTACAGCAAGCGGCAGGTCGAAGTTTCCCAATGACGATAGTTCGGGAATACTGAAATCCGTCATGGCCAAAACAGCCTCGTTTACCACGCACACGGCGATTTCCGAGTAGACGCCGGAACCGGATTGATTCAATACTTCAAGATTAAGTGTGACCTTTTCGCCTGGAGTTGCTTTTAATTCCGCCTGGTTTTTGTTGATTTCCAGCCGCAATTTTTCAAAGTCGGTTTTGACTGAGGCGTTTGCGTAGCCGGAAAATACAGCGGGGATATCCGAGTCAGTCTGGCTGGTGTAAACTGGAAGGTTTGTTCGGCCCGCAGGCGCCAGAAGAGACACGAAGACATTCGGTTGATAGCCTTTGTGAATAAGAAATCTACCGACGCCATCCTGACCATGCATCTCAACAACCTGGTGATCCAGGATGTCATTTCTCTCCAGGGTCAAAAGACATTTCTTAACCTCACGAGGTGTATGAAAGGTGGCTTCAACGGAGGTATCCGGAGCGTAGACCTTTTGGTTAAGAGCTATCAGGACATTTGCGTTAGGGCCTTTGGATGAATCCTTTTGGCCTTGAAGCCATTGATCGTAGTCTTCCCAGCCAACTTTAAAAAGAGTCTGGCTCGAATATCTCGCGGCTGTGTCAAAAATGGTTATTGCCACAAGATAGTCCCCAGGGTCTATCAATTCAGGCTGAAATGTCCCTTTCCCATCCAAGACGGTTTGTTTGGTGGAAAAAGTCTTGATCCAACCTTCCTCCCATGAATCATTGATGTTACCCTGACTGTCTCGCTTCTTGACATTCAAGTACCGTTTCTGAAGGAGAGATATTTCCACAAACGCCTTTGGAATTTTTTTCCCGTCTGAATCGATCACCACAAAGTTTAGGGGGTTGGCGTAACCCACCTGGACCTGGGTTGGATGAGCGCCAATTCCGACGAGAAATTTTGGGACAGGATTAAAGAATTTTACGTCTGTCGCCGGTTGACCATCTATATCCACTACGGTAGCAGAGAGCTTGACACCATAGATTCCCGTCAAAATCCTGGCGTCCAATGGAATTCTTAGTGACAACTTACCTTGATCATCCAGAATCGATTCCCCGGATTCAAGAAATAAAGTCTTGTCTTCCTGATTACCGAAGAAATATGATTCATAGCCCGGAATAGTATGGGTTACAGGACCCAGTTCGGCTTTCCATCTCACTTTACCATGACGCACGGGACCACCGGCGAAATAAGCCGCCGTCACTTCGACTACCAGTAACTCCTCTTCAGCCTTGGCGCCCAAATACTTGGGGGCCTTTTTTTGTTCTTTCTGAAAGCTTAACGATACGAAATGGCGGCTCTCCTTGTATTCCTGAACGGCAAAGTCCCTTGTAAAGGCTTTTTTCCCCTCTGGATCATCGTTGAAAGCAGTCTTGATCGTATAATTACCAACCGGCCAATAAGTTTCGAGCTTTAGGGTATCATAACAGGCGCCAAACTCATCTAGGGCCTCTTCATGACTGTAGTACACGTCGCCGCGAGGACCAGTTATCTGGGTTTTGACCCGGTCTCCCTCCGGAGACATTATTTTCTGATCTTTAAAAACCCTGGAAATGAATTTGAAATTTACCTCATCCCCTGGTCTGTAAATTCCCCTGTCAGTGAATATATAGCCCGAGCGTGAGCCGAAGGCTTGATTCCCTTTTTCCGTTCCTTTGGCAGGAAAAGCGTTTATCCTGAAGGCATTTATATCAACAGCGGCATAGTCATCCTTGGTGGCCGCTATGAGCCAAGATATCGCATCCAATGACAGAGAGCCGGGCTCACCACTGGATTTTTGGTCGGACTTGACGTCAAAATGGTGAAATTGGGCGCCTTGTTTGATCAAGACCAACCCATTTTCATCCGCTTTTCCTATTTCGTAGACTTTTCCATCAGTTGTCACAGCGCCCAAACTTACCCCTGGGACAGGTTCTCCGGAATAAAGAGAAGTTACCCACACCAGAAGAGATTGGTCGGATATCTTGAAACTGAGCGCCAAATCAGTTATCTGAATCAATTCTGCGACAGGCGTCACTTTCGAGTTGTCGGGGTCAGTGAATTTAACAATCCATGCTCCACCTTTTTCAGGAGATTTTCTGAACGATAAGGGAGCGGAAAAAGTCAATGAGCGGTCTTTTGCCCCGGGAGAGAAAAATACGTCGGAATCTTCCTGGAAATCCGGCGCCGCGAAATTTTCGTCTGTAATTCCAGTTTCTATTTTGGACAGACTTGATTTCCACGAATCTAAACCCGGGTGAATATTCCCTGATTGATTTTTCAGTTTGGTAACAATTTCCGGGATAAGAATCAGGGGAACTTTCTGAAGCTCACATTTCACTTTAGAGACTCCTGAAAGTTTTATGGGTACAAACTGTCGACTTTTAAGTTCAATGATGGAGTGATCGGAGTAAAACGCTATTTCACGGTTGAGCCCAGGACCTTTGAATTCAAACTCGGATTGAGCGAAAATAGCTGATCCGTTGTTCGTTGTTACAGGAACAAATTGGATTTTATAATTCCGGTCTTTAACAAAGTCCCCCGACACTTCGAATTTTCCTTCGTCATTACGCCGAATTTTGAGACCAGAGACTTTAGGATTTATCTTGATCGCTTTGAGTAAATCTTTGGTGGACGCTTCGCCCGACAGAAGTATCTGCAATCCCCTATCGAGTTCCGATCTCGAAAACGTTTCCAGGCCCTTAACAGAAATTTCTTCCACAGATTGGAATTCATACACAAATGGACTGGTTAACGATTTCACTCCCAACACATCGGTAAGAGTTTTGGCGATCTTTATTGTCACAGTTTCGGGAAATGGATCAATTCTTGTGGGAACAACAAGAAACGAGCGAGATGATTGTTCTCGATTTTTAACCCCAACCGCTGAAATTTTGCAATGGATCTTTTTGCCATCGATTGACACGGTTAGCGCTTGATTCAAATTGGCCAGGAATACCGGCGCGCTGAAGTTAAGTCGCGTGGCCCAACTTCCCGGGGATTCGGTTTGATGAGAGAAATCCCTGAAAGCATATAAGGACAGGTCCTCACCATGAGCGGGCGACCACGCAAGAAGTAGGCAGAAGGTCACAGATGAAATCACTGCCAACATCGACCGGCCTTTAGTTGAAATCATGCGCTTAATCTCCCCTGAAAAAACATAAATTGTGATGTCTCAATTGAACTGGTTGGTGTTTAAATCCGGCACCTGGTTGTGAAGCGCCGGATTTAATTCCCTAGAAGTTACTCTTCAAATGTTCTGTTGAAAGCTCCGTCGGTCGTTTCTTCCCGCCAGAGTCCTATTCTCATCCCTTGGCTCTCTTTAATTTTCTCAAAGTGGTCCATCTCTTCCTGACAACGCACACAAAGTCTGGCCGCCGGAAAAAGTTTCAACCTCGGTTCAGGAATGGGTTCACCGCATTCTTCGCACAACCCATATTCACCTAAACGTACCCTCTCCAAGGCGTCCTCAATTTCTTTCAACTGTCTGTGCTGGCGCATTGAAATCTTTGCGTCAAGCTCCCGGGAAATTTCCCCAGTCGCCAGATCAATTTCGTCACCTTTCTCGATCGCGTCAATGTTGCGTCCCACTTTGATTGAGGCGACCATGTCCAGCAGAACCTGCTTTGGATTGAAAGTCTTCGGCTTTTCCGGTTCCTTGGGCGGTTCTGGTTCCGGTTCGGGAATCGGAGGCTTTACAACGATTTCCGGTTGAGGAGGTGGCGGCAAAGGCTTGAGTCTTTTCCTACCCGCTGTGCCCTTTTTCAAATCCGGGGACATGAGCCTGTAAAAATTCTTTCCATCCTCTATTTTTCGCTCAATTTGACCTTTCTGAACTTTGCCCCTCACACTGTTGGGTACAATTCCCAGGTGGGCGGCTATTTCTTCACGAGTCATCCACATCGTGATCTACTCCTTTTCGTTCAGGTTCCGATGTAATTGGTAATCATTCGGAGCGTGTTTAGCAATTCTCTTGCCTTCTCAAAGAGTTTCTTTTTGTTTTTTGCAAAAAAAACTCGTGCAGGGCGCCAAATCGAGCGCCTCATTGAAAATGCTTCGGATAAGGGACGTTCAGACACTTTGGACCGTTCAGGAGCATAAATCGAAATCACTGAATCGGGGCCTACTAATGGGAGCGCGATACTATGCGCGCATATTCCCCCTGTCAATAATTTTCTGAGAATAGATTTAAAAAGTTGGGAAAGACGCTCTTATTCGTGATACAAATAAGTGGCCGCCAAATACCTTGTGCATTTCGATATCCCCGTTTACGCGAGAATCTTCAAATCACCACAAGTTCCGGATCTTCGTCTTCTCTGATCCAGTCTTCGGGAAAATACCTAGCACTTGGTCTAACAACCCTTTGGGTTCATCGCTTTGTATCCTGGTTTCAACTTCGGTCAATAACCGAGAGACATACTTTCTGCTTGAAGCTTTTTCAAGGAGATTCAATGATGATCTGAAGTCGGACTCGGCTGCGTTCCAGTCTCCCTTGTCCTTGAAGGCTACGCCTCGATTCGCGTAAGCCAAACCATTTTTTGGATCTAGCTGCAGAGCTTTGGTAAAGGCCCTGATTGCGTAATCCTGTCTCCCGGCTAGTAATAGCGATTCCCCAAGTGAATAATACAGTTTGGCTGTGTCATTCGCCGATGGATCCAGATTTATGGCCTGAGCGAAATCTCCTGCGGCTTGATCATATTTTTTCAGATTTTGGTAGATTGCCGCACGCTCCAGAATTACCGATCGATCCTGAGGTCTGACAGAAGACGCCTGACTGAGGTCATCCAAAGCTTTTTGATAGGCGCCTTGATCGATGAATATCCCAGCCCGGTGGACAAGGGTGTCGAAGTCACCCGGTTTGAGTTCAAGAACCCTACTAAGATCTTTCTGGGCTTCTTCTTTCTTGCCCAAGTCGGAAAGTAATAATGCTTTCTTGTAAAGTAAAGACGCGTCGTCTCCCCTGATTGACAACAAGGCGTCGTAATCTTTCAGAGCAGCGTCTTTTTTCCCTAGCTTGATTTCCACATCCGCTCTGGTTTCCAGGGATTGCAGATCCTTTGGATCCAATGTAAGGGCTGCGTTCAGGTCATTCATCGCCTTTTGATAATCACCCAGCAAGTACCTGGCATAGCCCCTATTTTTGAGCGCCTCCTCATTCTTTGGATCGAGCTTTATAACTTTGTTGTAGTAGTCTACCGCTTCTTCAGTTTTACCAGAAGCAAGAGAAATTTTCCCAAGGCCACCCCAGGCTGAAATATTATTTTTGTCAAATTCGACTGTTTTTTTGAAATCTGCGGTTGCCTGATCGTTTCTTCCCTCTTTGAGATAACCCAATCCCCTGAGAAAATAGGCTTCACCATCGTCAGGATATATTTTGATGGCGTTGGAGAGGTCTTTGATGGCTTCCGCAAACTTACCGGTGTAAATCTCCGCTTCACCTCTGGAGCGGACGGCTCCTTCATAATCGGGAACCTTTGCAAGAACTTGATCCATGTCCTGAAGGGCCTTTTCGTAATTTTTCTTGTGCAGGTAAATTAGCCCTTTCCCATAAATCGCCTCCACCAGTTCAGGGTTCAGCGCGGCCGCTTTTTCAAAGTCAGAAAGAGCCTGATCCTCCCGCCCCTTGGACCTGAAGGCGACTCCCCGGTAAAATAACGCTTGCGCATTCTTTGGGTTCTCATCAATCACACGGCTGTACAGTCTTATGGCCTCATCAAAATTTCTCTTCCATTGGGCTTCCACGGCCTGCGTGAAAGAAGTGTTTTCTTCAGGCGCCGCAGCCAGGCAAGGATTGAGGGTCAAGCAACAGAGAATCCACAAAACAAACAAATAGAATCTAGGTGACAATGATCGACCTCAATGCCATAAGAGAGCGAGAAAAGATTTCAAAATCATGGTCAATGTTTTGGGAAACATTTTTCTTTTCGCTGGAAAGGGTCCTCGCTTTAGCGAAATCAGCCTTGGCCTTTGACGTATACCCCAAGAACTCATACGCTACGCCACGTTTGTAATAAGAATTACTGTTTTTAGGGTCCAGTTCTATGCTCCTGGATAATGCCTTTATCGCTTCCTGAAATTGTCCCTCTTTACCCAGGGCTACTCCAAGTCTTAGATATGCTGAAGGATCATCAGGTTTAACCTTGGTCAATATTTTGAAGAAACCGGCGGCGGCCTTGTAATCTCCAGATTTTTCCTTGTTATCTCCCAAGACCAGGAGTAACTCTGGATTGTTAGGATCAACGTCGCAAGCCTTTTCAAAGTCCGCAATACCTTTTTCCTGATTCCCAGTGTTCATGTAACAACGTCCGCGATAAGTCAGTACCGCAGCAGAGGGACCTTCGAGTTCAATAGCTTTTGAAAAATCCGGTATTGCTTTGGCGCATTCCCCCGATGATTGATACATCCATCCACGATTCGCGTAGGCTCTAGCCAAATCCGGGTTCAACGTGATTGCCTTTGTCACATCCTTGATCCCCTCTGCCCGATTCCCTTTCGCAAAAAGAAGCCACCCTCTGTTGTTGTATACATCAGGCTGGTTTGGGTTGAGCTTGGCCGCTTCATTGTAATCATTGAGGGCCTTGTTAACTTCGTTTTTTCTGAAATAGGCGTTCCCTCTCTGGAAATAGGCCAGTTCATATTTGGGGTTTAATTCTATGGCGCTTGAAAGGTCCTTTATGGCTCCATCACTGTCGCCCAGCTTTATTAGGGCGGCCCCCCGATTGTAATACGCCAGAGAATATTCAGGATTCAGTTGGATCGCCCGATTAAAATCCGGAATGGCCTTTGCTATTTCTCCCTTCTGCACAAGCGCCCATCCCCTGTTATTGTGAGAGTCCGGATCAGTTGGATCCAATTCTATAGCCTTGGAGAAGTCCGCTATGGAACGGTCCAGATCGCCCTTTCCATAGTATGCGTTGCCTCGATTGTAATAGGCCAGAGAATAGGAAGGGTTTAATTCTATGGCCTTGGAGTAGTCCTTGATGGCCTCGTTGTAGGAACCCTGCCTGTAGTACGCGCTCCCCCTGTTATTGTAGGCTGTTTCCATCTGTGGATCGAGCTGAATTGCTTTTGTGTAATCCTCCACTGCCCTCGTAGTGTCACTCAATTTTTCCAGAGTCAGGCCTCTGCGAAAGTACACCTCAGGGGTGGCTATTCCTGCCTTCATAGCTTTGGTATAATAATCCAGGGCCTTTTGATATTCTCCAGCCCTATAAGCTAATTTGGCGTTTTCATAAAAATCTTCGGCGTATTGAGATTTGGTCTCAGGTGGATAGCTGAGCATAACACTTAGAAAAATAGTGAGCAAAGCGATTCTTGTGAAAATCTTCATGTACTATCCGCACTCATCTCTGAAGACAAATTAGACATATTAATATTATCATACCAACATGATAGTTGTCTATATTAATGTTTACTATTAACTTATGGTGAATATGTGAGATTCACTGTTTCTGTCAACAGTTTTCAAGCAATTAAATTTATTTTTTAGACTCTCGAAAATTGAAGCGGTTCCAGCAAATACTGTTCGTCCAATTCCGGTGTGTTGGAGTGTACCCTGCCCTGCATGGAAAAAATGATGGATTTCGTTGATATGAATTTCCATATTAACTGTTTGCACCACTTCTATGGTAACAAGACTCAGATTGAAGAAACCACTTTTCATTGGCGCATGAGACAGTGATTCCGCCATAGTACGTTGATTTCACGGATGGAAGGATGAATCGGAAGAAGTCGGCTAGATTCTATATTTCAAGAATGATTACGCCGGAAACCGCTCTGGTCGGCGGATTTGCTCTGCTAATTCTCATTGGCGCCATTCTGTTAGCGACTCCCTGGGCGAGTAGCGCCAGTAAAATACCTTTCATAGACGCCCTCTTTACTTCGACATCAGCAGTCTGTATTACCGGGCTGACAGTGGTTGACACAGGGCTGGCTTTTTCTTTCTTCGGGCAAGTATTGATTGTGGTCCTGATTCAGTCGGGCGGACTCGGAATAATGATGTTCGCCGCTATAGCGTTTCAAATGCTTGGACTGAGGATGTCGCTCAAGTCTCAGGCGGTTTTGCATAACACCCTGTTTCAGAAAGACCTCGCCAGCCAATTTCAAAGCGCCTTCAAGACGATAATAGCGCTTACGTTTGCGATCGAAGGCTTTGGAATAATCCTCTTGACCTTTTTTCTTTCCCAAACAATGGACCTTGGAGCGGCGCTCTTTTCGGCGATCTTTCATTGCATTTCGGCTTTTTGTAATGCGGGCTTTTCGTTACGATCAGACAATCTTCTGGGTCTAAGAGATGAGTATGGAGTAATCTTTGTTATTATGGGTTTAATTGTATTGGGGGGGTTGGGGTTTTCGGTTTTGCACGAAATCTGGACAGTTATGCGCGGAAATCCTTTGGGTCTTGGCGAAAGAGTTTTGAGAAGATTCTCTTTGCATTCTCGTGTGGTTCTTTGGGTATCGGGAATCCTGATTATTGGCGGAGCAATTGTCCTGTTAATTTTTGGTTTGACTTCCAATGAAAACTCGTGGGATGCAAAACTCATCAACAGTCTTTTTCAGTCCGTCGCGGCTCGGACGGCCGGATTCAACACTGTGGATATTGGGAAACTACCGTCAGCCTCTATCTTCTTGCTCATAATATTAATGTTTATCGGTGGCTCGCCAGGATCTTGCGCAGGAGGAGTCAAAACGTCATCAGTCGCCATTTATTGCGCGCGTTTGGTAGCCGGTTTGCGCGGACAACGCGATGTTCAGTTGGGTGACAGAAGGCTGCCTCACGAACTTGTCAGCAAAACGGATCTGTTGATGGGCCTTGCTGTGTTCTGGAACATCATTGGAATTGTAATTCTTATGACCACCGAATCCACCATGAAGGTAGATTCACTCTCATTGATTTTCGAGCAGGTTTCTGCATTTGGAACAGTGGGGTTATCTACCGGGATTACCCCAAATCTGTCCACACACGGGAAATTGTGGCTAATCGTCACAATGTTCGTTGGAAGGCTGGGTCCTTTGACTATCGCTTTCTGGATGATTCCGAGAACTAATCTCCGCGCGAGATATCCCAAGGGAACGGTGATGATTGGATGAAAAAATCTGCGAAATTGATTTCTGTTATAGGTCTCGGACAATTTGGCAGTGAACTCGCGAGAGATTTAGCCAAATTTGCGGAGGTTTTGGCGCTTGACAACAACGAAGATCGGGTTAACGCCATTGTGAATCATGTTCAACGAGCGATGATACTCGACGTCAGGGATTTCACCGGCCTGAGTTCGCTGGTTACGCCTGAATTCGATGAGGCAATTGTGAGCTTGGGTGAAAGCCTGGAAGCAAGCGTTCTGTGCACACTCCACTTGAAGAGAATAGGCGTGAAAAGGATTAGGGCAAAGGCCGCCAGTGAGGATCATTCTTCGATCCTCCGAGCGGTTGGAGCTACCGAAACGATTTTCCCCGAACGTGAGACAGCCAAGAGAATCGCCGCTCAAATACTGAACCCGAACCTTTTGGATTTCGTTCCGCTGGGAGAAGGTTTTGAAGTAATGGATGTAGGAATCCCGGATATTTTCCTTGGTAAAAGTCTAAAAGAAATCAAGTTGCGAGAGCGTTTTGGAGTTTTTGTCATCGCCGTCAAAGAGCTTGTGCCGCCGAACTTTGTTTTTTTGCCAGGCCCGGATTTTGTGGTCAAGCCAAGTGATATACTGGTAATGATTGGACGAGAGGTCGATTTGATAAAAATTCAGCAAAGCTCGTCAGAATGAGTCCACATGTTTTTCAACAAGCGGCGCCTTTTTTGGAGTAGCTCCCTGCAAATTGTACAAGGGGTACAACTCGGATAATGTATGGCATTTAGCGTTATAGCGGTTCATAAGCCACTGGATCAAAAGAGCGAGACGCTTTATGAATCTTTCAACTGCTTTTTCTGTTGGATTCAGAGGGTTCAACCTAGGCGCCAGTTCGGATGAGTGAAAGAAAATTGTAACGCAATCCCCCCCTCGTGACTTGTGCAGCATGACTCCAGCTTTGGCGACTCCTAGATTTACCCAAGCGGGTTGTGGCGATATTGATCCCAGGTTTAAAGCCAACCATTCTATTGCCGCTCGAGGCGTAAACGCTGTCTTGGAAAACAACTTCAGGTAGTTATCAATACCTTTCAAAATTGGCAATATGGTTACGGGAACTTCCAGAACATCCGAGCTTCCAGTCTTGGTAGGATCCAACGGATCGGGGAAATAAGGATCTGTGGGAGCCCAAAGGTGGTTAGCTCCACCATATTCCCTTCTCATGGGGGTGACGCTGCTATCAACCTTTATGCCTACTTGCTCGAGAATCTGGAACATCTTGGGACCAAGATTGAAACGACCCATGCGAAAGGATGTCGCGTACAAATCACTCTCTTGCAACACCCCCAACAAAGACCGGGTCTTGGCTTCCAGGAGATCTGAGGACAACAATTCAGAAGGCGCAGGTGGACGGATAGTGTCCACGACAATGGGAGGAGTATTCCAGTGGTGAAGATGGGCCCCCACTTCGGCCTTCCATCTCGTCTTCAGGCTAAACAGTTTTTTAAGGACATCTTTTTTGTTCGCTACCTGATAAGAAACCAACAAAGTCGGCCTGACACCAAGCTCCATAAAAACTTGATCGAGCCGGTCAAGTTGATAAACGTTCAAAGCCGATGAGTCATCCGTTGAATATATACCGCTAAACAGCCCTTCTTCTTCTACGTCTATAGTAACTGTAAATTTCATGCGTATGACGATACAACATTTGAGTTTAATCGAAAATAGACTAACCCAGTATGGAAAACTGTTCTTGAACCCAGGGCGTTTTCAGAGTTCTTTGATCTCCCTGTCAACTTTTTTGCGCGGACGCCAGGCTGAAGTCGCCGCGATCACAAATCAGCGTCCACAGCGACAAAACAACCAAGCCGGAGTCTCTCAGGATGTAAGTAATCCCAATCCTTCCTGCTGATTGCGCAGAGGAAGAAAAACAGCCACAATCTATATCTAGGCCGATTGAATAGGCGTAAACCGTGACTCCGAGAAAAACGAGCATCATCAAAGATGTCAATAGAGCCGCCGCCCTCGTTTGGATCCCAAGTATCAACAAGCTTCCGGCCACTAACTCTAACCAAGGAAGGGTCAAAGCCGTTAAATTGCTGTACATGGCTGGCATCAATCCATAATTTCTGATTGAAGCCGAGAATGCGGAAGGGTCCAATATCTTGTAGACGCTTGCGTAAAGAAATAAGGATCCGATTACGAGTCTGGCGATTAATGTTATCCACTTCATCTTTTGGCCTTTTAATCATTTGCGTTTGTGCGATTGTTCAACTGGAAATCCTTTTTGCTCCCAACCGGGATATCCGTCGCTCATTATCATTAGATCCGTATATCCGAAGTCCAGTAGGAATGAAGCCACTCGTTCAGCATTGTCACAATCCGGACCATAACAATACAGGACTATTCTGCTTGTCTGAGGCATCAAGGGCTCTAGTCCCGGAAATCTTTCCTCTTTGTTTTCAGGCGTCAATGATATCGCCCCTGGAACATGGCCTGCCATGTAGTCCTTTTCTTCTCGGGTATCTACAAAAACTGTTTGCTTATCTTCCAGCCATGCTTGAGCCTGTTCAGAATCGATAAGAGGAATCTTGTGGTTGGAGATTGTAACTTCTTTTGGTGGGACATAAAGCCAAGGGATCTGCCTTGCCGGAACGAAATTTGAAGCGATACCTATACAAAAACAGATTGAGGCGATGATAGCCGCTCTCATAAACAGGGAAACAATAATGTTCATACTATTATCCTACTAAATATTTGCATGATATCTGTTTTATGCTATAACTTAATTTAGGTTATTATTGTATGTCTAGTTATATATTATTTTTTTGACACTCAAAATACCTTTTGGTATTATCAATGAACAGTTGAACGCAACTGAAAATCTGGACGTTAGAGCGCTACATGAAAAGACCGGACATTGCAACTGTAAGATCTCGCGGTAGCTTTGAGGAACTTAAGGGCATGTTCCGTATTCATGCCACTTCCTTAATAAACGCTATTCTTGTTTTTTGTTTCGTTCCTTTTTTACTGAGTTCAGCCAGCGCGCAAGAACTGGAAACTCCTCTTATCACCAGTGTTCAAATTGCTCCAGATCAGAAACAGTTAATAATCAAGGCTGACAAAGCTTTGGGCGCTCATTCCGCCTTCGCGTTCGAAAACCCCTACAGACTTGTCATAGACTTTGAAAGCACAGGCTTGGGTAAAGTTCCAGCCAAAATTAAGGTGGACAAACCTCCTATTAATGAAATCCGATTGGGAAAGAACGGTCACAGAGCCAGACTTGTTGTGGATTTCGGAGAGTATCCGGTTCCACCCTTCATGGTTGAACGTAAAGGCAATCTAGCTGTGGTAGCTCTTGGAGCCGTACCTACGGACCCGAGGATGTTGCAAAGATCTCCTCACTCTGAGTCCAGTCCGAAACCTCGCTCTGTAGGCTTACAGGCACGTCCGCGAAATGCTGCGCCCAAAAATGATCAGACTCGCGTACCTGCTCCTTTGCCAATTGATCAACCGGCTTCAACTCCTGCGATGTCGGGGAAGAAAATCGAACAGTCCAGTTTCGTAGTCAAACAATCATTAGTGACCAATAACCTTTTGTTGGTAGAACTTCAAAACAGAAAATCAGCCTCAGAGAGTTATAGGGTAGTCGTTGATCTAAACCTCAACGATATGACGATCCGTAATGCGTCCATCAGCAATTCCAGCGGAGTAGTGAAGAAGTTCGATCTTTTGGAATCAGGTTCAAAGATTTCAAAAGGGGACGAGGATTCGAAAGAAAACGCGGACACCCCTACAATTGTTGGTCCTAGGAAAGAGCCCACTTCATCACAAGAAAAGACAAACGATAGAAAGAAATATTCCTGGGGCGCCGAAGATACTCCCTCGGAAAAAGTCACTCTGCCAAAACAAGAAACTCCACCTGCTAATCCATTCAGACTCCAGAAATTCGAGCTGAAAAACAAAAAATCCGGATCAGCCAAATTGGACGATTAAGCCTATTTCGTCGAAAAGTTTCCAGACAACTTTAAAATCAACGTTAAAGCGCTTTCCGCTCGAACTGCAAAAATATATAAAGAGTTTAGCCGTTTTCTGAGGCGCCCCATCTGGCCGACACTCTCTCGAAGATTCCGATTCTTTTGGTAGAAGACAACAAACATGTCTTAAAGACGATTAAAGAGCGTCTCCAGTTTTTTGGTCATCATGTTGTCGCGTCGGAATCAGGTTTTGAGGCCATAAGTGAATTTCAGAAACAAGATTTCGACCTGATCATTTGCGATTGTGGATAAAATTCTGCAAAAACCGGTAGATATTCCAAAATTCATTTCCCTCTTAAAAAATTTGTCGTAGAACAAGGTATTGTTGGATGGCTGTGAAACCGTGAAGATGAATCGATTTGGCGGATTGGAGGTCTATAAGAAGCAATGTCTAGTAGCCGATTGAAATTTGAACCGTTTTTTTCATGGGTAAATAGAGGCAGAATACTTTTCACCCCCGGCGCTAGAAATGAGTTGGCTTTTGAGCTTACTCAACTAGGGGCGTCAAGGCCGCTGGTTATCACGGACAAAGGTGTTGTGAACGCCGGTGTAACCGATATGGTGTTATGTGAACTACTAAAATCAGGCATGAAGGTTGCGGGCTTATTCGACAGTGTCCTTCAGGATGCGAGGATAGAAAACATCAATGAAGCGGGCCAATTTTACAGGGAAGTCATGGCGGATTCCTTGATAGCCATTGGAGGTGGCAGCGTTTTAGATACTGCAAAGGCCGTGAATATTTTAGTAGGAAAAAAGTTGGAGGATTTCAAGCCCCTGGCGGACCAAGCCGCTCTTTGGGAGAACGCGGAGCTTTTACCGCCTCATGTGGCCATACCTACTACTGCAGGCACAGGATGTGAAGTGACGAACGCTGTAGTTGTTCTGGATTCAGAATCTCAAGCCAAACTTTCGGTATCCCATCCGTACTGTAATGCTGATTTAGCTTTGCTGGATCCTGAACTGACGGTCAAGTTACCACCCAAGATCACTGCGTCTACAGGCATGGACGCCCTCACCCACGCCATTGAGGGAATAACATCGACAGCTTCCCAGCCAATTTCCGACGCATTGGGATTACACGTCCTCAGACTAATAGCTGAGGCCCTCCCAATAGCAGTCTCAGAACCTGACAACATTGAAGCCCGAGGAGATATGCTCATTGCAGCGACGATGGCCGGAATGTGCTTTTGCAATGCGATGACCGGAGCGACGCACGCCCTGGCCCACTCTTTGGGGGCTCTCTACTCGGTTCCTCATGGACTCGCTAATGCGATTATGCTTCCAGTTGTGATGGAGTATAACCTTGAAGAGGCCATAGAGAAATACTCGATGATAGCTCAGGTCCTTGGAGTTACTGCGGGCAGAAGTTTTTCAAAAGTTAAGGCAGAAGCCGCTGTAATCGCTGTCAGGAAACTTAAGGAGAAAATTGGGCTTCATGAGACCCTTAAAGACTTTCAGGTTCCGAATACGCCAGATGAACTTTCTGCCCTCGTGGAGCTTGCAGCCGGCGACAGTCAGATCAGTTACAACCCAAGAACACCCGATGAATCCGACATACTCAATATGTATCTTAAGGCTATTTAAGAAAACCAGGAGGCCATGATGGAATTTTGGAAAGATGAAACAGAGCCCATAAAGGCTTTTCTTGCACTTTTTGAACGCGCAAAAACGGATCCCGAGTTATCCGAAGGACTCAAGAAAGTCAACCAGCTAATCTGGTTTGATTACACTGAAAACGGACCGGAGTGCTCTTTTCACGTGGACTGTAGAGCCGGAAATATCAAGGTGTCCGCCGGAAAACCGGCTGATCAACCAGATTTGACGATGAGTCTCTCCGCTGATGACGCTCATAGGTCGTGGTCTAATAAGCTTAATCCGGTGATGGCGATTACGAGAAAAAAGATCAGGGTTAAGGGATCAGCTACCGGCCTGTTGAAATTGGTCCCAAAACTTAAGAAAGTTGCGGCGCTTTACGTCGAAACCCTTAAAGATTTGGGCTGGGAGAGCAAAATAATCTCCTAATTCTCGGTAAAGGCAAGGCCATGAAAGGAAATACAGGGCATTTTCTGAGAGTTGACCTTTCTGAGGGCTCAATGGTCACTCTGGATCCTCCTTTTGATTATTACCGAAAGTTCATCGGAGGCGCAGGTTTAGCTGCAAAGTTGTTCTCTGAATATGGAAATCTTGAGATTGATCCGCTTGCCCCGGATTCTTTACTTATTTTTGCTCTCGGCCCTTTTGCCGGTCTGAGGCTTTCGGGCGCGAGTCGTTTTTCTGCAGCGGCTCGATCACCGTTGACTGGCCATTGGGCTGATTCGTCTTGTGGAGGCAATTTAGCGCCTGAATTAAGATATGCAGGATTTGACGGAATCTTGATTTCAGGAATGGCCCCTACCCCTTCCCTGCTTGTTATAACGGACAGTCAAACCACGATTGAACCATGCCCCGAACTTTGGGGACTAGGCGTTGAAGAGACCACAGCTCTACTGAAGAAGCGATTCGGGAAGTCTTACAAGACGTTATCGATAGGTCCAGCAGGAGAAAACTTGGTCAAGTTCGCTTGCATCATGAACGATGGGCATAACGCCTTTGGCAGGGCAGGCTTGGGAGCAGTTATGGGCTCAAAGAGATTGAAGGCCATAGTTGTAAAGTCCTCAGAAAAGAATTTCCTGGTCGAAGACCCTGGCGCATGCCGAACCCTCGTGAACGAATTGAACAATAAAGTTAAGGAATCGGTTACAGCAAGTGTTCTGAGAGAAAATGGCACCGCAGCGAACCTTGAAGGTGGAGTTCATTTAGGCGATGTCCCAATAAGAAATTTTACTTCCAATTTTTGGGAAGAGATGGCTGAAGCGCTTGCTGGATCAACCCTGTCGGAAAAATACCTGAAAAGACGTTCCAACTGCGCTTTTTGCAATGTGGCGTGCAAGAGAATAGTCGAAATTGACGATGGGCCGTTTGCCATACCCAAGGGACCAGGGCCTGAATACGAAACCATTGTCGCCTTTGGTTCCCTGCTGGGATCGATGGATCTAGCGGCTACGTGCAAGGCGGGACGCATATGTAATGACATGGGGATGGATACCATATCTTGTGGGGCTACCATCGCATGGGCTATCGAGGCGTTTTGCAATGGCGCTATTGGATCCGATGATTGCAATGGTTTGAATCTCAGTTGGGGAGACATGAATACCGTCATCAATGATGTGTTACCTTCAATAGCTTCAAAAGAAGGCGCATTGGGGGCATTGCTTTCGGAAGGATCTGTAGCCGCAGCCAATAGAACTGGCGCTCAAACAATGGAATACGCCGTTCATGCCAAGGGACTGGAAGCGCCGATGCACGATCCTCGTGGAGGCGGACATGGCCTTGCCTTGACGTACGCCGTGGGACACAGGGGAGCATGTCACGTTTCATCTCCTATGCTGTTCATGGAAATGGGAGCGTGCTATTACCCTGAAATCGGTTTTGATTATGAACTGGATCCTCTTTCATCTGAAAACAAACCTGAATCCGCTGTCATAGGTTTTACCATAGGGTCTTTGGAGAATAGTTCATGCATGTGCCAGTTTGCCGATCGGGAAATTACAATCCCGGAGTGGGTTGATTTATTTAATGTCGTAGCGGGCCTGAATTGGACGGTTGAGGACATGATGCGTACCGGCAGGCGGATTTTCTATCTTCAGAGACTGCTGAACGCGAAATATGGAATTTCCGCGTTTGATGACCAGATTTCTTCACGTCTCTTGACTCCCGCAATCGATGGGGCTCCAGAGGGCATAGAAATTGAATTCGAAAAGATGAAAACCAGATTTTATGAACTCATGGATTTGGATCCAGTTACAGGTTTACCATCAGAAAAAACTTTGAGGGATTATGATCTGGAAGCTGAATACAAAATGATTTTGGGGAGTTGATTCTTGCGCATTTTCTTGGAGCCCATAGGGTTGGTCAGGAATCGCTTTAGTCCCCGGCTGGTTGAGATGGAAGAAGGTTCCACTGTGGGAACGTTGATTAAATTGCTGGATTTGCCTTTGAAATTGAACGTGATCGCCATAGTCGAAGGCAAGAGAGTATCTATGGATGAACCTGTCAGGGACGGTTCATCTATTAGAATAGTTTCGTTAACTCTAGGGGGATAGTGACGGTTCCAAGCTTGATTGTGGTTTTAGTTAGTCCAGTTGTTCTTGTGGGCTTACACGGGATTTTTCTCTAGCCATAAGACCAGACTCAGCACTGTCCATATCTGCCTGTTGTTGTCCTTCACTCCATTCAGATGTTCGTCCAGAAGGGCTCGGCAGTACTTGGCGTTAATCACCCCAGACCGGCCTAACCGCTTCTCTGAAAAGACTTCGCTTATGAAGGGTCGCAGCTCATTCTTTATCCAGAACGGTAACGGAGGAGTAAAACCTTTTTTCTTACCTTTTCGAATTGAGGGAGGCAAAAGCAACTTGACGGCATTTCTGAGGAGACTCTTGGTTTGGAATCCCTTGCATTTCACACCGGGAGGTATAACGGACATCCGCTCAACCAATTCATGATCGAGAAAGGGAACTCGCGCTTCCAAAGAATTTGCCATGGTCATTCTGTCGACTTTTGTGAGATTGTCATCCAAAAGAAATGTCTTGGCGTCTACGTAAAGGACCTGATTTAACGGGTGACAGCCTCGCACTTTTGAAAATTGTTCGTCAAAGATTCGAAAAGTATCCTCAAATTTGTGTTCGAGAAAATCTCTTGAAAAGAGAGTTCTCTTGTCTTCCTCGTTGAAAATTACCTTCCACCAGTAATGAGCCCGTTCAAAGGGAAGGTCAACGCCTGTCACAAATCTTTTTGCCATATAATCAAAACTGATACGTTCAAAAGAAGTCGGTAGAGACAGCACTATTCGATTTATGATATTTTTCCTGACCCATGACGGAATTAGTCTGAAGATTCGGCTGACCTTGAACGCAAAATGCGTTGGATAGCCGGCGAATATCTCATCCCCCCCATCCCCGGTCAGGACAACCTTGACCTTTTCTGAGGCAATCTTTGAAACAAGATAGGTAGGAATGGCTGAATAGTCCGCAAACGGCTCATCAAAGAAATTGAGCAGATCTTCGATCGAGCCAACCATGAATGGATCGACTATTTTCTCTACGTGTTCAGAACCAATTTCATGAGCTACTAAACGCGCATCCGCGGATTCATCATATGACTTTCTTGAAAAACCTATTGTGAAGGTTTTCAGTGGAACATTAAACCTGCGTGCCATGATTGCGGAAATAGTGGTGGAGTCCAAACCCGCGCTGAGTAACGCTCCAATCGGCACATCGGATATCATTTGGCGCCTGACAGCGGTCTCGATCAGATTCATGATCTCTTCGTCAAATGACGCTTTTGAATAATCCTCATCTCCAGCTTTCGGAGTCGGAATATCCCAATATGATTTCCTGCTCAATCCCCCAAATGAGCACTTGAGAATCGATCCGGGCTCCAGTTTGTTGATGGCGGAGTAAGCGGTCGCCGGCGTGGGCGTATACATTAACGAGGTGTAATCGTATAACGCCTGAAGATTTGGCCTACGATCAACTGATGTTTTTAGTAGGGCTTTAATCTCACTAGCAAAAAAAAAATTCCTGTGCGAATCGAAACAATAAAACAGCGGTTTGATTCCGAGACGATCCCGAGCCACAAAGACCTGTTTCTTGTTGGAGTCCCAGATAGCGAAAGCAAACATCCCGTTCAAAAATGTCACGCAATCATCACCGCATTCTTCGTACAGATGAACAATGACTTCCGTATCTGAAACGGTCCGAAAAATGTGACCCTTTTTGATCAGACCAGCTCTCAATTCCTTAAAGTTATAGATTTCTCCGTTAAACACTATCCAGATAGAGCTGTCCTCATTGCTCAGGGGTTGCCGGCCGGTTTCAAGATCTATTATGCTGAGTCTACGCATAGCCAACCCAACCAGACCATCGACGTGGTATCCCTCGTCATTCGGCCCACGGTGAACCATGGTTCGATTCATTTCCCTCAACAAGAGATCTGAAACAGGACGACTGTCGCCTATGGAATAGGCGCCACAGATTCCACACATGCTACTTCCGCCTATTCGAAGGACTCAATCTCTTTCCTGAAGTCGAAGTGAGGCAAACTGATCAAGAATGAGGCCAAAGAAAATGATATTAATCCCACCGGCAAGGAACAACACCACACCACCGGAAAATTGCTGAAACATTATCAGGTTCCGAATGGTCAGGAAAATTCCAAACAGAATCATCACCAGTCCGGCAGGGAAAAATATTTTGTTGGGATTTGTCATGGTTATGATTCTAAGAATAAACATTATGAATCTAAAACCATCTCTGAATGGTCGCAATTTGCTGATTGTGTCCGTTGGTCGCTCGCTCACGGAGATCGGAGTGAACGCCACGTTGTAGCCCGCTGTAATAAAAGACAGAGTGCTGGTGGAAGGGAATGAATAACCATTAGGATAAAGATGTAGAAATTTTATTGCTACATTATGTCTAAAGACCCTAAAACCTGAAGTTAAATCCGGTATATCTCTCTCAGCCAGAAAAGAAGCAAGTCTTCTCAAAATTAGATTTCCCAGATTTCTCAGAGGCGATCCTTCCTGCCGTGAAAAATTACGGGAACCTACAACCAGGTCATAATCTCCAAGTTTCTCAATCATGTCCGGCAGTTCTTTTGGATCGTGCTGCCCATCAGCGTCGATAACGGCTATTATTCCGCCTTGGGTGGATCTCAAAGCTGTTTTCAGGCAAGCTCCATTGCCCTTATTGATAGGGTGCCTGATCACCTCAGCTCCTGCCGAAATGGCTTCTTTTGAGGTGTCGTCTGTCGAGCCATCGTCTATGACCAGCACTCTTGCGTTTGTAACGTTTGACAATGCCCCTCTTACGACATCACCTATGGTTTTTTCTTCGTTGAACGCTGGTATCACAATAGTGACCATATTCTTGACTGCATCGTCTTGCATTACTTGCATAGGAATCCTTAACCTCAGAGCTGTCACAAAATCATCTCATGACACGTCTAGGCGTCTCGAGATGGAGTTTATCTACCGGGATAGTCCCCTACCCGGTTTGCAAAACATCAGGGACGCCGCGATATCTTAATGAGGTGCCTATAGCATAATCGTATTTGTGAGTCGATACGAAAAGGAGGACGATAGATGGCATGTGGTGGCGGTGCAGGGACTTGAACCCCGGACACTGCGGATATGAGCCGCATGCTCTGACCTACTGAGCTACACCGCCGCAATAATCATTCAGAGTAACATCAGACACTTTACCCTGTCAATATCCAAACAAAGAAATCTAGAATAAGGTCTGGCGAAAAGACAAGCCGTCTTAAATCAAATTCTGCTTTACTAGCTTCATGACGTCAACAATGGAGGCGTAAAGAGCGGGGCTGTTGTCCAGATTTCCTTGTCCGGCCTTTTTTTCCATCTCCTCGGCTAATGAGGATATTTCCGGTAACATTAAGTTCAAGGCCGCGCCTTTTATTGAGTGAGCCTTTCGCTTGACTACCAATGCGTCCTTTCTATTTATTCCGTCCAGCAACGCAGGCAAATCCTCATTCTCAGTATAGTCAAGAAAAACCGACACAAATTCAATTACGTCTTCGCGATCGATGCCCAACTCTTTCGCCAGTTCTTCAATCGTTATCATCGTTTCCCCATAGAGCGGATTATATTCTAGCTACGTTACATGGCATGTTCTTAATCAATCTGAGCACGTTTTTTCCGGTTTCATCCGATTTATAGATCCACTCGTCCATAAACTTTTTCATGAACCATATTCCGAGCCCGCTTTCCCCGAGGTTTTGAAAATCCGGCTCGGCAATTTCGTCAGGGTTAAAGCTTTCTCCATTGTCTTCCAGCCGGATTTCCAGATCATTCTGTCTCACGAAGATTTCCACGCGGACAGGGCCTTTGGGATTTGATTTGTACGCGTGGCGGCAAATGTTAGCGAAAGCTTCGTTGAAGGCTAGTTCAACATTGTCAACAACGTCTTCGGCATTTGAAAAACCAGGTAATTGTTCAACCAGGTTTCTTACAAAAAGGTCGAGAGGTCTGAGCAATATGATCTCAGCCCTAGCCTCGATCTTGACGTAAAGTTCCTTTTGCATATTCAATTTCCTGATCGACCAGGCGCAAATTATAGTCCGGAAACGATCATATCCAAACCTGTTTCTCAGTGAAAGGATTTGATGGCTGTATCCAGGTCGTCGAAAATTTCAAAGACTCTGTGTAGTCTGGTCAATTGAAACAACGTCTGCGCCTGGGGAGAAGGTCTCGCAATTTTTAGATCCCCATGATTCTTCAACAGTGTCCGCAAAGACGCTACGAGAGCCCCGCATCCTGAACTATCTATAAACTTGGTTTTTGCGAGATCTATAACCAATTTTGTCTTTGCTTCTTCCGACATATTTTTGACAATTTCTTTAAGTTTAGGAGCGGCTAGGGCGTCGAGTCTTTCATCGGTACTTATTACAGTTACCCCGTCCATTTTTTCGATCTCCATTTCAAGCTCTCCTGTGGCAAAACGGAACGTGTTGCAGTTACTGAGGTTTCATATCAAAAATCAGGCGAAATGACACCAAGACTTTTCAATTGATCACAAAAGATTAATGATAACCCTTCAGTGAGCTAATGATAGTTTCTTGATCGCCTTTAAGAAAATCTTCAAGTCCTCCTTAAGATTCCTCGTGGCTGAATAGTAATTTTCCACCGCAATCTTTTCTTCTTCGGATGTATTTCCAGCGCACTCTGCGTCCACCGGCGTGAAAAGACCATCAAGGACTTCAAATCGCTGTTGTTTCCAGTCTTCCTGGTAATTGTCAAAATCTTCCTCTTTGAGCGGTCTCACTCCTACTAGCCTCAGTTTCCCCGATACCACTTCAATTAGCGCCGGAAGACGCTCCACAAGGGGACCTGCGTCATCAAAATAAAAGAAATTCACAGCCCGAGCAGCGTCTTTTGACGCGGGATCAAAATAAAGATCCCGAACCATTAGTGTGTGAGAAGCAAAAAATGTCTTTCCCCTTGTCAATCGGAAGATTCCCTTAAAAATCCATACCGGGGAGGTTAACATGAACAAAAGCGCGCCGAGAACTCGATCGGCTATCTTTTGAGAAAGCCTGTAGATGATTTTCTTGTTTACACCTGAAAGAAGAAATGGATCCCCCACCGATGTCCATGTTCCTACGTTAACATTGATCATTATATTTGCGATGACCATACTGTCTTCAATGTTCGCGTCCGTCCCAACATACGTTTCCTTAAAGATTACACTGGACGCGACTGACGCTGAATGGTCTATTATAACGCCATCACCTAGAACGCTGAACGGAGCTATTCTCGCTCCGGGGTTAATCCTGCAATAATCTCCGATGAAGCTCGGGGCATGTATGATGGCGTTGGAATCGACGACTGTGTGGTGACCTATCCGGGGCTCTTTTTGATCTAGTGTCCCGTAGTCCGGTCCCAAGAAATTGTGGAAGCATCCCCCGATGCAAGCCATGTTGGCCTTCCAAAGATCTCCAGGGCTCTCGACAGACAAGTAATTCCCATCCCAAAAATAGTCGATCAATTGGCTGCAATCCAGATTACACTCTTCGAAAACATAACATCCTGTGTCCAGAGGCGCATCAACCGGTACTCTGAAACAACGCTTGACACCATCCTGATCAGTCCCGAATTCAACGTGTCCGGTCGACAGGATTCTGATCGGTTTTCCTTTGGCGTCGGGACGCAAGTTTGAGAATGTTTCGTATTCAAGGTCCAGCATACTCTCTGAAGGGATCAGAACTACCGGAAATTCCATCATGCCGGAAACACGTTTTAGAACCTCCTCCGAACTGTACGGATCCTTGTAAACAAGCATTTCGATAGACGCTCCCCATCTCGTATCTGGCCCTACGAAGCTTCCGACAGACAACGGGTTTTCTACCGCAATAACGAGGATCTTCCTAATCCCGTTCCTGACGCAGTTCATTATTTGCCATTCGAGCAGGGGCCTGTTAAGAACAGGAAGCATACCTACCGGCCTGCGCCTTGCAATTGGCTGAAAGCTTCTCGATTCATTGAAAAGAGTAATGATCGCGTGCATTTTTGTGGAAGCGCTTAATCTAACATCGAAACAGAGTCCGTTATAATCTGCATGGACACGATTTATTCGTCACCGACCCACGAAACGATTTGTTGCTTGACGTTACGATTTTCAGTAAGCCCCCCTTCCAGTTAGAACCGCTGGGATCGTCTTGAGAAGCAGCTTGAGATCCCCCAAAAGTGATTGGCTCTCGATGTACTGAACATCGAGACGAACCTGAGTCTCAAAATTTATGTCACTCCTTCCGCTAACCTGCCAAAAGCACGTAAGCCCTGGCGTCGCATCGAGTCTCCTTCGATCGGTCAGTGTATAAAGCTCGACTTCCTTGGGTGGATGAGGTCGAGGACCAACCAGAGACATGTCACCTCTTAAAACGTTGTAAAGCTGAGGGAGTTCATCAATACTGAGCTTTCTAATTAATCTTCCAACTCTCGTGATCCTGGGATCACGCTTCATCTTGAATATCACGCCCCCCGTCTCGTTTTGATCCAGGAGATCGTCTTTTAATTGGTCCGCTTCAAGAATCATTGAACGAAACTTGAACATTTTGAATCTTTTCCCCCATTTACCCGCCCTATCCGATGCGAAAAACACCGGACCGCGATCCTCAACTTTGATGGCAAGAGCGGTGAGGGCAAATACAGGGGAGAGCAAAATCAGTCCGAACAAGGAACCGATGATGTCGATCCCCCGTTTCAGCATTCGGCTACCTCCAACAACTATTATCCAAAGAGCTTTCTTTATTTTGAAATGAATCGATTGTTTCCAGCGGGAAACTCTGATCCCATCCCGAGCGTACTTACGATACAGTTTTTCCATTAGTTCGTAGTCGCGTTCAAATTTTTCGTTACTCTCGGGCATGGTTTCTGGAACTCACCGATCACTAGGGTCAATAAATGACCAGATATTAATTGATTAAGCCGTCTGATGAACAAACTTCACAATGATTGGAGTCAAGTTCAAAAATACTTAGGCGGCAATCTTTGTTTGAAAACAGGCGCCCAATTTTTATAGAAGTCCGGACTCATGTTAAGTCAGACAACATGGATCAAAAACATGGTTATATCATCTTCAAAAATCTTCGAGCCGTGAAAATTTATCAAATCATCCAAGATCGTGGAAAGAATTTCGTCCATGGCACAATTGGAATTGTTTACCAGCATCTGTTTAAGTCTATCCAGCCCATAGAAATCATCTAAACTATTGTCATCGGTGTCCGAAAGAGTCTCGGTGACTCCATCCGTAAACACTAGAATTCTGTCCCCTTTCTCAAGTTGAACCCTACCATCCTCGTAGTCCATTCCAGACAAGGCTCCCACCAGGGGGCCTCCAATTTCAAGTTCTTCGAATGTTCCGTCATTTGGTCTAAAAAGAAAGGGTCGAGGGTGTCCAGCGTTAGTATAAACCAACTCAAGGGTTTCCAGGTTGATTACACCGTAAAAAACCGTCAAGAAATCCGAGTCGGGCAAAATTCCGAACATCTGATCGTTTATGACCTTGAGCAGTTCCGCTGGTGAGCCTGTAGTCCTGGCAAATGACTGAAACGCCATTTTGAACATCGCTCCCACCATAGCGGCTGCTACGCCATGCCCCGACACGTCTACCTCGGCAAATCCAATTCTCGAGGGTCCGAGTTCAATGACGTCATAAAAATCACCACCTGCGGGGGAAACAGGTTTATATAACGCTGAAAAAGCCACGTTATCGCAACTCGGGAAATCTTCCGGCAACAACGATCTCTGCAACTGTGAAGCCATTTCCATTTCTCTGGCCATGACCTTGTTGCGGATTTCAATTTCCTTTCTGGCCTCGTACAGAGCAAGGTGATTCTTCACCTTTATTCGAAGTTCCTGCTTGTCATAAGGTTTTGTAATATAGTCTACTGCGCCTGCTTGCAAACCTGTTTCACGACTTTTTGAGTCTTCGAGGGCTGTGAGGAATATAACTGGCACGGCCTGTTCAATGATTCCCCCTTTGAGAATCTCAAGCGTCTCAAAACCATTCAGTCCCGGCATCTCTATGTCTAGAAGAACCAAGTCAGGAGGGTCAAGCCTGGCTTTATCGATCGCTTCCTGGCCGGAAGCGGCGGATATTACCTCATAGCTCTGTGTGAGCATAGTTTCCAATATACGCCGGCTCATAGGGTGGTCTTCGACAACTAGAACTTTGGATCTGCTCATTTTGACCTGTTTGCCCGATTAGTTCCAAAAAGGTGAAATTGCCTATGTTTTCACTATTAAATTAAATATTTAGCATACAACCAACTAAAAGACAATCGGCATTGTTGAAGATATCAACAATGCCTGTCATTTTCGATCGTATAATGGCGCTTGACGCATTTTCGTCCTTTACACGATGTAAAAAATACTGACATGGCATGTGTTGAGGGCGCCTTGCCGGCAAAAGGCCAATCAATTGCATTCCCGGGGTCCTTTCGTTGATCCCCATGATTTTCGACTCGCTAGTATATACTGGTCTGGATATGGCACAAGCCTTGCTGAACTCTTGTTCGAGTTGGCATTGATCTACGTCTGACTGACCTGAATGATCGCTGAAAACAGTTGGACAGGATAAACGTACATTTATAGACTTTTCAGCTAAAATCAATGAGGCGATTTATTTTTGAACCTTAAATGAGGCTTCTTGGAGGACCGGAATGACCCACAAACACTATGAGAACCTCGGCTCCAAAATGATCGCCATGACGCTCAGCTTCTCGTTAGTTCCGCTATTTGCTCTTGGCGCCACCATATATTATGAGTTTAACGCCACTTTTCAGAACAAGATTATCGAATCTTTAAGAAGTCTCATTCAAAATAGAAAGAGTTCAATTGAACTGTTCTTCGATGAAAGAGTCTCACAGCTTAACACAATAGCTCAGACCCATTCCTTCGAAAAACTCAAGGATGAGAAATTCCTCACAAAAGTTTTCAACGTCATACAATCAAGGTCTAAGTCATTTATAGACGTTGGTGTAATTGATTCTGACGGAAACCACATTGCTTACGTCGGGCCTTATTATGAAAAGCTAAAGTCCGTTAATTATTCACACGAAGATTGGTTTCAGGCAGTTCAATCAACGGGTGTATATATCAGCGACGTGTTTCTTGGGTTTAGAAAGGTGCCTCACTTTATTATAGCGGTGACGAGCGTTGAAAATAATAGGGTGTGGATATTAAGGGCCACCATTAATTCAGCCATTATTGATGAAATTGTCCGAGGCGCTCAGCTAGGGAAACGCGGCGACGCTTTTATAATTAACAGGGAGAATATCTTACAGACCACCCCCAGATTCTCCGGCATACTCCTGGAACATCCCAATACGCCCAATTTCTCGTCATTGCGCGCGGCAACGATTGAATCAATGAACTTCAAAGGTGATGAAAGTCTTTTTGGAGCCATTCCCATATCAGTCCCTGCACAGTGGGTTCTGGTCGTGAAGGAAGATCCCAAGGAAGAAATGGCTCTTCTGTTCAGGGCTCACTATATAGAAGCCTTGATTCTGTCTTGCGGAGTTATTCTAGTGGTTCTAGGGACAGTGTTCACAACGAGGTTGATGACCAGAAGATTGATGGATATCGAGAAAGAAAAATCCAAGAATGAAGACCTGATGATTCAGTCCAGCAAGATGGCTGCCCTGGGTAAAATGGCCGCTGGCATAGCGCATGAAATAAATAACCCGCTCCAAATTATTGGCGATCAGGCTGGATGGATGAAAGACCTGCTCGAAAGCGAAGAAATCCAGAAATCAGATAATTTAGAGGAATTTGAGGGCTGCATTAAGAAAATTGAACGTCAGGTCAACCGGTCTCGAGAAATTACTCACCGTCTACTACGTTTCGGAAGAAGGATGGAAACTACCCAGGAAATCGTAGACATAAATCACCTGGTGTCAGAAACAATAACTTTCCTCGAGAATGAAGCGCATTTCAGGGATATTCAGATACAAACGGAGTATGAGGAAACTCTTCCCAAGGTATCCACAGATCCCAACCAGCTTCAGCAAGTTTTCCTAAATATAATTGATAACGCGATCGACGCCGTAGGCCAGTCGGGCTTGATAAAAATAAGCACTCAGTCTGACTCAAGAAACCCGGGGCAGCTCACCGTTCAAATTTCTGACAACGGGCCAGGGATATCGAAAGAGGCATTATCGAGAATTTTCGACCCGTTTTTCACTACCAAAAGACCGGACGAAGGAACAGGATTGGGGCTATCTATCAGTTATGGAATAATGGAAAAACTTGGTGGGCTGATTGAGGTAGAAAGCGAAGAAGGCCATGGAACAACTTTCTACATTCGTATACGAAAGAATGGGGACTCTCCAAGGCAAGTCGATTCCATTTCAAAACCAAAAGGTCTGAGCGCGGGGTGACAAAAGATGGACCAATTCAAAGTATTGGTAATAGATGATGAGATTGATTTTGTCGAAACAATGGTCAAGCGTTTAAAGGACAGGGGCTTGAAAGCTGAGGGGGCCACCAGCGGTCAGGAAGGACTCGAATGCCTGGATCGTAATACTCCGGATGTTGTTGTTCTCGACGTGAAAATGCCGAAAATGAGCGGAATTGAAGTCCTGAAGGAGATCAAGAAGAGAGCGCCTCTCACCGAAGTGGTGATGTTAACTGGGCATGGATCAGTTGAGGCCGGCATCCAAGGGTTACAACTAGGAGCTTACAATTATGTTATGAAGCCGGTTCCTTTTACTGAATTGCTGGGTTTGATCGTTCAGGCTTACGAACGCAAACTCATTGAACAAGATCGTGGCGCTTAAAATCAGGTTTCTAAGGTTCTGTGTTACCCTGGTTCACGCCTTTATGGTCGCGTTCTGAATGACACATGAAATTTAATCCCAAAATTCATTATCTTACACCTTTGCTGGTGGGAACAATCGCCGTCCCGATTTTCTATTTGGAAGGACCTATCTTCGGAGTAACCTTATTACTGGTGGCCGGTGTGTGTGCCTTTCAGGTTAGGTTTTTGGTGTCGAAAAGTTTCTCGAAACCCGACTTGGAAATTAACCAGTTACCCGAGTGCCCCCGTCCGAAAGTATTTTCTTCCATTGATGAACTCGCCTCAGGAATAGCCCACGAAATCAACAATCCTTTAGCTATAATAGCTCAAGAAGCGACATGGATTGACACGTTACTTCGTAAGAGATTTTGTCAGGGTTCTGCTACCCAAAACGAGATAGAAGATTGTTTGGATTCATCGTCGGAAATCCAGAGACAGGTAGAACGCTGTAACCTGATCATCACGAAATTGTTAAGCATGGCGAGAGAGTTGAACATTGTAGTTCAAAAAATAGACATAAACGAAGTAACACGAACGGTCTACGAAATAGCCACAAGAGAAAAATCCGTTTCAAAAACAGAGGTCACACTGGAACTTGATCCAAGGGCTCCTGTAATTCTTTCGGATGGTCCTTTGATACGGCAAGTGCTGTTGAATATCTTAATGAACGCCAAACAGGCGGTTGGAGAAAAAGGAAAAATAAAGATCAAGACCAGGCTTAGAGAAAACAAATGGGTTGACATAGACATTCAAGATAACGGATGTGGAATTTCAGAAGAAAACATCCAAAAGATTTTTCGTCCTTTTTTTTCGACAAAGAAAGGACAGGGAACCGGACTCGGTCTAGCTATTTGCCGAGGAGTTATCGAAGAATTAGGGGGGCGCATAAATGTAGAAAGTCAGCCAGGTTCTGGAACACTCTTCACTGTTAGCCTTCCTTTGAGGTTAAGGGTATCAGGGACAAATTGACATGAATGTGAAACCAAAAGTGCTAATTGTAGATGACGAAGAGCGCTTCCGCTCAACCATGAGAAAACTACTTCTTGCGGAGGGATTGGAAGCTTTTACCTGTGGAAGCGCAATCCATGCATTGGAAGAATTGCGCAAGAATCATTATGACATTGTCATCCTGGATGTTCAAATGCCTGATATGACAGGTGTAGAGGCGCTGCCTCAAATTAAGCTGGTTGATCCGGAAATCGAAGTCATTGTGCTAACCGGACACGCTTCCGTTGATACAGCAAAAAGCATCATCAAAAATGGAGCTTTCGACTATCTTCTAAAGCCTTATTCCATGGAAACTCTATTGGAAAAAATAGAATCGGCGTTTGACAGAAAAATTGCCAGAAAAAAGCTGATTCCCTGAAATTATCCGAAGTTCTTTTAAGCATTCATCTCAGACCAAAACTTTGCGTCCAGGTGATACTTACCTTCCAGAAAACTCTGAGCGATTGCCGTTACACTCGCCTCAGACTGCATTAACATGTCCATTTGCCTGGTGAATTGGAGCAATCTACCTATCAAGTCCAGTTTGGCGCGGATTTCAATCTCATCATATTTGTAGTAACGAGCGTCTACTCTATCCTCACGCGTCTCCACCTGAAAACCTATTTCCTCAAAAATGATACCTATGCATCGGGCGCGCCTGTTTCTACGGATGTCGTCCGCAGCCCCTCCCTTAAATGAAAATGTCACATAATTCTTGTTGGTGGAGTCACTGCAGAATGCGTCCAGCACACTGTAATGATAGCCTATCCTGGAGCTAAAATTTAAGTATTTGTCGGAGATTATTGCATAACTCTTGTCTCCAAAACGCTCTGTCATCATATTTGGAGCAAACATCTGCTCTCTCATCACAGAAAAGAAACCTCCCAGATCAATAGGCTTAGACCCGAGCTGGCGAAGGTCTTCTCTCAACATACCCGAAAGCAGGGATTGTAGCGGTACAGATAAAATCTCTTCTACCGAAACAAACCTTGCCCTGTCAGTTACATCCTTGAAGCCGCCTCCGAGGTCTATGATGTGAAGATCCAGCGGGATGGGCGCCCTAAGTTTTTTTGCCCCTGCGCCATCCGTCTCAGAAACGATGTCGCTTATCTTAAACATTTCCCTGTAGGAAAGTTCGTGAACCAGGCGCATAATGTCATGAAGCGTTGAACAATATTCCGGAGCAAAATTTGCCGCTCTAGGGTCTACAAGATGAAGGGGGATTATCAGGTCCGAAACCTTCTGAAGAGCCTGGTAAACGGGAGTATCCCTCATGCTGGACTCTTTGGTTCGCTGAATTGAGAGGAGTTCCGGAACCTTCCCTGCGTAGATTCTTCCGGAGTAAGCGTCCACGGTGATTTCAGCCCCCTGCTTGATAACCCTGCTGGCTCCGTCTATCCCTAGCAGAGTAGGTGTGCCGAATTCACGAGCTAGGGACGCCATATGTCCTGTAACGCTCCCTGCATCGGTAACGATAGCTGAAGCCTTTTTCATGACAACTACGAACTGAGGTGTCGAATGCGGAGCTATCAAGATTCCATCTGTTGGGAAATCCAGGAGGTCCGCATCCGTCTTTACATGGTGAGCCAGACCGTATCCAATTCCAGGGAACGCAGGGGATCCTCCTTCAAGTATGACATCATAACCTTCTACTGCTGGAAAAGCGTCAATGCCTGACTTCTCTACGATATCTTCGATTCGTAATGGTCTTGCCTGGAGAATCAGCAATCTACCCGAACCGTCAAGGGCCCATTCGATGTCCTGCGGACAGTGGTAGTGGTTTTCAAGCTTAATCGCGTAACCAGCCAGTTCCTTTATCTGCTCATTCGTGAGACAAGCCTCCCTTCGTTTCGCCTCTGGAACCTCGGCTTCTTCAACTCCTCCGCCTTGCTTTAGCTTCAATTGAACCGGTTTTTCGCTTATTGACTTTTCTAATATTGTAAGATCATCGTTTTTTGACACAAAATAATTATCCGGATTTACAACCCCATCCACAGCGTAAGGCCCCAATCCCCATACAGCGTTGATTAGCGCCTCATCCTTGGCCATATCGAATGGATGTCTGGAGTATATGACGCCACTGGCTTCAGAATCTATCATCTCGATACACGCCACACTCATTGAGATATCTTCATCCCTTATTCCCTTGTTCAGTCTGTAGGTTAGGGCCCTGGCGTTGTACAGACTTGCCACCACGGCCTTGTACGCCTCAATTATTTCACTTTCGGTGACATTTAAAACAGTCTGATATTGTCCGGCGAAAGAAAGAGCGCTGTCTTCACCTATGGCGCTGCTGCGCATAGCCACACGTAGTTTTTCAGTTTTCAAACAGGCGCCTCGGTCTTTGACTGTTTTGACCAATGCCTTATAAGCTGACATGACAGCGTCTGTCAGTTCTTGTGGAACTTGAGCTTTCAATATGAGATCCTGGATTTGTTGACTCGCTGCGTTAATTGCTCCCGGATCCTCGGGGTCAAGATTTACCCTTAGCCTTGTTATCCGATCCAACAGATCATTTGATTCGAGAAAATAGCCACACGCCGCTGTCGTAATTGCGAAGCCCTCCGGTATGGCTAATCCAACCCTATTTCGCAACTCTCCAAGGTTTGCGTTCTTCCCGCCGACCCAATCAGCCATTTCTTTGGTTATTTCTGAATAAGGCAGAGTGTAATCTGTAATCTGGAGATCCTGACCCTTATTTAGCTCTTCGTTGATTCGATTGTTGATTTCATCGACACACTTGAAAAGCATAGGATAATTATGTCGTGAGAGATCATCCAGACTTTTCACCATTCTGAGTGTGTGAAAAACACAGCGCGCCACTTGCGTCTTAACATAGGACATGCCGAAAATGTTTTGCCCACGGAGTTTTTGCTCGATATCCGTGATTATATCGAGCATCTCAGTATTAGAAGCTAGTAAATCTTTAAAACAGGCGTATTTGAACCTAAAAACACGGGACACTTTATCATTGACGAGTCGCTTATCCTGTCTTGTCAAAGGTTTTATTAGTTCCATGATTCTGGTCAGGATGTTGGCCATATACTATACCTTCCCTGGATAACCCATGTTCGAAACGGGTGAAAACTGCCTTCAGGATTAGTAGGAGCAATTATTGTGCCTCAAGATGTTGGCCCACAGAAACGTATCGAATAGTCCGATCTCCTGCAAACCGTTGATAATTAAAAGTTGTCCTCATGCAAAAAGGATTCGTTCAGTCTCTGTTTTTTACACGTTGTAAAAAAAACGGACACTATCTCTCAAATCTTAAGACTTCTCTAACCCGCCTTTTTTTCAAGCTCTCTATATCATCTGATTTAGACAGATAAGACTTTCCTCAATTTCCTGGCATAAGCGTTGCATCCCATATGGCAGACCGATCACAAACATTTGCATCGCTATGTGATCACCAATCTCCAAGGAGGTTTCGATAATGAGAAAACATTTTCGCAGGTTGCTCGCTTTGGGCGCAGCCGTTTTCACCGTATTTTTACCCGAGCTTGTAAGGGCAGCCGGTCCCGCTGCAGAAATGCTCATCGTTGTAGCGGACAGTCGTAGGGTGGGCGCCGGATGGGCGCGATACTTCGTGGATTCGTACAACACAAACCCCCTATGGTTCGGACTCGAGTGCACGATAATAACAGCTTTCATGGGAGTCACCCTCGGGTTAATCACAGATCAAATCATGAAACATGTTGGGATCGACCTGACATCCAGAAAAATTATCGAGCATTGATGCCGATTTCACTGGGAATCACCGTAAAAAGCATCAGCTAGGAGGAATGAAATGTTGGAATGGTACACCATGTATATGCCCATTTCAGGCGTAGATATATTCTGGCCTGGATTGGTCTTGATAGGCTTCTCTGTAGGATGTATCGGCGGATTCTTTGGAATGGGCGGCGCCTGGATGGTTACTCCCGGTCTAAACATCCTGGGTTTCCCGATGGCTTTCGCAATCGGGACGGATATAGCGCATATAGCCGGTAAATCGATGATCTCAACATTTCGACATGCTAAGTTTGGAAATGTCGATTATAAGTTGGGACTTATAATGATCGTAGGAACGGTTATCGGTATAGAAATCGGCGCTCAGATAGTCATGTACCTTGAGCGCTTAGGCCAGGTGGGTCCGGTTGTCCGATGGGCATATATCGTACTCCTCGCCCTAATTTGTATTATGGTTTTCTATGATTATTACAAAGCGGACAAGAAAAGGAAAGCTGGAGATATTGGAGAGCGCGGAGCCGAAGGTATCACCTGGTATAAGACACTCCATCGGATCAAGATACCCCCAATGGTTCATTTTAAAACAGCGGGATTTACCTGTTCGGCCTGGCTGCCGATTATGGTGAGTTTCCTCACAGGTATACTGGCAGGGTTCCTGGGAATCGGTGGTGGGTTGATTCGCATGCCCGCCCTCGTTTACCTGATTGGCTGTCCGACACATATAGCGGTCGGAACAGATCTGTTCGAGGTTATGATTTCCGGACTCTACGGAACATTCACTTATGGAGCCAAAGGCCGAATTGAAATCTACGCTGTTTTCGTAATGCTGCTCGGCGCGGCAATTGGGGCCCAGATAGGAACCGTCGCCACAAAATACGCCAAGGGATATGGCATTCGTGTCGCTTTTGGTCTGGCGGTTCTAGCGTGTATGGTTTCCATAATTCTTAAGCAGTACAAAATCGATACAGCAGCTACAGTGCTGATATTGGGAGCGGTAGGAAGCATTTGTGTCTACATTTGCTGGATAATGTTTAGTGGCGCGGCCAAAGAATTGCGGGAAAAGAAGGCCGCTTCTCATCAGGTCTAACAGGCCGCATCAGATAACGAGGTAAGGTAAAAATGAAAAAGAGACTTTGCTTGTATTATATCGGTTGCGTTTTGACTCTTCTCCTTCTGGCGCTTCCCGCAATGGCAGCGGAAGTATTACAGGGCAAAACCGTAACCAATGACCTGAACACCAAAATGATAACCGTTGAGGAATATGACTTAAAGATTACTCCGCAGAATAAATATGGCAGTCCAACGGGTAAGACACTGGTTTTCGACCTGTCAGACGCACTCATCGGTAAACAGGCGGTTCCCGGAGATGTCGTCAGGATTGCCTATAAAGTTGTGGACGGCAAGAATAAGGCAATAAGGATAATGAACGTAACAAGACAAGACATCATGAAAAAATAAACACATCATAACAGGGTCCGCATGATATCCTGAATGGATCCTCATGCGGGCCCAATTCTCACTTGCCCCTAATTTACAGCCTTTTCTCCCAAATTAACGATCAATGTCTTGTAATCCCTTACCGTGACTTGCCCCGGCGGTCCTGCTTTTACCCTGAACACATTTTTGACATCAGTGTAAATTACCTCTGCTTTTACCGAATTCTTCAATCTGGAATGAAGGGCGGCTAGTGACGCGCAATACAGCAGGTCAGTAATAGCAAGTTCCACGATGGTCCTGGAGGTCAGAACGACGTGCGAACCTGGAGCGTCCTTGACATGGAACCATGTGTCCCCTTCGTGAGCTTTGTTCCTGAGAATAAAATCGTTGCCCAACGAACTTTTGCCGACAAACACTTTTAGGCCTGATGGACTGACGTACTCACGAACAGGTGGTTGGGAACGGTGAATAGGTTTCTTCCTCTTTTGGCCCTGAGGGGAACCGTGATCAATTTTTCGATTCACATTTGTTTCTGAAGACAAGGATTCCAGTTCTTCCTGAGTTTGAGCTTCTTCAACAAAAAATAGTAGATCCTCCAGCGCCCTCTTCTCTTCCAAAGTACGTTCCAGCCTATCCTTGGCAGTAAGAATTCCTCGCTTGCCTTTTGCCGAGAGAGCGAAAAACCTCCGCATGTTCGCCACTGGCGCCAAGGCTGGGTTAAGGGGAACATTGACCGTCTCACCAGTCTCCCAATCAATCACGTCGACATTTGAAGCGCCTTTTCGAACACTACCCAAAACGGTTTTGAGAAGTTCGCCGGATTTTCCATGCTGAGTATATTTTTCCAGTCGTTCGATGTCTTTCTCTATTTTACGACTTCGGGTTTCTAATGAACGGATTTTTGAACGCACAGGTCGAGAAACCTCACGTCGAAAATTTTCGATTAACGCGCCGGTGAGCAGACTACTGTAAAAGGCGTCAACCCGATCATTGGTCGGAGAAGGCATAACGACTTCGATTTGTCCAGACTCGGTCAACAACGATGGCGCTCTTGGCGTAGTTGATCCAGGAATAGGATCAACCGTTTCGAGAAATGTACGTTTACTAACTGAAGGGGACCTCTCGTTTGTTTTTTTTGGGGGAAGCTGGTAGTTCAGGCCAGGATATACGGCTCTCTTTCCATCGGCTTTGTCTGGAATATGGTGGAGACAGTCCAAAATCAAGTTTTTGTCCGCGTCTATATAAATAATATTGGAGTCTCGGCCTAACAACTCCAGAGTTAAATTGCGTTTCAATCTGGCTTCTCGAGGTCCCATTTCGCATGAAATGGTTACAATTCTATCATCACTAAGGCATGAAAACCGCGTTATTCTCGCGTTTGAGAGATGGGCCCTCAGAAAGGCGCAAAATCGGGGTGGCCTCGGCGGATTTGGTATCCTCAGAGTTGTCAGATGTATTCTGCCACGTTGCGGATCAGCGCTCAACATGAGTCGTCTTTCCCCTCTACCCGGTAAATACAGTTTAAGAGCAAGTTCTCGAGGAAGAGGTTGGAAAATTTTAGAAATCATGGCTCCGACAAGTTCAGCGTTGAGTTCGGCTACCACTTTTTGAATCGTAGCCAATTCCATTCATTAAAATCCTTTCATTATCAAACCTTGTTCGGCGCTTACACTAAAGCCGGGCACAGTCACGCTGTTTGACAGGCGCAGGGGCGTCTGTTAATGATTATCGTAGAATTTCAATCGATTGGGCTCCGATCAAGCCATAAAGAGCCGTTATCTTTTTGACTGGCAGCCTAAACATGCTACTTGACCTTTTTTAAAAGGGAATCCCAATGACATTGGAAACCAGAACCATTGAACTACTTCCGGAAGCCTTGAAGATCCTGGAATCGGGATTCGCTGAATTGCCCGAGTTTACGCCAATAATACAGATTGAATCAATACAGGAAGTCCTAAATGAGGCGGCGTCCCGAATGAAGGACAATTATCCTTATCATCATCCGTATTATATTGGCCAAATGCTGAAACCTCCGCACCCTGTCGCTCGGCTGGCGTACATCTTGTCCTTATGGATAAATCCAAATAACCATGCCCTCGATGGAGGTCGCGCAAGCTCCGCCATGGAGAAGGAAGCTGTAGCCCAGATCGCTAAAATGTTTGGGTGGGACTCCTTTGTCGGGCACCTTTGTAGTGGCGGGACAATGGCGAATCTCGAAGCGCTGTGGATTTCCGGCCGCCTGAAACCGGACCAGGTGGTTCTTGCTTCTGAGCAGGCCCACTATACTCATTCCAGAATCTGTTCTGTTTTGAAAATACCTTTTGATTCGGTCCGTGCGGATGACAAAGCTAAAATGAGCGTCTCCGCCTTAAAGCAACGCCTTGACCAGGGCAATGTCGGAACAGTAGTCGTCACGCTAGGCACTACAGCCACAGGATCGATAGATCCGTTACCTGAGATACTTGAACTGCAGCGATTTTATGGATTCAGAATTCATGTCGATGCGGCTTACGGAGGTTATTTCATTTTGTTGGAAGACCTCCCCTCTGAAATCCGTAAGGCGTACGATGCGATGGGTCAGGCGGATTCAATAGTCATCGATCCCCACAAGCACGGGCTTCAACCTTATGGTTGTGGCTGTGTGATCTTTAAGGACCCATCGGTAGGCGTTTATTACAAGCACGACTCCCCTTACACCTATTTTACTTCATCCGAACTTCACCTAGGGGAAATTAGCCTGGAGTGTTCAAGGCCGGGATCATCGGCTGTGGCTTTATGGGCCACCCAGAAGATGCTTCCAATGGTCAAGGGAGGCGAATTTGCCGGGGATCTTCTTAAATGCCGTTTAGCCGCTCTTAATTTTTTTGAAAGAATTGAATCTGATTCAAGATTCATGACAGGGCCTCGGCCCGAGTTGGACATTGTGGTCTGGGCAGTCAAGTCGCACTCGGCGTCAGACGCTTCCAGACTTGCCGACCTTGTTTTTGAAACGGCTGCGCAAAAGCAGCTCCATCTGGCAAAAGCAAATCTGCCCAGAAGTCTGTTCGAAGGCCACTGGAAGGATTTTGAATGGAATCAAGATCATATAACATGTCTTAGAAGCGTACTCATGAAACCAGAATCACTCGAATGGACGGACCGAATATGGAATGTTCTGTCAGCCGCTGTTAATGAAGTTCTTGAGCGACGCCCTTAGTTTTTAGGAGAGTTTCTATTAAGCATATTAAATCTTTGGCGCGTTTTACCCCAGGCCCATCTATAGACCTGCACGTCCACACATCAATGTCCGATGGTACCATGACACCTGAAGAGCTGGTTCAGTACGCGGCTACCATCGGCCTTAGGGCGGTCGCCATTACGGATCACGACACTCTGGACGGCATTGAACCCGCCTTGATGGCTGTTCGCAATCTCGAACTAGACCTTGAAATTGTTCCAGGAGTAGAAATCAGTGCGGATTATGATTTGGGGATTCTTCATGTTCTCGGGTTTTTTGTAAAATCTGACAACTCAGATCTGCAGAAGTCTTTGAACTTCCTAAGAATTGAGAGACGTTCCAGGATTGCCAAAATCCTGTCAAAGCTCTTGGCCCAGAACGTTTTCATCAGAGATGAAGAGGTGAAAAAGGCAGCTTCCGGAGGGGTTCCTGGCAGACCTCATGTGGCCAACCTGATGTTTAGAAAAGGGTACGTCAAGACTATTCAAGAGGCGTTCGACAGATATTTACGGAAAGGCGCCTGCGCTTACGTTCCCAAAGTAAAGCTGCCGGCTTACAAGGCTATACAATTGATTTCATCCGCAGGTGGAATACCCGTAATGGCTCACCCATACTCACTGAATCAGAATGATCCAGAACGTTTTGAAGAAATTCTGCTTTCTCTTATCGACATGGGATTGAGAGGGATCGAGGCCTATTATCCCACACATACCAGGGAACAAACTAGAATGTACGTGAGGCTCGCTTCCAAATTCGACATGGTGATCACTGGTGGAACTGACTATCATGGGGGCAACAAACCGGGAGTTGAGCTTGGATTGTTTCCCGATCGGCCTCCCCTACCGTATTCTCTGCTTGAAGACATGAAAAAGAGACTGAGTGATTTCTAACCCTTGCTGGTTGATCTATGACAGACTTCAACAAAATGGTTTTTGTAGGGCTCGATGGCGTTCCGTTCTCGCTGTTACGAAACTTCTTTGATCTCGATATTATGCCTGGGCTGAAGAAAGTGGCCGCCGATGGAATCTTTAGTCCTATGGATTCCAGTAGGCCCCCTATCTCCAGTGTGGCCTGGACATCATTTATGACAGGAAAGGATCCCGGACATCATGGAATCTTCGGATTTACGGATATAGCCAAAGATGCAATCAGGTTAACCCTTCCGTCATTCGATGACATCAGAGTTCCTGTAATATGGAACAACTTTCCTGAAAAACGGTCTGTCGTGGTCAATCTGCCCTTCACCTATCCGGCCAGACCGCTCAATGGCGTTTTGATAGCGGGTTTTGTAGCTCCCATATTCGAGAGGGCGGTTCATCCGGCATCTCTGGTACCCTGGCTAAAATCTAAAGGATACAGAACCGACACTGACAATGTTAGGGCTCGTCAGAATAAGCGTTTCTTAATTGAAGATCTTTTTTCGACCTTGCGTGCGCTGGAAGAAGTGGTTTTTACTCTGGCCAAGGAACCATGGGACATTTTCATTTTTGTAGTGACAGGCACTGACAGGTTGAATCATTTCCTTTTTGACGCCTTGAAAAACCATACCCATCCCTATCATTCCGAATCAGTTTTCTATTATCGAAAGGTAGATGATTTTGTCTCGCGCTTTTTAGCAAGGCTTGACTCCAAGACTCGCAAGGTGATCCTGTCTGATCACGGATTCACGGACTTGAAGCTTCAGGTCAATCTGAACTACCTTTTAAGGATGAGAGGATATCTGGGCCTGAATTCTATGGATGCGAGAGATATTTCAGGCGTCAGCCCAAATTCTCTTGCGTTTGCTATGGATCCCACAAGGATTTACATCAATTCAAAGTCGAGATTCAGGACTGGTCTCCTTTCGGATAGTCAAGCTCTCGAAACCAGAGCTAGGCTGAAAAATGACCTGATCCAGTTCCGCATATCCGATTTGGGACCAATGGCCTCCGGGTTGGGCGCCAACCTGAATGAGCCCCTATTCACAGAAGTAAAACTCAAAGAGGAGATTTATCAGGGCCCCTGTCTTGAATTTGCTCCTGATATCGTCGTAACACCCAGGCCTGGATACGATGTTAAAGCGTCTATCAACGCAAGCAGCTTGTGTCAAAAAGACATCTTTACCGGTGTGCATACTCAGGACGACGCTTTTGTCATTGTTGGAGATCGGGAAACCAATGAGGATTTCTCGAAATTCAATGTTTCAGACATAAGCGGGTTGATCCCATGGAAAAGAGGCTCAGTAAATTGAGCCGTTCAGCCTGTAATTTTCTGCGATGCTCCAAATTTTTTAGTAGTTTTGTGGGGAGGTTATAAAAACTCGGATGTTCAATGTGGTCCTGGTCAACCCGGAAATTCCCCCAAATACCGGCAACATAGGTCGCCTTTGCGTAGCGGTAGGGGCTCGACTACATCTGATAAAACCACTTGGATTTCACATTGATGACAGAAGCTTACGAAGAGCTGGGCTGGATTATTGGAAAAATGTGGATCTGGTCGTCTGGGAAAATCTTGAAAAGTATCTTGAATCAGTCGATCGCGACCAAATCATTCTTACGGGATCAAAGCGGGGGGATGTCTATTACAACCTGAAATTCAACGCTTGGGACCACATCCTTTTTGGACCTGAAACATCGGGTTTATCCCAGAAACTCTTTGACATGTTCCCGGCAAGAATCGCCAGGATACCTATCAATCTTCAGAAGACGCGAAGTCTTAATTTATCCACAGCAGCAGGAATAGTTGTTTTCGAGGGCTTGAGGCAGTTGGGTCACATTCCGGGTTGACTTACGTTAAGCCCTGCCTTTGGCAACGAGTTCTCTGACTTTGTTAACAAGTTCCGTCATGTCGCCGGATTTGACAATAAAAGCGTCAACACTGGGAATTGAGGGATCGCAGGTGAAATAAGGGTAGGCGGTGCTAATTATTAGAGGAATCTTGATTTTCATACGATTGAATCTTTCAAGAAACCCTCTGCCTCCAATTCCAGGCATCTTAAGGTCAAGAATTATTATGTCCGGTTTGTACCCTTTAAGCATTTTCAGGGCTTCTTCCGCGTCTCTGGCCTGTATTACCTGGAACCCTTGTTCCTCAAAAACCTCCTTGTATAGAAGCCTTACGGAACTTTCGTCTTCAATGTGAAAAATTACTGACATCTTTTCCTCTAAAAGAAATAATATCACCCCAAGATCGGGTTAACAACCAATGACTGATTCAAGAAAAAATAGGGGCCTACAGTAAAAGTGAAACATGTAATTCCCAAACCCTTAATAAAAGGAGACTTGATTGGAGTCGCGGCAGTTTCAGGCCCCGTCAATATTTCCAATCTGAAAAAAGGAGTCAACTTTTTTCACAAACTGGGCCTAAAAATTAAATTTGGCTCAAACATTTATGACCAACTTGAATATCTGGCAGGTCCTGATAAGGAGCGTTCAGACGGGCTTAACAATTTGATATCAGATCCGGACGTTAAAGGAATTTTTTTCGCAAGAGGCGGGTACGGATCGATGCGAATTCTGCCTCAAATAGATTATCAAGCGATAAGGACACAACCTAAAATCTTGATGGGAATGAGTGACTTGACAGCGGTATCTATGGCGGTTCATCGCCACTGTTCGTTGGTGACACTTGCAGGTCCAATGCTTGCCGGACAAATTAGTGAGGTTCTGGATAGAGATTCTGAAGACTTCATGATTCGCGCCCTCACAGAACCTTTAGAATGTTTCGATATGATGGGGGAATTTAGTTCAGAATTGAAAATTTTACGAACCGGAAAAACCAAAGGCTATCTGCTTGGAGGTTGCCTTTCGGTTTTGGTTTCTTTGCTGGGAACCCCTTACTGTCCCAACTTTCTCAATAGTGTTTTATTTCTTGAAGATGTAAATGAACCAGCTTATAAGATAGACCGCATGCTCACCCAGATGAAACTCACCGGAATTTTTGGGTCCATCCGAGGCGTAATAATCGGGCATTTTTCAGGGAATGAATCGGAAGCTTCAAAAGCTGTAGCGGAGCGAATTGTGATGGAATACACTGAATATCGCCGGATTCCGGTAATTTCTAATTACCCCCATGGTCATGCTCTGCCCAATATTACCTTGCCGGTAGGCGCTCTCGTGGAATTTGAAGCGTCAGGGAGCCACGTGACCCTACGGTGCGTCTAATGCTACTTGCGTCCAATCGCCCCACCGGAGACCTTATCGATTTTGAAATCCCCCTCAACTAAAAACCTCGTAGCCGCTGAAAAGAAACTCATTACAAAAGCAGCGGGGATAGTAGGATTCTGGACCAGCGTTAGCCGAGTCTCCGGATTTATCAGGGACATGATTATTGCCATCTTTATGGGCGCAGGCCCCGGGGCCGACGCGTTTTTCGTAGCTTTTCGAATCCCAAATCTACTTCGTCGCCTGTTCGCTGAAGGCGCCCTTTCCGCCGCGTTTGTGCCGACCTTTGTGGACACTCTACAGAAAAACGGCAGGGAGGAAGGAGTAAAGCTCGCCCGAATAGCCGTAACTTTTTCAAGTGTGATCCTTTGTCTAATTAGCATCTCAGGGATTCTATTCAGCCCACAAATTGTAAGTGTAATTGCTCCAGGTTTTTTTGACGATCAAAGTAAACTCGACCTAACAATTCAATTAACCAGAATAATGTTTCCGTATATTTTCTTTATTTCCCTTGTCGCTCTTATTTCTGGAGTATTGAACAGTCTTGGACGATTTGCCGCTCCAGCGGCCGCCCCGATTCTACTGAACATTTCCATGATTAGTGGAGTCCTTATTCTAACCAAATCAGCGGAATGGGCTCCGTACTACGCCCTGGCATGGGCTGTGACCCTGGCAGGGATCCTGCAATTAATCCTTCAAATACCTTTTCTGCTATCCGAAGGGTTTTCGCTCAAACCGGACTTCCATTTTGGATATCCACCATTGAAACGGATGGGTAGACTTTTTGTCCCGGCTGCGATCGGAGGCGCAGTATACCAGATCAACGTTTTGGTCGGGACAATGCTTGCGTCACTGTTGCCATCCGGTAGCGTTTCCTGGCTTTACTATGCTGACAGATTGGTGGAGTTGCCTTTGGGAGTGTTCGCTATCGCTCTGGGTTCCGCGGTTCTTCCGTCGATGTCCCGGCTCGCCGCTGCAGGCGATTATAAAGGCTTGGGGGAATCTGTTTCATTTTCCCTTCGCCTTATAGCGTTTTTCACAATCCCTTCTTCGGTGGCTCTGATAGTGCTGCGTGAGCCTATCATATCGGTGTTGTTTCAACATGGTCGTTTTGCCCGCATAGACACCGTTGAAACAGCGTATGCCCTATTATGGTACAGCGTTGGACTTTGGGCATTCTCGGGGCTCAAAGTGGTAACGCAGGCTTTTTTCTCATTGAAAGACACCAAGACCCCTTTATGGATTTCTTTAGGCGCTGTGATAGTAAACCTGGGGGCTGGACTGCTTCTCATGGGGCCCATGAAACATGGGGGGCTGGCGCTTGCTACTTCCATCGCTGCAGCGTTAAATTTTGTTATCCTTTTTGTCATCTTGATAAAAAGGATAACCTGGTTTGAAACTCAAGAATTCGTCATCTCAATCGCCAAGATTACGGCGTCCTCTTTTATAATGGGTACATTTCTGGTTTTTCTTATGGATTTTGGGTCTTGGGCTCAGGGATTGACCGTGAAGAACTTGATCATTTTGGGAATGTGCGAACTCATAGGTCTAGTAATTTATGGAATGTCAGCTTTCTTGTTCAAGTGTGAGCAGATAGGGTCAATCAGGTCGATATTAAAACGTTGAGTAAAGGGCTTTTATAACGAAAATGTTGAACCTTCACGAGCAGCGTCCACCAAGGTTCCTGAATTAAGTCGGTCAAGCTCTTCCCTGCATCTTCCAATTATTTGCTCCATCCCGTGGTCGGTGCGCCAAGGATCATGGTGAAAAAGCAAAAGTTTTTTCACACCTGCCTCAACGGCCAATCTGGCCACAGTGTCCGTGTCTGAATGTCCCCAACCATGTCGACTCTTGGATTCCTCGGGAAAATATTGGCAATCGTGAACCAGAGTGTCAACATCACGACAAAAATTCACAAAATCCTTGAATCGGGTTCCTTCCCAGCCATCATGGCTAAGTTCATTGTCCGTAAGAAACACAAATTTCTTGCCATTCTCAACAAATTTAAACCCTAAACCACCTTGAGGGTGTTGCAATCGGTGTGGCTCCACCAGCACATCGTCCAGAGTTATAATCGCCATAGGCGAATCGCCGGGAGGATCGATTCTCGCCTTGAGATCCTGAAAACAAACAGGCCATGTTCCATCGATATAGTCACTACCGAAAACCTTCTGAACGCCTTCAAAGCACTTCTTGCAACCATTGACCACGATATGGAAATCCGGATAAAAAAGAGGAGCGAAAAAAGGGAGTCCCATCAGATGGTCCCAATGAATATGGGTCATAAATAGATGAATTGTTCTTGTTTGAGATCGCCTGAGCAAGGAATCACCAAGGACTCTTATTCCGGTTCCTGCGTCAATCACGGCACAGCAGCCTGAATTGGTGATAATCTCAACACAAGTTGTGTTACCTCCGAAAATCACTGTGTCCGGCCCTGGCGAAGCTATGGAACCTCGGGTTCCCCAAAATTTTATCTTCATGCTACAATTTCGACTCCGTTATTATCCGAACAACTGCTCCAGATTTTTTTAGGTTAGGTCCACTTATTATTATATATATAAGGATCGCTTGAGTCCACGATATGCTTAAAGAACTGTCAAAAAATTGGCGCCTGTCCGATGAGATTAAAGCTCTGCATGAGAGAGGGCTTTTCCGTAAAATGCCTGAGGTTTCAGGTTTTCCGGGCAGGTTTATTGAAGTGGACGGTCAACATGCTCTTAACTTTTCCAGCAACAATTACTTAAGCTTAGCTGGGAACCTTGAGATATTACAAGCATTCTCTCGGGCTGCTCAAATCCACGGAGTAGGGTCTACCGCTTCTCGTCTAATAGCGGGAAATTGCCCCAGTCATCGTGAGCTTGAAGAATTCATCGGGAAATGGAAACAGACAGAAGCCGCGTTGGTTTTCGGCAGCGGCTATCAGGCCAATATCGGTATCTTGACATCCCTGACCGATACTGGTGACCTAATCATATCAGATGAGTTGAACCACGCCAGCATCATAGATGGAGCGAGACTTTCCAGGGCTACAATTTCTGTCTACAAACATGTTGACATAAACATGGCGGAGGACGCGTTAAGAAAACAGGGGTTCCGGCGAAAAATCCTGGTGACTGAATCAGTGTTTTCAATGGATGGTGATCATGCTCCGCTTAGGGAACTCTCTAGTTTGTGCCTAAAATACGGCGCCCTTTTGGTCGTGGATGAAGCTCACGCCACCGGGATTTATGGTCCATCGGGAGAGGGGTTGTGCGCAGAGCTTGAGGTTGACCCTGATGTTCACATGGGAACGTTAGGAAAGGCAACGGGAGTAAGTGGCGCTTATGTGGCTGGTAGTCGAGATTTGATTGATATTCTGATAAATCGAGCCAGATCTTTCATTTTCACCACAGCTCCCAGTCCAGCGGTTTCCGCGGCTGCGCTCAAATCCCTCGAAATAATAACTTCTTCTGAAGGCGCCCTTCGGCGCGCTTTGTTAAAAAGAAATGTGGAAATTATGGACAAAAAGTTGAAACAAATTTTCCCCGCCAGAAGGAATCCGAGCCACATCCAGCCTATCCCAGTAGGTCGTTCCGACCTGACGATGAAGATGAGCGGATTGTGTTTAAACAGGGGATTGTTTGTTCAAGGGATAAGATATCCATCTGTTTATGAGGGTTCGGCAAGACTGAGGCTTACTCTCATGAGCGCCCATACTATTGAAGATATTGAAAAAGCATATAACATAATTGATTCTCTTTTCTCCGGGTTGGAAAAATAACCATCGAATTATGAGAGTAAACCCATTGCCAGGCCATCCTGATTATCAACCGGCTGTTATCAACCGGCTTGCAGGGGAATCAAAATAGCTTTATTCTTTACAGATTATTTCTCAGAGGGAAAAGATATTCCAAACCTTAGGCAGTTAGCGCAAACCCTCGGAGCGTTAGCTTTCTGAAACGGAGTCTATTTATGGCGGAAACGAGAATTACCTCAAATGTGACTGGTCTCGACAAGTTTAAAATGGTTGGGAGCATCTTTTCCACAGCGTTGAAAGTTCTTAGGGACCCTGGGAACGTGGCGATTAGACGGCGAAAGGGCCTTAATATCAATGACGACTTGTTTAACTTCGTTAAACTGTCTTTCCTGGAGTACACTGTTCTTCGATTTAGAAGAATGGTGAGGTTTGGGGACAAAACCATTCTTGACAGCACATTCCCTCCATATCCATCAGAGGCCTTCAACAAACGTCTCAAGAATTACGTTAACAACCTCGACATGACTGAAATGCCCTCTGGAATCGTCTCAATATCTACCACCAATTGTTGTCCTTATTCTTGTCCCTTTTGCTCGACCAACGCTCGTAGAGTCACAAAGACGGATCTTGATGAAGAACTACTGAAGAAAACCATCACAGCGGTGGAGGCGACCGGCGTCCCCATGATAATTCTGCACGGTGGCGAGCCCATGTATAGATATGACCGTTTTCTGAGACTGGTCAAGCATGTGAGCCCGGAAACATGTCTGTGGATGTTTACAACAGGTTACGGTGTGACGGATGATCGAGCTAGTGAGTTAAAAGACAATGGATTGTTTGGAGCCTGGGTGAGTCTCGATCATTTCAACCCTGAAGTTCATAATGGATTCAGAGGGACGCCCAAAGCCTTTGATAACGCCTGCAGGGCAGTAGAATCTTTTCAGAAGGCAGGTGTGTACACCTGTCTTTCGCTAGTGCCTCCCGAGGATCTTTTGGAACCCGAAAATTTTAAGAAATATTATGATTTTGCAAAGGATCTAGGTGTAGCGGAAATCCGTTTGATGGAGAAAAAGCCTTCTGGAAGAGAAGCATGCCGGGGAGTTTTGGCGCACAGCACAGTTCTTGCCAATCTTCAAAAAGAGCTTTACGCGGATCCAAGATATGTCGACCACCCCCCGATAAGCGGCCTATCCACCTGGCTCGAAAAGGACCAGGCTCTTGGATGTCAATGCAGGTTTGAATATCTTTTTATTACATCCACAGGAGATGTTCAACCCTGCGAAGTAAGTGAAGTTACTTTTGGGAACATCAAAGACGAACCGTTTTCTGAGATTTACAATAGAATTTCCAGGGTATTTGAACATTGTTCAACTGGCTGCATTCCGATGGTGATGTATCCTGAAATTCGGGAATATCAAAAGAACAGGGCTCAGATGTCTTATGATGAGAAAATTGACAACGCGGCGAAAATAATCCGTGGTTTTGAGCAGAGAGGTTCAATTCCGGGCTCATATAGACCACTGTGGTCATATTATAAAAAGCGTCTAAAATTGTATGAGAATCGCCAATTTTGCAATGGTGACGCCAAGAGTTCTACACGGACGTGAACGCCTAAATGGTAAGTGTATTAGTGATATATAAGGAGGTGGACGCAAGATGAGAGATATAGCTAAAAAGGCTGGTTCTTTGCTGGTTCAAATTCGGCAAACTCGACCGGTAGTGCACAGTATTACAAATTTCGTGGTCATGAATTCTACGGCCAATGTTCTTTTGGCTATGGGCGCCTCACCGATAATGGCTCACGCTTTAGAAGAAATCGAAGACATATCCGCCATCTCGGACTCCCTAGTTATTAACATCGGGACTTTGTCCAACGCGTGGATAGAATCTATGGAATCAGCAGCGCACATGGCCATAGCAAAGAGAAAGCCTTTCGTGCTCGATCCGGTAGGCTCCGGCGCAACCAAATTAAGAACGAGTACGGCGAGCAACATAGCCCGGTTTGCCACTCCAACAGTAATCAGAGGAAACGCTTCGGAGATCTTGTCCATCGCTCAGGCTGGGTATGGCGCTCGAGGGGTTGACTCTGTTAACACCACTGAGGACGCCATGGAAGCAGCGTCGGGTCTAGCTGCGTCGCTCGGAACTGTTGTAGCGGTAACTGGCCTTACTGACTTTGTAACAGATGGCTTGAGATCAGTTGTCATATCAGGAGGATCATCCCTCACTTCATGCGTCACTGGAACAGGATGCGCAGCGAGCGTAATAGTCGCGGCATTCCTGGCTGTTGAACAGGACGCTCTTCTTGCGAGCGCTGGAGCGCTTGGTTTTTTCAAGGTTGTGGCGGAAAAAGCTTCTGTGAAAGCAGCAGGACCAGGATCCTTCTGGGTTCAGGTTTTGGATGAGCTTCATCATGTGACATGCAGGGACGTAGAACTTGGCGCAAGGATTGAGAGCGTATGACGAACGTTGACTCCTGGGATGTGTACCTCGTCACTGATACAGCCCTGTCTCGAGGCAGGACTAATCTTCAAATTGTTGAAGCGGCAGTTGATGGGGGCATATCGGTTGTCCAGCTTAGAGAGAAAAACCTGAGCGTTGGAGATTTCATTTCTGAAGCTGTCAAAATCAAGGATTTCCTGGCGCAGCACGATATCCCCATGATTATCAATGACAGTCTGGATGTGGCCCTCGCTGTTGACGCCGACGGAGTCCACCTTGGCCAAACCGATTTACCAATAAAAATTGCCAGAAAAATGCTTGGACCAGATAAAATAATAGGCTGGTCTGTAAATGATTTATCTGACCTCACAGAAGAAGCTCAGGATTTGGTTGATTATTTCGCTATTAGCCCAGTTTTCTTCACATCCACTAAAGAAGACATCTCAAGACCTTGGGGAACAGAGGGGGTGCGAGCGGCGCGATCGGTAACATCAGCCTGCCTTGTTGGAATAGGGGGCATTGGATTCGATAACGCGTCTGAAGTTGTCCTTGCGGGATTAAATTGCGTCGCAGTAGTTAGCGCAATAGTTTCGGCCGATGATCCCATGGCCTCTACAATGAGTCTGGTAGAAAAAGTCAGGGGTGCGAAGCGAGCGCAAGCAAAAACCATAATCAGGAAAGTCAACTTTTGATTACACCTAAACAGGCTTCCTGACATTTCTATTCCTGAAAATTTGTTTTACATGAAACTAAAGGATCTGGGAGAATTTGGGTTTATTGACAGGATAGCTCGTCTCCTTACGACTCATGACAGCGGGATAGTAAAGGGTATCGGAGATGACTGCGCTGTAATTCGGATATCCGGGGACACGAATCTTCTTGTCACCACCGATCTGCTGATAGAAAGGACTCATTTCCTTCTGGATTGGCAGTCAGCGCAAACGTTGGGATCGAAGGCTTTGTCCGTGAACCTTTCCGATATTGCCGCCTGCGGCGGGATTCCAAAAGAGGCTTTTGTCAGTCTGGCCATTCCTGACAGGCTAGGCATTGAATGGCTGGAAGATTTTTACGTGGGAATGGCCAGCCTGGCAGACAGGTTTGAGGTGAGCGTGATCGGGGGTGACACGACCCATTCTTTATCTGATCTGGTCATAAACGTAGTTGTAACCGGGTTGGTAGGAATACGGGAAGTACTGTTTCGGAATGGCGCCCGGCCTGGAGATATAATCGCCGTAACCGGTAGATTGGGAGATTCAGCAGCCGGTTTAGAGTCGCTTCGCAAGTCTACCTCACTCCCTTCTTACGAGACATCTTTACTTATTGACGCGCATCTGAATCCAAGACCACACATTCAGGAAGGTCGAAAACTCGCGCAATCTCATGTTTGTCATGCAGCCATAGATATTTCAGATGGCCTTAGTTCGGATCTTGGCCACATATGCGAACAATCGGGAGTTGGAGCGATTATTTTTGAGGACAAAATTCCTGTTTCCGGGCCCTTGAAAAAGCTCGCTCAAGAACTGGCCGTCAATCCTTTCGACTGGGTTCTCAACGGGGGAGAAGACTATGTCCTGCTTGCCGCTATTGATAAAGGAAACTTCCATCAACTCGCCCAATTCGCCGCTACCGATGGGTGGACGCTAACTGAAATAGGCGAGTTTGTTTCAGAGCCCGGCATTACCCTGTCGAAAGTTTCAGGTGAAAAGATCTCCATCAGACCCAAGGGGTGGGATCATTTCAGATCATAGTGATCTGAAATGAATATTTAATTTTCTCAACCTCCAAAAAAATGTTGACTATATATTTATATATATCTATATATAAGAATGTTTGGAAACATTCTCTTGATCGGAGGCGTCATGAAAAAACGCGGGATTAGCCGAAGAAAATTCCTCATCGGCTCCGCTGTCGGGGGAGCTTCTTTAGCGGCTTCAAGTTATTTGAACTTTGACGCTTGGGCTGCAAATGAAAAAGCTTCAGAGAATGTCAAGGTTACTCCTACACTTTGCGACGGCTGCGGAAACTGGTGCGCAATAAAAGTTTACACTCGTGGCGACCGTGTATGGAAGGCCGAAGGCATTCCCATTGCGGGGAATAATCTGGGTAGAGTTTGCGCCAAAGGGCATGCTCTTCTTCACGAGGTCTACAACAAGGACCGAGTCAAATCGCCTCTAAAACGCGTAGGCCCTAACAAATTCGAACCAATATCGTGGGAACAGGCATACAAGGAAATAGGAGCCAAACTACAGTCGATTAAGGAAACAAATGGACCTGAGTCTCTGTTCTTGTTGCAGTACCCTGAAGGAAACGCGGACCTATGCCAGAGGTTCATGAATGCGCTTGGCTCACCCAATGTTTTTTCTCACGCCAGCACCTGTTTTTTGCCTCGTAACATCGGCTGGTGGGTCACCACCGGTTCAGCGAAACCTGAACATGATCTGGCGCATTCCAGATTCGTGGTGTTTCTGGGTAGGAATATTGGGGCTGGTTTGCGACTTCGGCAGTTATGTGATCTTTCAAAAGCTAAAGATCGCGGGGCGCATTTTGTGACTATTGATCCGCGATTCAGCGAAGTAGCCGCTTTCTCTCACGATTGGGTGCGAATAAAACCGGGAACGGATCTTGCTCTGATGCTGGCGTTGGCTAACGTCCTTATCCAGGAGAACCTTTATCAAAAAGACTACGTTAACCAATATACGGAAGGTTTTACAGAGTGGGCTGAACAGACCAAACAATACACCACTGAGTGGGCTGAACAGAAAACCGGCGTTCCTAAAGAAATCATCAGAAAATTGGCCCACAACCTTGCGGAAGCAGCCCCTCGAGCATTCATTCATCGTGGGTATCATGGGGCGCTGGGAACTCAATATAAAAACAGCTTCCAGCTTGTTAGGGCAGTTGCGTGCGTTAATGGATTACTCGGCAATTTTAATCAACGGGGAGGTATGTACGATCCCCCCAAGGTGAAGTTGGGAAAGCTCGATCCACAGAAATTTCCAAAAACCCCTGAGCTTGAGGGCCCCATGGTTGATGGCAGTGGTGATCCGGACCGTTATCCCATAACCCCAATGGGCTTGGGTATCACTCATGCGATCCCCGAATTAGCCATAGTGGGCAAGTTGAAGGCCGGTTTTGTGTATCACAACAACCCGCTAAGAACATGCCCCAATCCTGCCAGGGTTATTGAGGGTTACAAAAAACTCGATCTACTCGTAAGTTTCGATTATGTCCTTTCAGAAACGGCTTCTTTGTCTCATTACATACTCCCTGAGTCATATTATTTGGAGCGCGATGACGTTGTGCACACCAATCACTGCTATGACTCACACCAAGTGGCGATTAGACAAGCGGTAATCAAACCCCTGTACGATACAAAGCCCATGGTCGTCATCCTTACGGAACTGGCCAAGCATGTAGGAATCGGAAACTATTTCAATTTTACGCTCGAAGAATACAATCGAGCGGCTCTTGCCCCATTGGGAGTAACCCTGGAACGCCTCAAAAAAGAGGGAGTTATCGATCTCGGTGGGAAATGGGAGCCGGGGCCACCACATTTCAAGACTCCTAGCGGCAAATTGGAATTCGTGTCTTCGACATTAAAAGACCTCAACCTTCCAGCAATGCCTGAGTGGGAAGAACCCTTGGTCGAGCCTGATCAAAAGAATCCTCACTCATTCCGTCTGATTCATGGCAAACAGGCCCATCACACTCACGCTCGTACCATCAATCAGGAATATCTCAAGGAAATCACTCTGTTGAACGACATGACACGCGTATGGATCCATCCTGATCGAGCTAAACAATTGGGTATAAAAGATGGGGACTGCATGACCATAAGCAATGAAGTCGGAAAAGGAAGGGCAAGAGCAATGTTAACAGAAGGTATTCACAGGGATTGTGTGTTCTTGCCGAGCGGGTATGGAGTTTATTCAAGAAACCTCAAGACCGCTTTCGGATTTGGGTTATCGTACAATGACTTTCTCCCTACTTATTTCGACCCCATGCTGGGGCATTGCATGTCCAATGAAATTGTTGTGAGGATTGAAAAAACCCCAGCATGATCCAGTTAGAAAATATCCCTCGATCTGTTGCGAATTTTTACGGAGAAACAGGAATTGGAGATACTGAAAAAGACTCAGGGAAGCAAGAGAAGGAATGCGAGGAACCCCTATGCCACGTTACGGAATAGCAATTGATAGTACAAAATGCGTTGGATGTCATTCATGCAGGGTCGCGTGCCAAAATCAGAATGGCCTCGAATCGAATGAGACGTTCAATTGGATCAAGAACAAAAACAGAGGTCAATATCCATCGTTCGACAAGGAATTCATCCCTTTACAGTGCAATCACTGTGAGAACGCCCCGTGTCAGCGGGTTTGTCCAACGGGAGCTACTTACACATCTCCGGAGGGAGTAGTTTTGGTCAACCCCAAAACGTGCGTCGGCTGTAAATATTGTATGGAAGCCTGTCCCTACAAGATGAGGATCATTGATCATCAACGAGGAATAGTAGAAAAATGCCGGTTCTGTATTGAACTTGTAAGAGAGGGAGGAACACCGGCTTGTGTGACCACTTGTCCTACTCAAGTCCGTATCTTTGGGGATTTAGATGACCCAAAGAGCGATATATCCAAATTCATCGCTGAGACCGGAGCCCAACCTTTGAGACCTGATTTGGGCACGATACCGAAAATATTCTATAAAAGGAGCTGATCATGCAAGAAAGCGCTTGGGGTTGGCTGATCATAACTTATCTGTTCCTTGCTGGAGCTGGATCTGGGGCATTCCTGGCCGCGGTAGCGTGTGATCTTTTGGCGCCGGACTGGTCAAAAGCTTTGGCTAGGGCTGGTTCTCTAGTCTCTGGCCCATTGGTAGCTATAGGCACGATTTGTCTTGTGCTCGATCTGGAAGCCGGTTTGTGGGAACCTTGGCGACAAATCTACATGGTGGATAATTTAAGAAGCATGATTGCTTGGGGTGTCATTATCCTTTCGATATTTATACCTATTGCGCTGCTATACGCGGCCGCTTTAAACGAGATTAGTTTCATAGGAAAGTTTGCTAATAAATATGTCAGGATCCTGGAAATTGGTGGAAGTGTGTTCGCTGTAGCCACTGCCACATATACTGGGGTTCTAATTGCGGTGGTTAATGGAGTCCCGTTCTGGAACACTCCGATGATGCCTGTGCTGTTCCTGGCCTCCGCAATATCAACCGGGCTGGCGGCGGCAATGATCTTGGCGGCCATAATTGACGCAAAGACTATCAACACTTTGTCCAACTTTGCTCTAGGCCATGTAATATTCCTGTCTGTCGAGGCCCTGTTCTTGATGCTCCTGGTATTCATGTCTTTGACTAGATCAACTGAAGCGGCTATTTCGGCCACGATGTTGATATCGGGAATACTGAGCCCGTACTTCTGGGGCCTGGTTGTGATTCTCGGCATAGTTATTCCCTTTATATTGAGCATCATTGAATACCTGGAATACGGACAAATGCCAAAAGCATTGGTTGTCGGAGCGGACCTTCTCGTACTTATCGGGGGTATGAGCTTGAGAGCGCTCATCATTTTCTCCGGCACTCCTCCGCAGATTATTTGACGGAGAGAAACGATATATGCGGCCAACAAACATGGAATTAATTGAACTGACTCTAATTGAAAGACTTCATGTTGTATCTTCTTTTTCAATAGATCATCTGGATTGGCTGGAACTCATCCTGAACCGCATGATCGATCCCCAAGAGGGTAGATGTGTTCAGGAGCCAATTGAAGCCGCCATCGCATTAAGAAAAGTTATCATGTCTTTAAACTAGGGGACGATGATGAAACCACAGACTGACGACCAGGGAATAACCCCGGAAACAACCCAGGGGAAAGACATTGTTGATCAAGATGCAAACATGCCTCAATCTCCCGAGGAAGTTATTTCCAACAACCACAATGAATCGAGTTTGAGAAGGGGACGGATGATAACATCAGCTCTTATAGTCTCTATCATTATAGCGTTCATCGCTGTGGCGGTTGCTGGTGTATTCCAATTGACAGGTCATTTTCTCCAAACTTGTCCCAAAGAATTGCCGGTAAATGATCCCTCCCCTTTACTGTGGTCGGATGTGACATCGCAAAAACCAGCATCGGCCATTTTGGGGGTTTCTGAAAAACTCAGGCAGGAAACCGCTCTTAAAGCTCAGGCAGCGGGTTCAAATTAAATCGCTACGGTTTTTTTTAAAGCAAGCATCCGATTTTCGGGAAAGAGAGAAAAATGAGCAAACCAGATTACGCACAAGGTTATTGGAACCCGTTTGTAGCGGGAATTGCATTGGGACTTGTTCTACTCCTCACATTCTACATTATGGGCACGGGCCTTGGAGCGTCCGGAGCTGTGGCCAGGACCGCCGCTGTTGTGACACATATTGTCGATTCCCAGGCGGTGGAAAAGAATGCATATTTTAAGGGGTTTTATAAGGAGGGAGCAAATTACCCTCTTGTTGACTGGATGGTGTTTGAAGTCATTGGCGTGTTCTTTGGCGGCCTGGTCGCGGTTCTTACTGCAAAAAGGTTCAGGATTTCAGTCGGAAAAGGGGCGACATTTCCAACCGCATACCGATTGATTCTTGCTTTTGCGGGTGGGATCGTAGGTGGTATAGGCACACGTTTCGCCATGGGATGTACAAGCGGACAGGCCCTGAGTGGTGGAGCGACCATGGTGGTGGGTAGCTGGGTTTTTATGATGACGGTTTTTGCAACCGCATTTGTCGCAGCTTATTTTGTGAGAAAGGAATGGCAATGACTGGTCCCCTTTACCTCAATGAAGTCATAGGCTTTCATGCCAGCCTCTTTGTAGCGGTAGGCATCGGTTTTTTGTTCGGATTTGTTCTTGAGAGAGCTGGATTCGGCGATTCGCGCAATCTCACGGCCATATTCTATTTCAGGGACATGCGCGTTCTGCGGGTGATGTTTTCTGCGCTAGTAACGGCTATGATCGGGTTGGTGATTCTGAACTGGCTAGGCCTTTTTGACTATTCTATGTTGTTGGATTACTCACTATTAAAAACCTATTTCTGGCCGCAGTTGGTTGGTGGCGTTCTGTTTGGTCTGGGTTTTTTAGTTGGAGGCTACTGTCCTGGAACCGCAGTTGTGGGGTTTGTTTCCGGGAAAATCGATAGTGTGGTCTTCCTCATCGGCATGGCCATCGGTATCGACATCTTTGCTTTTGGAATGCCTTTGTGGGGATCCTTTTATAAAAGCTCCGACATGGGGCGGATCACGCTTTGGCAGTACTTTGGAACCTCGATGGAAACCATGGCGATAATAATTACAGTCGCAGCGTTAGGGGCTTTTGTTCTCGCCTGGCTGGCTGAAAAATGGGCCCCATACGACAAATAATTTTGGAGACCAAAGGGTTTCGTGTTAGGAATAGGCAATTAATCTATGAGGAGGTTTGATTTATGAAAAGGGCGTTCAGGGTAATGTTGGTTGTATTGTCTCTCTCAGCTTTCGTTTTTGCCACATCGGCTCTGGCCGAAGAATTTTTTGTTGTTAAAGAAGCTGGGAAAATGGCCGTGACAGACAAAAAACCCGCAGACGTAAAAAGCGTGGTAAAGGGACCTTTCAAGACAAAAGCAGAAGCGGACGCGGCATTGAAAGCAGCGGCAGGAACATCCAAACCGAGACCACCCACAACCGGTTGTTAGGAAATAAGATTAGCGAAAACAATTACTTGCGGCGCTCCCTAACCGATGCGCCGCAATTATCCCCCCATACTAATTCATGTCCATTATTCAAAAACCATTATGCCAGACGCCGTTCCTGAATCTAAGACTAAGCGTGCTTTCCTAAAATTTTTGACGATATTTATAGGCGGAGCAATAGCTCTCCTGTCTTCATGGGGGGCTCTGAAATTCGTTTTTTTTCAAACTAGAACAGAGAGGGATCGAGAGTTGTCAATGGAGACATTTAACTCATTGACCCCAGGTGCGCCGTTTTTCATTCCTCAAGCTGAAGCATGGGTGATCAAAGGGAAAAATCTTACCGATTCATTCGCCCTCAATGACCGTTGCACTCATCTCGGTTGTCGATACAAGTGGAACTCTGAAAAGGGTGTATTCGAGTGCCCCTGCCATGGAAGCTCGTTTGATGTTCACGGTAGTGTATTGCAGGGGCCCGCTACAAAACCTTTATCGCGTATGGCCTTGACCGAGCAATCCGCCGAAATTTTGCGCATAACTGAACCACCCACAGCAAAATGAAAAACGCGAGGCAAGATTTCTCTACTGAAAACAGGGAGAATGCGAGAATCATAAATAAAGGCTCTCTTTGGGCTTTTTTCCGGCACATCCATCCGCGTTCCGTTCCAGAAGCATCGGCCCGCTTAACTTTCACCTTTTGTCTGGGCGGTTTAACCACGTTACTGTTCTTGATAGAAGTGGCTACGGGGGTCTTATTGCTGCTCTTCTATTTGCCCTCAGTTTCGAACGCTTACCCTTCAGTACAAAGAATCACATACTTTGCGCCATTCGGTTTCCTTTTCAGGAACATGCATTACTGGGCTGGTCAGTTTATGGTGGTTCTTGTCATTCTCCATATGGCGCGAGTGTTTTGGACAGGTTCGTTTTTGCCGCCTCGTAGCCTCAACTGGATAATAGGGGTCATTCTTCTCGTCCTGGTTTTCCTTGTGGATTTTACGGGCTATCTGTTGCTCTGGGATGAGCGGGCCCTTTGGGCATGGACCATTGCCCGGAACTTGACTGAAAAGATTCCCATAGTCGGAAGTAAATTTGGTCTGCTTCTCTTTGGCCCCCCTGAGGTTGGTGATCTAGGCTTGGTCAGGCTCTACGCGTGGCATATTTTTATCCTTCCAGCATTGTTGACGTTTCTGATGGCGCTTCATTACTGGAAAATCCGAAAAGATGGCGGAATCTCAACTCCCCTTTAATTGTGGGGTAAACCGTCATCGGGATATGTAGCCTGGGAGCCTATAGGACTTTAGGAATGATTTTTAATTCCCAGTCCTGCAGGCTAATAGCGTTTATTGTTTGAGCAAATGATCCGAATAGTAGGCGAATTTGTTAAATAAATTTGTTGTGAAATTGCCTTTCTTGTGGCGACTGATAGTGATTAATATCGGGAGCAACCTCATCGGTTTTTTCCTGGTTCAGTCACTATTACGTTACGCTCAACCGGTCGGTAATTGGGAACACATACAGAGCCTTGATAGACAGACCAATGTTGTTTTACTTTCCGTGTTGGTACCCATCGCGATACTTTTCCTGTGGTGGGTATCGCGTCCTGTCGCACCGGTATTTTATTCACTTCAAAAAGGACAAAAGGTAGATAAATTTGAACTCATAAAGGCCCGACGTCGAGTTATCAATTTGCCATTTTGGGTGGCAGGCATGAATCTGGTCGCGTGGATAATTCCGTCCGTTACCTTTCCCGCAATTCTTGGTGTTCAACTTGATTTACCCGGCGCTAAAACCGCAATTTTCATACTGTACAACTTTATTAACGCCTTGATGATAACTCTTCTGGCGTTTGTAATCTTAGAACATTCATGTCGTAAATATATAATCCCATATATGTTTCCTGACGGCCGAATCCGCGAGCAGAAAGGGACCATAAGACTCGGTGTGCGTCACCGGTTGATGATCATGTACCTTGCGACATGTTTGTTACCGATGTTCCAGATAACATTGATGATAAAAACCTATTCCTCTTTTTCTTCATATCCTGCATCCTCACCGAATTCATTGTATGACCTCGGAGCATTTTCCCTGATTATTTTTTGTTTCACCGCTATTTATGGTTTTTGGCTGGCGACATTGATTGCGAAAAATTTCGCGGATCCCACGCGGCAGATCATGGATGTCACGGAGAAGATCAGAAATGGGCACTACGATTGCCGTGTTTCGGTTGTGAGCAATGATGAAATAGGATACCTCGGTGACCGTGTGAACGAGATGGCTAAAGGTTTGAAAGAAAGAGAAGAGATCAAAGAGGCGTTCAATCTTTTTACAAGCCCGGAGATAGGCGCAGAAATATTGTCCGGTCGGGTACAAAGAGGAGGGGAAACCAGGATTGTGACGTTGCTTTTTTCGGACCTTCGAGGTTTTACGAGCCTTGCCGAAAGATTACCGCCTGAGATGGTACTCGAAGCGGTAAATAGTTACTTTCACGAAATGACAGAGGCTATTATCAACAACAAAGGGGTGGTCTTGCAGTATGTTGGTGACGAGATTGAAGCTGTGTTTGGAGCGCCCCAAAATGACCCGGAACATGCAGACCATGCAATTGCCGCTGCGCTTGAAATGAGAAAGCGCTTTATCAAGCTTAATGAAACAAGGATGAAAAATGGCCTTGAGCCGCTTTTACATGGTATTGGCGTGCATACCGGGCCTGCGCTTGCGGGTATTGTCGGCAGTTCTCACAAAATTTCATACGCAATGGTAGGAGACACAGTTAACGTTGCTTCACGGGTTCAGGACCTTACAAAGAAATTGAATACCGATATTTTGATAAGCTCTGAGACTCGTGAACTGTTAAAGGCTCCACCTTCCGTTTCAGAGCCGGAAAGAATGTCTTTGAAAGGAAAAGTCACTTCTATCGAAGTTTACAGAGTGCTCTAGCGAAATTGGCCGGCTTGACGAATCATACCAGGTTGCATTGTAGGTAAGCGGAATCTCAACTCCCCTTTAATCTTAGAGTAGGAGTCTCCACGCTGTTCAGAACAGTGTAAATGACTTTTTCGAGTTCTTTCGAGCTTATTGGCTTGGAGATATAGCCATCCATTCCAGCGTTCAGACACTTTTCCTTGTCTCCAATCATCGCGTGGGCCGTCATGGCCACAATCGGGATATGCTCTCCAGTAATTTTCTCTTTGTCACGAATTGCCCGGGTCGCGTCAAAACCATCCATTTCTGGCATTTGCACATCCATTAAGACTATCTGGAATGTGCCTGTTTCCAAAATGTCCAACGCAACTTTGCCATTTGAGGCCACGGTCACGACATGCCCCATTTTCTCCAGTATTTTAACGGCCAGCTTTTGGTTTACAACGTTATCTTCCGCAACCAGGATATCCAGCCGTTTTCTGGCTTCACGAACGGAATGGCGAGTAATCAGAGAGGGAGGCAGATCCGAATCCGGCGTTTTTTGCAAGGTCATCAGAATTGCATCGAGCAAATCGGACTGTTTTATGGGCTTCATCAGATAGGCGGCGATCCCCAGTTCCCGACATTTGGCGGCGTCGCCTCTTTGGCCGCCGGACGTCAGCATGACTATCTTCTCGAGGTTGGATCCCTTGTGGCAGCTAATAGCTTCCGCCAGTTCAAAACCATTCATCTCAGGCATCATAAAATCCAGGAGCGCCAAAGAAAAAGGAGCGCCTCTGTTATTGGCTGAAATAATTGTATCTATGGCCACTGTGCTCTCGGCCACCGAGGTTGGAAGCATTCCCCAGGAGCGCAAAGTTTCTTCCAGTATCCTTCGGTTTGTAGCGTTGTCATCCACCACCAGGACTCTTACACCGTCAAGCGTTACCCTTCCCCTGGGAATGACTCTCAGCGCCGGTTGAACCGGGAACCCAAACCTGGCGATGAAATGAAAAATACTCCCATGACCAATTTCGCTTTCTACCCAAATTCTACCGTTCATCATCTCTACCAGTTGAGATGAAATTGCCAGCCCCAGGCCAGAACCACCGAATTCTCTGGTTGTGGACCCATCGACTTGTTCAAAGGCCCTGAAAATGCTGGCCAGTTTATCTTCGTGAATTCCAATTCCCGTGTCTGAAACACTGAAATGAAGCTCTATGAAATCATGGCCTTCCATCTCAGTGGCCACTCGAACCACCACTTCACCTTTGGCGGTGAACTTGATCGAATTACCTACGAGATTAACCAGAATCTGACGTAATCGTCCGGGATCACCGGAGAGATTGTCAGGTATATCCGGGACTATATCGTAGGCCAACTCGAGTTTTTTGCTATGAGCCTGGACTGCCATTGTGCTCATCGTGTTGTCCACACAATCTCTCAAACTAAAATCCGTAGTGATCAACTCAAATTTGCCGGCTTCCATTTTTGAGAAATCAAGAATGTCGTTTATCAGCGAAAGCAGGGCCTCGGCTGAAATTTTCACGGAATCAAGATATTCTTTTTGTTCGCTGGTAAGTTCCGTGCCCAAGGCCAATTCCGTCATCCCTATGATACCGTTCATGGGGGTGCGGATCTCGTGACTCATATTCGCAAGGAACTGGCTTTTGGCCTCATTCGCGCACTCAGCGGCAAGGCGGGCGATTACCTGGTCCGTTATGTCAACTACATTGAGAATGATTCCCTGAAAGGCGCCATTGACAAAAATCGGTTGCACACGAAGGCAAACATGTAAACCAAACATTTCCCGATTCATTGTCAGAGGTTTTGTACGCTTTTTTTCTCCATACTCAGAGAACAGACATTTAAGTTTGGTCAAAATTTCAACATCGGTGTGGAAATTCCAAATGTGTTTTCCAAGCAGTTGATCACGATCCAAGCTGGCTCTTTTTAGAAACCAGCTATTTGCTTCAGTGATAAGCCCCGAAGTGTCCGCCAACACTATGCCTTCTTCCATGCCTTCAATCATTGACCGCAGTTTCTCGGTTTCAGCGGCTGTTGATTTGAGCGCTTCCTCCAGTTCCTGTTCCGTCCGCTTTTTTGAACTTATGTCATGAAGAATCCCCTGATATCCTATTGTGGCTCCGTTTGAATCTTTGAACACGCTTATAGCGTGAACCGTGTCCAGACAGTGGCCATCCTTAGCCCAAAGTTTTATTTCAAAATTTTCGGCAAATCCTTTTGACTCGAGTTCGCGTCTCATCTTCGGACCGTCTTCAGGATCACAAAAAATTTCCGCGATTCTTTTCTGGGCCAATTCCTCCTTGGTTGAGTAACCGAGAAGCTTCAGAAAGGAACCGTTACACTCAAGTATTTTTCCTTTCGTATCGGTTATAACGACGGCGTCCAATGAATTCTCAAAAAGCAGGCGAAATCTCTGCTCACCTTGAGCGACAATCGTCTTGAGATTACGGATTTTTTCGTCTTTTTCAGAGGATGACTGGGCGGATGAAGCGGCGAGGCTTGCCTCGAGATTCGACACTTGAATTCTAATCTCATTGAGTTCAGCAATGAGTTGATCCCTGCTTTTTTCTTGGTCTTGCACAGGAACACCTCCGAAAGAGGCTTTGGGAAAAGTAAGGATTGTTTAGTCAATAAACCGACAGGCTTCTAAAAACAGTTTAGATTACTATTCAAGAACTATCAAGAATAGAACTGAACCACCAGGCGAACCTTCCTCTGATCTCTTACATTTCCTTTACCAACACATACTAGCCTTGTTCCATCATAAATTTCGAACATATTGCCATTCATTTAATTGGTTATATGTTCATTCTAAGGATTCCAGGAATTGAATTGCCCATTCGGGGCTTTTTTTTAACAGGAGATAACCCCATGTCCGACATAACAGATTCATCCTATAACCAAGAGATTTCAGGCCGCGACGAGCCTGAGAAGAAGACTCCTAACCGGCTGATCAACGAAAAGAGCCCTTATCTTTTGCAGCACGCCTATAACCCTGTCGAGTGGCTTCCCTGGGGACCTGAGGCCTTTAATAAGGCTGAAACGGAAGACAAACCAATATTCCTGTCTATAGGGTACTCCACGTGTCACTGGTGTCACGTTATGGAAAAAGAATCCTTCGAAGATCAGGAAGTAGCTGAGATCATGAATAGAGTCTTCGTGCCCATCAAAGTGGATAGAGAGGAACGACCCGATATTGATCACATCTACATGACGGTGTGTCAGATGATTACAGGCGGAGGTGGGTGGCCTCTAAATATTGTCATGACATCCGACAAGAAACCATTCTTCGCTGGGACGTATTTCCCAAAATATTCACAGCACGGGCGCATGGGGCTCTTGGATCTGGCAGCCAGAATTGAACAGCTATGGCGCGATAAACGATCAGAACTCTACGAATCTACAGATAAAATAATATCGGCGTTACGCAATTCCTCAGGGGACTCTCATGGGCAGGAGTTAGACTTGAGGGTATTGGAAAAGGCTTTTGAACAGTTTTCGGAGAGATTCGATTCACAACATGGGGGCTTTGGCGCAGCCCCAAAATTCCCGACACCGCACAATCTACTCTTCCTGTTACGATATTGGAAAAGATCGGGAAACGAGATGGCGTTGCAGATGGCTACAAAAACATTGGATAAAATGCGTTTGGGAGGAATTTTTGATCACGTAGGATTTGGTTTCCATCGCTATTCAACTAACTCCCAGTGGTTGACGCCTCATTTCGAAAAGATGCTCTACGATCAGGCCATGCTTGCGCTCACCTATACAGAAGCGTATCAGGCGACCCAAAAAAAGGATTACAGGAAAACGGTTGAGGAGATCTTCGAATATGTTTTGAGGGATTTGACTTCTCCCGAAGGTGGTTTCTATTCAGCCGAAGACGCTGACAGCGAGGACGAGGAAGGTAAGTTCTACCTTTGGACCTCAGACCATATCCACGAGGCGCTGCCTGATAATGAGGCTAATTTTGTAGAAAAAGTTTTCAGCGTCTTCAGACTCGGCAATTTCAAGGACGAAGCCACTGAAACTCTTACAGGAGCCAACATTCTTCATCTCAAGCAACCACTCGACGTTTTGTCGGAGCAACTTGATTTGGCGCCCGAGGAAGCTCAACGAATATGGGACTCGGCAAGGGCGAGACTCTTTGAATTCAGGGAGAAGCGCATAAGACCTCACAAAGATGATAAAATCCTGACTGACTGGAATGGACTTATGATCTCCGCTTTGTCCAGGGCCTCAAGAGTTTTGGGCAATCAAAACTATGTCAACGCGGCGAAACGTTCGGCTCATTTCATTCTCAACAATTTGCGCGACTCCAAGGGGAGGCTATTGCGCCGTTATCGCATGGGCGAATCCGGATTATCCGCACATATTGATGACTACTCCTTTTTTATTGGGGGACTCCTCGAATTGTATGAGGCGACATTTGAGACCAAATATCTTAAGGCCGCTATTGAGTTGAATTCTGATTTTGTTAAAAGGTTCTGGGACAAACGTTCTGGAGGATTCTTTTTCACCGCTGTCGATGGCGAGGAACTCCTGGCCAGACAGAAAGAGATTTACGACGGGGCCACTCCATCAGGCAATTCAGTGGCCGCAATGAACCTGTTAAAGCTTTCCCGATTAACAGGAGCGCCTGAACTTGAATCGATGGTGTCTTCGATGAGTCTCGCTTTCGCAGGCGTAGTGGAAAAGTTTCCATCGGCGTATACTCAGTTCCTGCTCTTCGCTGATTTCCTTATGGGCCCGGCCTTTGAGATTGTCCTTGTAGTTGGACATGCAGAAAAAGACGCCGGCCCAATTCTGGATAAGCTGGATAGCGTTTACCTGCCCAATAAAGTGGTAATCCTCAAGAATGATGATGACAGATCTTTGGAACTAGTTTCCCTTGCGCCATATTTGAAAGATTATCGCGTTAAGAACAATGAACCAACAATTTACGTATGCGCCAATTTCACGTGCAAGGAACCTACAAATGATCCCCAAAGGATGTTTGATCTGCTTAACACAAATAAATTGTGAAAAGACCGCATGATCGGTTATCATTCCAAGGATACACTTTTATCACGTAAGGACAGGATTATGAACGTTTCAGGGGATTCTATCGACCAATTATGCATCAACACAATTAGAGCATTGTCTGTAGACATGGTTCAGCAGGCCAATTCGGGTCATCCTGGATTGCCACTCGGAACAGCCTCCATGGCTTATGTGCTGTGGACCCGTTTTCTGAAATTCAATCCGCTGAACCCGGCATGGCCAAACAGGGATCGTTTCATACTTTCCGCTGGTCACGGATCGGCTCTACAGTATTCTTTGCTCCATTTGACAGGCTATGATCTTTCTTTAGAAGAAATCAGGCGTTTTCGCCAATGGAAAAGCAAGACACCCGGCCACCCGGAATATGGAGTTACACCGGGTGTGGAAGCGACTACGGGGCCTCTCGGGCAGGGATTTGCCATGGGAGTCGGAATGGCTATATCGGAACGATTCCTGGGGTCGCAATTTAATCGATCAGGGTTTCCCGTTGTTGATCATTACATCTATTCTATCGTTTCTGACGGAGACCTGATGGAAGGGATATCCTCGGAGGCCGCATCACTGGCCGGCCATCTAAAGTTAGGAAAGCTAATTTATTTGTACGACGACAACAAGATTTCAATTGAGGGCAGCACAGACCTTACGTTCACGGAAAACGTCGGGGCCAGATTCCAGGCTTATGGCTGGCATGTTTCACGAGTTTCGGATGGAAATGATTTGCAAGCCATTCAAGAGGCCATTGAGGAGGCTCAGAGAGAAACAGAAAGACCTTCAATCTTGTTGGTTAGAACTCATATAGGCTTTGGAAGCCCCAAGCAGGACAGCTCTTCCGCTCATGGGGAACCGTTGGGGGAAGAAGCTCTCAAAGCGACGAAGGAAAACCTGGGATGGCCAGTGGATAAACGTTTTTTTGTTCCGCAGGAAGTTCAAAGCCATTTCGCTTCCCTATTGGAATGTGGGAAGGAAAGTGAGAACAAATGGAACCTTTTTATGCAGGAATATTCCACGGCTTTTCCAGAGGAATCGGAGACGTTTTTCAGACAAATTAGAGGAGAATTGCCCGAAAACTGGGATTCTGAAATCCCTGTTTTTAAACCTGAAGACAAGCCTGAAGCCACCAGAGTATCTTCCGGTAAGGTCCTGAACGCTATTGCCAAGAAGGTCCCTAATATCATGGGCGGTTCTGCGGATCTGGCTCCATCGACCAAGACCATGATTTCAGGCGCCGGAGCCCAGGCGCCGGACAATTCTGCCGGTAGAAATATTCATTTCGGAGTTCGCGAGTTTGCCATGGCCGCAATTGTTAACGGCATGGCTCTTCATGGAGGCGTCATACCTTATGGGGCGACCTTTTTTGTCTTTAGTGATTTCATGAGACCAGCTATCAGATTGGCGGCTATTATGGAAGTTCATACAATATTTGTTTTCACTCATGACAGTGTGGCGGTCGGAGAAGATGGGCCAACTCATCAGCCGATCGAACATCTGATGTCACTCAGGGCCATGCCCAACCTGTCAATCATAAGACCAGCGGACGCCAACGAAACCGCTGAAGCCTGGCGAGTGGCAATGACATCACGAGGTCCAGTGGCCCTTATCCTGACGAGACAGAGTCTGCCAATTCTTGACCGGGAAATTTTCGCAAGCGCTTCCCTTTTGGACAAGGGCGCTTACATCCTGTCGGACTGCAAAGAAAAACCAAGCTTAATCCTTATAGCTTCGGGGTCAGAGGTCAATCTAGCTCTGAAAGCCCAAAATATTCTGATGACACAACGCGGCGTGCCAACAAGAGTCGTGTCGATGCCCAGTTGGGATATGTTTCAAAAACAGCCCAGGGAATACATAGAAAAAGTGTTGCCACCTGAAGTGGAACTGAGGCTTGCTATTGAAGCCGGTTGTTCACTGGGATGGGAGAGATGGGTCGGTTCCAGAGGTAAAGTGATTTCAATTGACGGATTTGGAGCTTCGGCTCCAGGCTCAGAGGTCTTAGCCAACTACGGATTTACACCGGACAACGTAGTAGCCAGGGCGCTGGAACTCTTGGGCAAGTAAATCAGGTCAACTTTATGCGTATTTCTCAAACTTGACCTGGAGGTTTAGTGGAAACGTGACGACTTCAATTCTTATTGAATTCTGACAGGAGCATCAAGCTAATATCATTGACAATTTTATCTACCCAGTGAGAAGGATAAGTCGCGCTCAGAAAAATGATATCATAGTGCCTCAATCCCCAGCTCCAAACTAGAGCATCAGCCCTACACTCCGCCTGCTCCTTGAACCGGGCCCTGGCGCCTCGGTTCAAGGGCCACTCTTCCTCCGGCGGCAACTCAGCCACAACATGTCCCAGTTCCCTAAAAACAGATCCCATGAAATGATCTTCAGGCCAATCTTGAGCTTCATCACAAATGGAAATTGTGTAAATCAGGCCAATGGAAGAAACGTGAGCCCTGGTTTTCATACCGAAGGGTAAGCCCGGATCAGGAACAATCAGAATTTTGAAATTCCGCGACCCGCTTAGAAAAAGATCCAAAACATCAGGAGGAAGACTCTCGAAGACCTTCAAAATCCTCGACCTTGTCACATTTCTCCTGTCCAGGTCTTTCCCAGCGTCTTTGAGATCCAGTATGTTATTCGTATACGCCGAAAATCGGTCATCTATTTTAGTCAAGTTCGCCTCTTTGAAACGCCTTTCCGGACGCTCACCACAAGTTGTAAAACGCTTTAGACCGAGTCGGTTCAGGTTGGGTGGAAACTCTCGTAGGAGCGGCCTTTTCCCATTCCTGCAATAGTTTCGCAAATTCTTTATTTGAAGGGTCCATTGATATGGCTTTCTTCAAAGTTAGAATTGCAGCGGCGTCCTCATGCAGCGCCTTGTGCACTTCAGCAAGATTGCGAGTCAACTCCGGAGCGGTAGAATCTCCCATTGATACGGCCTTTTCGGCGAATCGCTTTGCAAGCGCAGGATTCCTGACGGAAGAATCATTCGCTGTCGCCAGCAGCAAGCCCAAAGCGGAATAGCCTGGAGCGAACTTCTTGTCGAATTCTATAGATTTTTCAAAATCTTTCTTTGCCAGTCCATATTCTCCAAGTTTCGAATACGCTGTTCCGCGATCCTTGTAGAGAACAGGCGAATTGGGGTTCATTTCAATAACTTTGCTGAATTCCTCTATGGCCTTGTCGTCACGTCCCTTACCACTCAGCGCCATACCTCGATTGTGATATGCGGAAGCGAAATTTGAATTTATCTCAATGGCTTTGTCGAAGTCCTGGAGAGCGCGGTCAAAATCCTTTATTCTCATGTATGCGACGCCTCGATTGTTATAAACCATGGCATTGGTAGCATCCAGTTTTATAGCCTTGTCAAAATCTTGAATCGCCTTTTTGTATTCGTTCTTGCCATTAAACGCAAAACCCCTGTTGTTGTAGTACCTTGGATCATTGGAATTCAAAGCTATCGCGCTGTTGAAGTCCTGAATCGCCTGATCATAGTCATTAAGACCATTGAAGGAGAAACCTCTGGTATTCAAAGCCTCGGATGACGATGGCTCAAGCCTGATAGCCACATTTAGCGCTTCGACGGCCCTGGCGTAGTCGCTTATAGCGTTATAGGCGAAGCCTAACCTTGCAAAAGCGGGAGCGTAAGCCGGATCGAGCTTAGTCGCCTGGATAAGGTCTTTTATGGCCGCTTTAGGGTCCCCTTTTTTAAGGTAAGTCTCACCTCTCTTGGCCCAGGAGCGCGCGGATTGGGGGGCCATCTTTATAGCGTCGGAATAATAGGTAAGGGCCTGATCCAGAGAGCCTGAGTCTTCAGACTGTAGACCGGCTTTAAAAGTATCTACAAAATCTTCCGACCAACTTGGACTCGCGTAAAATGCCATCAATACTGCAAACGATCCGAATGCGAATAAAATCCTGTTTTTCACAAGAACAGTTTCTCCTGAATAGGCTTTGGGGATTATGATGAGTTTCTCAAGATTGTTTGGTTCTCTCGGAATTTCTAAATTTATCTTGAGATGTATATCTATTTTCTTTCAATTGAGCAAGAAACCGAGCCATGTAGGGTGGCTCCAGCGCGAAATTAGATTGTGGAGGCAACTGCAATGGACTTACTCGAAACAATACGGCGAAGACGCAGCGCAAGAGGTTTTCTCAATATTCAGGTAGACAGCGCTATCCTGGAAGACGTCTTGAGGGACGCGTGCAACTCTCCGTCAGCCATCAACATACAACCATGGGAAGTTACCGTGGTTACAGGAAATGAAATTAAACGACTCTCGAAGAGATTGTTGAAGCGCTTGGCAGAACGAAAGGTTACTTGCGGACCCGGATCTTCAAAAGAAATTCCCGCGAGATTTATTGACAGGGCCAAGGAAACGGCAGAGGGAATGACTCCTCTGGTAGAAGAAATGCGGATGGATTTTAAAACATTCGTCAATGAAGGTAGCCTGCAGTTTTACGGCGCGCCTGCGGTAGTCTTCATATATCTCGATGAAAGTTTTCCTCCTGACCGCATGGTTGATATAGGAATTTTTATAGGGTACTTCGTTTTGGCTTCGGCGGGACATGGCCTTTCGACATGCCCGATCGGACTGGTTACCTGGTATGAAGACGAGATTAAAGACGTTTTGAATATTCCCGAAACCAAGAAACTGGTAATCTCGCTGGCCGTGGGATATCGGGATGATAAATCTCCGATAAACGCTTTCAGATCAGATAGGGTCGATACAAAAGAATTCGTCAGGTGGTTCAATCCTTAGAACTCGTCCTTGATCGAATCCGCCAGAATCCCCTTATCAAGGAACAGAATTTTTTGGGCCTTTTTTGCGGCTCGCGGATCATGAGTCACCATTATTATCGTTTTCTCGAATTGACGGTTAAGTTCCGCCAATAGATCCAGGACATCACCTGCTGATTTTTTGTCCAAATCGCCCGTAGGTTCGTCCGCCACCAACAATACGGGATCCGTCACAATCGCTCTAGCTATGGCTACTCTCTGCTGCTGCCCGCCAGATAACTCGGATGGGAAATGATCCATCCGGTCATTAAGCCCAACCGCCTCAAGCGCTGTGACTGCATGATCCCGTCTTTCGCGTTTTGAAAGAGAAGTCAGAAGTAGTGGAAGTTCAACATTTTCCAATGCGTTGAGAACTGGAATCAAGTTGTAGAACTGGAAAATGAAACCAACATTCAAAGCCCTCCATTTGCTTAGTTCTGATTCGCTCAAGACAGCTATGTTTACCCCATTGACGATTAATCGACCTCTGTCGGGTCTATCTATCCCCGCGATAAGATTTAGAAGTGTTGTTTTCCCCGAACCGGATGGTCCCATAAGGCCCAGAAATTCGCCCTGGCCAACAGAAAGACTGATGTCGGTCAAAACAGGAATGGTCTGTCCGCCACGTTTATAGGTTTTAGTAAGTTCTTCGATTGTTACCAAATCGGGTTGAGCCACAGCGAATCGCCTCACTCTTTGATCTTTACTCTCAAACCGTCTTTAAGCTGGGAATCTGGGTTCAGTACGACCGCATCACCCTTTTTAAGTCCAGAAAGTATTTCCGTTATATCCCCCCAGGAGCGCCCTTCCCTGACCTCGGTGGCATGAACCCTGCCATCCCGGATTACGAAAACTGTTCTGGCTCCGTCTTTGCCTGATATAGAATTTGTGGGAACACCCAGGAAAAGCTTATCTTCATCATTTTTCAGTGGTCGAGATAAAAAAGCGACCTTTGCGCTCATTTCAGGAAGTACTTTTGAGTCTATTTTATCAAACTTGACCTTGGCCAAAACCGTGGCTTTGGATCGGTCAGCGGTCGGGACGATCATATACACGGTCCCTTCAAATCTGTCATTTGGAAACGCGTCAAGGCGAATTTCCGCTGGACCCCCTGCTTTGACTTTTTCAAGGCTGGATTCCGACACATCAACTTCAACCATAAGTGAACCCATGTCAGCCATCGACACCACGGAGGCTTTCGCGTTCAGGGACGCGCCCATCGGCGCTACTACTTCTCCCTCTTCAGCGCTTTTGGTCAATATCACGCCGTCAAAAGGCGCTCGTATATAGGACTGCTCCAGGTTCACTTCCGCCACTTTCACGGAAGCTCCAGTTTTATCAACTCTAAATCTTGCGGATCTGTGAGCGGCTTGAGCTTTTTTATATCTGGCTTCAGCGGAATCAAAAGCCTGCTCTGAAACTGCGCCGGAATCTTTGAGCGACTTCTGTCGGTTAAAATTGAGAGTGGCGTCCTCCAATTCCGCTTCGGCATTATTTAGGTCGGCCGTAGCAACTTTAAGGCCTGCTTGGGCTTCTTCCAGGGCGGCTTTCAAATCGTCGTTTTCCAACTGTGCGATCACGTCGCCCTGTTTAACAAATTTACCCTCTTCGACGTACAGATGTTCAAGTCTGCCAGTTGCCTTTGAGGAAACTGCGGCCTTTCTTTGGGCCACCACATAGCCGCTGGCGTTAAGAATCGTCAGGGCCCTTGATGGGAATGCGCCGGTCACTTTGGTCACATGAATTTCTTTTGGTGGCCTCAGCCAGTTGGTCCACAGCAAATAGCCGCCTATAGCAGCCAATCCTGACAGCAACAACAAAAACAACACGATTTTGATCAAGGGAATTCCTGCGCCAGGCGTATCCTTTGATTCCAGGCTGATTTTAAGTTTGTTAAGTCGGTCAGAGGACATGTTGAGTTTGATCTCCGCTGATAAACAGGCTCTGCATTTTTAATATAGCGTCATTTTTGTGAGGTCGCTCGTTGAAGGATCTCAATGCAGATGCTAATATCAATTCAACTGTGTTGATTTCCAACAATCGTTTCCAAGATAAAAGCCTTTAATAACATTCCTGTTCAGAGGAACACCGTAATCTGATGTGGTCTAAAATCCAGTACTTGCCTCGTATTCTAATAACCGCTGTAGGCTTGGTGATTTTCACAAGTCTTCTAATGCCTCCAATAGTCTTCTCAAGCCTGTTAACCTCATCAGGCGGCCCGGCTTTTCGAATGATGGGATGGTGGGCCAAGATAATCGCTTTTTTCATGGGCTTAAAGTTTTCAGTCTTCGGGGCCGAAAATGTCATGCCGGGGCAATCGTATATTGTCACTCCCAACCATCAGGGAAACACAGACATCTTAGCCCTTGTGATAAAACTTCCTCTTCGCTTTCGTTGGGTCATAAAGAAGGAACTCCTACGGATTCCAATATTTGGATCGGCCCTGGCAGGAACTGGAGCAATAGCGATAGACCGGTCCAACAAAGAAGCATCTGTACAGAGTCTGAAACGCGCCGAAGAGAAGCTGTCAAATGGCTGGTCTTTGTTAATCTATCCTGAAGGCACCAGAACATCGAATGGAGAACTCCTCCCGTTCAAGAAAGGACCATTCATGATGGCGATTCAAACCGGCCTTCCAATCTTGCCTGTCACATCGAACGGCGCCTTTAAGATTCTTCCGAAAAAAACAATGGCATTGCGTCCCGGCCACATAACTCTTACGATAGGAAAGCCGATAGAAACCAAAGGTCTGACCGAGGATGATGTGCCCCAACTCATGGAACAAACCAGAAAAGCAATCGCTTCAAATCTAAGAACTGACTATGATCCATTTAAAGATTGATGATCAAAATGGTTAGGCACGCAAACGTTAAAGTTGGCGCGTGCGATTCTGGAATTTTAACCCAATGGCTCAGTCTTCCAACTCCAACTCTTCGAGCGGTTCCCTTCCGTATTTGCGAACAAAACTTTCCTGAGCGGTCTTGTACGCTTGTTCCTGGTCTCCAGAGTCAGTGATCACGGCTAACGCGCTGTCGAGACTCTGTTTGGCCTTAACCAACCGTAGAGCGTCTCCATCGCGAGCCGTCTGGTCAACCCATTCCAACGCCTTTAAAATTTCTGATTTATTCATGTTAATATCCTCAATTGTTAATAAGTCCTTTTTTTAAATCCTTGCGTAATGCCAAAGGCCTGACGCCCAATTCGGCGCATCTATTCTTCCTTGATTGCCGCAGCCGATGGAGCCCGAACAAGTCTCCAGGTCGGATAAAGAGAAGATAGAAAACAGGCAGCCATTGTCAGAGCTAACGCTTCTAAAAATATCCACTGGTTCACACTTATATCAATAGACCATCCAAAAGACCTGAAGTTTATAGCGTACACTATTATATAAGTGAGTGACAAACCACAAACAGACGCTATGAGGAACGAGGCTAGCCCCATGATCAGCCCCTGGTAGACGTTCATCCTTCCGATCTCCCAAGGCGTAAGTCCAAGATACCCAAGGACCCGAATTTCTCGTGATCTTTCAAGCAGTATAGCCATCATGGCTGTAGCGACTCCCAGTAGCGCCACCAACAAAGAAACCCCCTTCAGCGTGCTTGTAGGCGCGAATGTTTTGTCAAAGATTGAAAGTACTCGTTCCCTCATTTCATGGTTAGAGACAATGGTCCTATCCAATCCCTTGAATTTTGACGCTATAGACTTTTTCACTTCTCCGAAGGAAACGCCCGGTTTTAAAAACAGCGCAATGGATTGTGTTCTATCATCTTTCCATATTTTCTTATATTCCTCTCGATCAATCTGCACTGTGCCTTGATCAGAAGAATAGTCTCTCGTTATCGCCACGATCTTGAACTTTTGCGGCCCATTCGGAGAATCAAGGCTTACAAAATCACCAAGTCCAAGGTGGAATTTGAAGGCCAGAGGCTCTGATATGAAAACCCCGCCGTTACGTAATTTCTCCCAGGCATTGTTCTTATCGCCTTTCATGAAATGGAACCTGGCTCTGCGTTCAAGTATCCGGGATTCCATGACTCTTAGTTTGACTGGTTTGCCGTCCAAAAAGACATTGATGGTTGAATATCTTTCCAGCGCGTCGACCCTAGGGTCCTGTTCCATTTCTTTCATTAAAGATTCCGGGAGAGGATGATCCCATTTGGTGGTTTCAGGCGATATGTACAAATCCCCTTTTAACGCTTCTTCCAGCCAGGCGGCTACAGAAGTTCTGAAACTGTATATCATGGTATCTACGCCAATGGTCATTGACAGGGCCACGGCCAGAGCAGCCACCGCTATGGATGTCCGGCTCAGGGACGCCCCAATATTTCTGGCCGCCAGGAAACCTTCGAGTCTTTTAGAAGATTTCTTCAATATTAAGCCAAGGTAATACGTAAATGGACTCAGCAGACCGGGGGTAAGAAGCGCAAATGCCGTAGTCAGACCGAAAGCTGACACAAAACCCCAAAAAATTGAACGCTTCGAAGCCCATGCCGCTGATACGGCGAAAATGAGACAGCATACGCCGGCTAGAGACAGGTATTTCTTTAATTTGTTGACCTTGTCTTCGATACTCTGTCTTTTCAGTCCCAGGACAGGAGGCGTGGTCGCCACTTCAAGCGCAGGCATCGTGACACCGACAAGTGTGGCCAGGAACCCTACGGAAAGGCCACTTATAATTATGCTCCTCGTAAGTTCCACATGGAGAGCGTTGACCTGAAAATATAGTTGACTGATCGTTGAGGATACTTTCCCTATACTGTATGACGCTACTGAAAAACCTAAAATTATTCCTATCAAACTTCCCAAAACGCCCAGGATTGTTGATTCAATCATGAATGCGATAACAAGTTTCCCGCGATCGGACCCCAAGGTTAATAGTAGGGACATGTCCTGGCGCCTCGACAGGACGGAGAACATTGAAAAGTTGTATATCAGGAATACTCCTACAAAAAGCGCTATGAGGCTCATGGCCGCCAGGTTGAGTTGAAAGGAATAAAGCATCGCTGTCAGAGTGGATTTTCTTGAATTCGCGTCAGTCACTTCGAGTCCAGGAGGCAAGGCTTTGATCGCCGAAGATACCGGCCCATCGACTATGAGGTCTATTCTGTCCAGTCGACCAATGCGGCTAAAAACGTTTTGAGCCGAAGCTATATCCATTACAGCAAGATTTTCCTCCAATCCCCCATTAGCGTTTCCAGGCAGGGGACCTAAAATCCGGATTCTCTTTTCCAAACCCGCTTCGAGCGCAGTCAACCAGTCTCCAGTTTTCAGGTTATGCTTTTTGAGAAGGTCCGCGGAAACAAATGCAGACGGCTCGTCAGTATCAAAGAACTGTGACATTCCTTTCTGATCATCGAATTGTGGAACCCAGTTGCGAAACGGAGCCTCCAGGAATGGATCCACTCCCAGGAAATGGACCGGTTCCGAACCTGTTTCGAGCGTATCCGCCATTACGTCTACCAGTGGAGTGGCGGCTACAATTTTGGGATTTTCCCAAAATTGTTTAAAGTAATTCTCATCTATTCTTCCATATGTGGAAATGATCGAATTGGTCGCTCTCCCCGCTAGGAAGTCAACCGAGGATTCGAAGGAGGCAAGAGCTGAGTTGTTGATCAACTCCACAGCCACTATGATCCCGACACCCAATGAAATTCCCAACAGGCAGAGCATAGCCAGGAGCGTATGTCTTCGATAATATTTGAAGTTGAATCTGAGCAGTGTTATCAAATTCATCACGTGGCATCATAGGATAAATGAATCAACAAATTCGTATCAATTCGATCTCTTAAGTCGCACAATTATTTTCTATCAGTATTCCGGACTTGAGTTTGTAATGTCTTGGGGCAATCCACAATGCGTCGGGACTGTGCGTGACCATGATCAAGGCAGCGTTGGATTCCAGGCAAATCCTGTCTATAAGTTGCAGAATGCTGTTTCCCGTTTCCTGATCGAGATTTCCAGTGGGCTCGTCTGCAAGAATCAGTCTTGGCTTCTTGACCAGAGCGCGGGCGATTGCGACCCTCTGTTGTTCGCCTCCTGACAAAACCTCCGGAAACTTCTTCCAAAAGCCGCCCAAGCCAACCTCAGCCAGGAGTTCATGCGCCCGCGTATGGTCACTAATACCTAACAACTCCAAAGGCAGGGTGACATTTTCCCCCACCGTCAACGAAGGAAACAGGTTGAACGACTGAAATATGAATCCAACCTCCCTGCGTCTGTAAAGGGCCAGATCAACTTGAGATCTTTTTGTAAGTTCTTTGCCGTCAAAAAAGAATTGACCCTCTGTCGGAGTGTCTACACCTCCAACAATGTTAAGGAACGTGCTTTTCCCTGAACCGCTCTTTCCCAATAATATTACCCGCTCTCCCTGAAAAAGTTCAAAACTAACCCCGGCCAGAGGGAGAACCTCGCTTTTGGAACCGCTCAAATAACTTTTCGTCACATTTAACAGTCTGACCAGAGGGCGCATATACTCCCACTTAATTTGCCGCGTCGCGATCGAAATAAAAACAGCAAGTGTTTACTTGAACCTATGCCAATTCAATGATCGGGCTCATGCGGCATCATGAATGGATGACGCAAGACTTTCCCGTACGGTGAAACGACATAAAGAGGATGTCTTGAAATTTGGAATCTATCTGTTGTTTCTTCTCTGGCTTGAAGCAGCGGCGTTGTTAGAGTCACCATAAATTCTTTTAAGGCGTTTCTCAAAGTACTCGCTTCTTTTCTTCCGAAACACCATATAATCCGACTCGTCAGGCAACTTGTTGTCGTTCACTCTAAGCCAGATATTAGTAACAGTTACCTGTTCCAGGACAAATCCAAGCCGCATACAAATTAGCTCGCCCTCTGAAAGCTTTCCTATCGCGTTATCCAGGTCTCTCGCCGTCGGTTCACAGTATCTGTAAATGGCGTCACGAAAAGCCCGATCAGACATTAACTCGACAGGATGTTTCTTTTTGGGGTCGGCCAAATGCTTGGCGGCTACAATTACACGATAAAAATCCCTTTTCATTAGAGGGATACCGTATGAAACAATTTTGTCCGCTGTCGGGCGCAACCCTAGAACTTTTTTCTTTTCCGCCGAAGAAAAGGCTATCGAGTAGGGAAAAGAATCTATGTTCCTCTGAGCGTCCTGGAGTTTGTGCACCTGCTCTTCCAGGAAGAGCAGGCTACTTAGAGGACCGCGCTGCGCCTGCTTAATAAAGAAAATCAACGATGGGCGCTGTTCTATGAGTTTTTGCGTAACCTGTTGATTAACTTCGGTTAGCTCATATTTTAAGAAGGCCTCAATTATGGCTTTATTATTATCCTTGACGATCTCTCCAGCTATTGTAGCGTCCGGGAGTTCAGCGCCATCTGCCTCATGAGGAACCCAAAAACCACAGACATTCATCGCAAAAACGGCAACTAGAATAGAGCCCAAACGCATTGTCCGGATCATCATTTGGTCTACCCCCGATTGTTCTTTGATGCCTTGACCTGCTCTTCTATCCATTCCGATACTTCCCCGAAACCTTCACCTGTCTTTGCAGAAACTGGAAACATCTTAATATTGGGATTCATTGCTATTACTGTCTTCTGGAATTCTTCCATATTAAAGTCAGTATATGGAACTAGATCTACTTTGTTGATCAACAGAACTTGGGATTCAGTAAACATTAACGGGTATTTCAGTGGTTTGTCATGTCCTTCAGGGACTGACAGAATCATTACCTTAAGATTCTCCCCGAGATTAAATTCCGCCGGACAAACAAGATTTCCTACATTTTCAATGATCACCAAATCTTTACCTTCTATACCAAGACCGGAACACGCGGCTGTAATCATATTAGCGTCCAGGTGACAGGCGCCGTCGGTATTAATCTGGACAACATCGACGTTCTCCTGCTGGATCCTTCGAGAATCGACATCAGAAGCTATATCGCCCTCTATGACTCCCATTTTGAGCTTGCCTGAAAGACTTTCAATTAATCTGAGGATTGTGGATGTCTTTCCAGCCCCTGGCGCCGCCATCAGGTTGATTACAAATGTTCTGTTAGTTTCAAATGATCTCTTGAGGTTAAGGGCAAGCGCTTCATTGACCTCCAAAATATCTCTGTTAACGTTTATTGTTTTTACGGCCATCACCTTCTCCTTGCTTTTGATCGTTTACCTTTTTTGGCTATTTTCACGGCCCTGACAGTCTCTAATGTGTCTTTCTGATCGAGGTATTCCACGTACGCGCAGTCTGAGGGCATCCAGTTAATCTGTCTGATGAATTCCTCTGTAAGTTTGATACAGTCTGGCTCAATTTCATGGCGATTCTCGTAAATTTTGCACATTCCGGTGACAGTGTCCAGATATACACACGGTTCGCTGGTATAAACGATTTGACCTCCGCCCAAATCTACTTTTTCATAGCAGCATTTTGCGCATTTTCGGCAAATCGATTCCCATTCCTCATCCGTCAATTTGTCTTTTTCAAACGTTGAATTCTTCATCTTAATGAATTGCCGGCTCTTTAATATCAGTCCCTTAAAACAGTAACACGTTCCGCCGTAAGTCCGCAAACTGAGCGCTTGAATTGTTTATTTGGCTTTTCATGTTTCTCGTATTTTATTCTTTGCCCCAGCTTTTTATATCCATCCGAACTGAAAAATCATAAACTGGGCGGACCGTTTTGTGATCTTATAGGTTAACTTTTTAATGAAGGGCGGGCAACAGAATGCCTAACAATACCAGAAAACGTGTCTTATTTCTTTGCACAGGCAACTCGTGTCGGAGTCAGATGGCCGAAGGTTGGGCTCGACAATTGCTCAGTGATGTAATTGAACCTTTTTCAGCGGGTGTGGAAAAGCATGGTTTAGATCCTATAGCCGTAGAGGTCATGAATGAAGCCGGTGTTGATATATCCAGCCACAAATCCAAATTAATTTCAGAGTTGGCGGGTCTTGACTTCGATTACGTGATTACTCTTTGCGACAACGCCAGGCAGACCTGCCCTTTTTTCCCTGGAACATCAAAAAACATCCACATAGGGTTCGATGACCCCAGATCAGTAACCAGCGTATCAAATACATCCAGGGAAGAAAAACTCCAGACCTACAGACGGGTGCGGGATGAAATAAGGAAAATGATTGATGACTTACCTAAGACACTCGGTCTGTGATATATGGCAAGCATGTAGGATTGGATGTCAGGATTCGCCAATAATTTGAAAAGTGGTAACCACTACTGACGTGCTCTCACTCCTTGAACCTGTAACCTACGCCACGGACCGTTTCAATCAGATCTCCAGAGTCGCCAAGTTTTTTCCTGAGCCCCACGATCTGGACATCTACGGATCTATCCGTGACCGGGTAGTCTGTTCCCTTCACAGAATCAATAATTTGTTCTCGAGTGAATACCCAACCGGGTCTCTTGGCCAGAAATTCAAGTATTGAGAATTCGGTCGCTGTGAGGTTCACAACGGATTGTTTAACCTTAACCTCGTGTCGTGAAGGATTAATAACCATTTCATGAGCCTTAATGATGGCTCGGTCCTCGGAATGTTCGGGCTGGTTCCTCCGCAGCAGGGCTTTAATTCTTGCCAGCAGGACCCTCGGGCTGAACGGTTTGGTCACATAGTCATCCGCTCCCAACTCCAGCCCCAGCACCACGTCGGTGTCTTCACTTTTTGCCGTAATCATCATTATCGGAATCTGGGAAGTTTCAGGACTTCCCTTGATGATACGACATGTGTCTAGTCCATCCCTGCCCGGTAACATGAGATCAAGCAGTATGAGGTCAAAGGATTCCTTCTTGAGCTTATCCAGGGCATCTTCCCCGGTTGTGGCGCTTATGACCTGAAAGTTTTCCTTTGTCAAATTGTAACGTACCAGTTCAAGGATATCTTCTTCATCATCTACGACCAGGATACGTTCTTTAGCCATTATGGATATGCCTTTGGGACTGTTTAATTATCGGGTAAGTGAGGAAACATTCCGAACCATTTTCTTGAAAGAGAATATCATGATTAATGCTAACACAGCAACGAACTCTATTTCTCGATTTTGAGGAATACGGAGACTCTTTCACCCGAAAAAGAGATGCAGATTCTATTCCTTTTCCTTATTTAGAGCAGTTTTACCACTCATGTCATCTTCCAATTTTTCCGGCCCAGCCATGCGTATCTTAACGCTTTTCTAACCTTACTCTAACCATTTCTAACGTTTCTTTAATTAACAGCTAACGTTTCATCGCCAGAATTCGATCACCGAATATTTCCTTAAACGGAGGGGATCCCAGGATTGACCTTGGGCGAAAACACGCGAAGCCTCGGGCTTGGCCGAGTCAGAAGCTTCGCTTGAGCTGGGATTCTCAAATTTTTTTTTTGAATGGGAGGAAGAATGAAAAGGTTTGGACTTATTGGCTTAATCGCCTTATTAGCAATTTGCGCAGCAGCGCCGGCCTTCGCCTGGGAGTTTTCGATGAAGGGCGACTGGGAATGGCGCTATCGTTACTGGACCAGGACCGGTCAAAACGACATTTTCGGGCAGATGGACGGTACAAACGTGAATCTTGGTATCAACCACCTGTCCGTTTTTCCAACCGCAGCGACTACCAACCGAATGAGTGACACAAACAATTTCGGAGTATTGGCAGGGCAGAACAATTTTGGCTGCGATATGAGTCTCACCGACAACAGGGCCACTATTTTCCCAAAGATCAAGGTCAACAAGGCCATTTCTGTTGAAAGCTCCGTTAATCTAACATCCCTTGGAATATGGTCTGATGGAGACCCATACAATTTTGGAGGGACTACTGGCGCTGCGGCGGGGACTTATCGAAATGTGGGATTTTACAATTCTATGTATGTTCCTATCAACGACCGGCCGGTTGCCAGCAATGTTCCCAATACCTTTGTGACTCTCCAGTGGTTGAAGGCTTCGATCCATACTCCTATGCTCGACTTCAGTCTTGGCTATAAGACCAGCGCTATCGGGATGGGGTTGTGGAAGCATAAAGACAACCGTTCATCCGCGTCCTTCAGCGTTACCGCTCACTATGGGCCTTTCAAAATAGGATTCAGCCCTTATTTTGGACGTGAGCAGTCAGCGTGGTCTCTAGGTAACGCTACTTCTCGTAACACCGGGCCTGGTTCCACGCAAAGACAGGAAGATCGGCGCAATTATTTTCAGGCTGTCATGGGAGAAATACATTACGGTAACGGTCCTCTCGAGTTGCAATTAGTGTCTGATTCGTATCGTCAGCCCAGCGCTCCCGCTGTACCAGCGGGTACAGTAGCCAATCGTTTTCGAGGGGCAGCTCTTACCGTCAGTGCGCCTAGCGACGATATTTTACGATACAGAATTGCGTTGGCCGCTAAATACAACAATGGTCGAGTCTTTTTCAACGGTGAGGCCGACTGGTTCAATCGCTGGCGGTCAGGCAGAGGCACGGGCAACCCTGCGACCGGGTTGGTAAACGTAAACGAGGACGACGCTGCGTGGCTTTATGGGGCCGAAATTGGAGCGCTTTGCGGGCCTTCCAAGATAACATTCAATTATGTCCGTGCAACCGGCGATGACCCAAGCACCAGAAATACCAGCGAGGATGCGGCTACTGCGGAACAGGGACTCTCTGGTCCTTACATGAAACAGTGGGGCTATCTGATGTACTACATGTATGGAACCGGTGACGGATGGGACGCGTCCGGCAACGGTCAACCCACCAATTTTCATCATGTAGGAGGAAGACTTGATTACGCAGTTGCGGCCAACCTCAACCTTTCCTTTGTATTCTCACAGGCTTGGCGTGATCAGGCAAGTTCATACAGACTCGGAGGGAATTACGCCATTGAGGGTCGAGTCTGGACCAACGCTGACATCCTGAACGCTCAGAATGGAGTCAATGTGGGACAAGCAGTCCCTGGGAGCGCAAGAGACATTGGATGGGAAACGGACTGCGGGGTAAACTGGAAAATACTGGAAGGACTGACCTGGAACTCGACCTTCGCATACTGGAAACCCGGCAATTGGTGGGCATACGCGTTTCCCAACACGGCCAACATTTATCGCGCTCTCGGTGGGGCTACAGTCATAGGCAACGCAAACCAGGCGATCGCCACTTACAATCTTGGCAGAGATATAGACGCTCTTTTTGCCATTGAAACCAATATGCTGATCAGTTTCTAGCTTTGAGATACCTGACCTTGAGGTGAGACGAAATATTCAACCCATGGGTCTTGTAAATCCCGATGACATAGACTCACGCTCCTCTTGACCAGGGGAGCGTGTTAATTTTCGGACAATTGGGTTCGATTAGGCGAGACAATAGCGCTCAAAAGCTTTAACCTCGGAAACCTTTATATTCAGCCTTGACTCTAAGTCAATAAAACAACGGAGGATCTATGGAAAAAAACGAACAGGGAGTTCGGGCGGCAGTTACCGAACTTGCCGACAATCTCGGAGTTATAGGTGTTTTCATGCTCGGTGAGGCCAGGGCTTTTCTTGTGAAAAGTTGGGGCGCTTCCCGCGAGGAGTTTTTCGTGGCCGTCGACCAAATTTCCAAAACCATGAAGCAGTCCGGAAACATGGCTGTGGATGATATTGACAGGGCGGCTGATAAGATTAAACAGTCCTGGGATCTCCTGATTCAAGAGAAGTGCCTGGACTGGGACGCGTTTTTTAGTGAACTGAAAAATCGCCTTGCCGCTCTGGGGAATGTCAGTAAAGACACCTTCGATCTTTGCGTAGACCAGGCTGCAGAGACGCTTGACAAGCAGTGGACAGCATTTGGCAGGGTCGGCGAGAACCAGGTAAAATACACACAGGAACAAATAGGCTACATGGCGTCGTCCGTCAAATCCCAGTGGGACGTAATCTGGGATACGATGCAACAAACCGGCGACAAGATCGACCGAGCTGTCGACGCTGCATGGGAAGAATTCAAGAAATAAGTTTTAATGCGCGTCGACCATGTAGCCCTTTAGCGAATTTCTAACAGGAATAAATTATTGGCTGAACAATTGGGGCATATCATCACGCATAGGCTGCCCACCGAAAATATCCACCAAACGGCTCTCTTACGTCTCCCCTGGGCAGCCCATTTTTTGTACAACCGCTTTCTGTTAGCAATCCTTTACCAATTATCTCGTAGACGGCATTTATGTTTTGGCCTCTTTCAAATACGTGGTTCAGCAATTCAATCTGGCTGAAAACTTATAGTCCTGGATTATTCCGAAAAAAATTAGATATTGATTCGTCCAATTTGACAAATCCCTTCACAGGATTCACACAATAGTCTGTAATGATAATTCCACGTGGTAACAATTAGTAGGAGGATCACAAGATGGCCGTTCATGAAGAGAGATATCAGGAGCGTGTTAGAAGCCCAAGGACCGCAGTGTTGCTAGCATTAATATTAGGCCCAATAGGTATGTTCTACGCCACCATTACTTGGGCGGCGATAATGCTATTCATGAACATCGTCTTTGGACTGATCACCTATGGTCTAGCAATACTTATTCTTTGGCCAGTAGGCGCTCGAATAGCCTATAAAGCCGTTTGCGCGCGCAACCAAAAACTGCTTCGACAACGGAACGATCATGCGCAACCATTTTCTCTGTCTATCGAAAAACATCCACGAAAATTAATTGACAAAAACCCAGGCGCCGTCCGCGCCGAAAACTCAACAAGGACGATTTCGTTGATGACTCAAAGTAATAAAATCTATATGAATGGGAACGCCTTGATCAAGCTTGGGTTGGGCCTCATTCGTAAGGCAGAGACAAAATGGTTGCCAAATGGCTTCATAAGCGGCTTTTCCAAAACTGAATTCACAAAAAAACTCTCAAGTTTTAAAACAGGAAAACCTTCGCTGCTTCCCAATCATGCTCTGAATTCGAGTGAAGACGTCTTCGGCGCCTTTGAATTGAGACTTATTAGATTGAAAAAACTGCGAGACAAAGGTTTGATAGACGAGCTGGAATTCAATAACAAGAAAAAAGCTATATTAGATGAGCTATGAAAAAAATACCAAACTGAGGCGGCTGAGAATTAGTGGAGATTATGACAAATCATTGTTGAGACAAGGGATCGGAATAATGTAGAGGAGTCTCACAGCCTTAAATGAGAGCGGCTATAATCGAGAGCGACGAACCTTCAAGAGCCTTATCCAGGGCTAGACTGACTATAGCCCTAGACACGACCCTCCCCGCTTCCGAAAATACCGTATCCATGTATCTACTGCTTGAAACAAGTTTGGTCATATCAATGTAGCCTTCTTGAGATAAGACTTTAAGCAATGTGGTCGAAGTCACCTGTGATTCATCAAAATTGACCTTTAGGCTACCTGTGAGGGAATTGACTTCAATTGAATCGATCCCTTGTTTTTCACGTAGCAGTAGAGTTAATTCGTCGGCAAGTTTGACGTTCCTTTTTAGGCGGGGAATTTTGACTCTCAACCTTCCCGGTGTCCTATGAATATAACAACCCATGTAAATTTCCTCCAACTCTCTTGAATGACCCATCAAAACTTGGGCTTCAGTCATTAAGTTTCCACGCGCTGTCGCTTTGAAAATATTTAGGTTTAAATTATTAGACGTATGTTAGGACCAAATTAATTTTTAATGTGGATATCAAGTATTAGTTGAATTTCAGGTTTTTCTCGTTTGCGCTCTTCGCAGAAAGGAGTTGACTTTAATGCCTTGAATTTACATTTTATGGGTTAGATGTGATTATTGCAGACAGATTGAAAAGGAAGGGGAAGAAAGATGGCGATTTCGGACATGATCCCAAAAGGTGGTATTTGGACAGGGATTGCTGTAGGCGCTGGCCTTCTAGTTGCGCCCATAGTCATTCCAGCAGTCGCAGGCGCCGCAAGGCCATTGCTCAAAGCCGTCATAAAGGGCGGATACATGCTTTATGAATATGGCCGAGAGATGGTCGCCGAAGTAACCGAGGTTGCAGAAGACCTTTTTGTGGAAGCAAAGGCCGAGTTTGAAGCAAGCGTGGCGGAAGTCAGCGAAGGCAAAAGTTCTGCATTAGTGCATAAGCCTGGCAAAAAATGATTCCAGAAGCCTACATCGTTCACAGGGTTAATGACCGTCTGCGAATTAAAGTCCCTTCTAAAAGACGTGATAGGGATTTTTTTACCTCGATAGAAAAGAAATTCTCAAAACATGCCGGCGATGAAACGGTTGTGGTTAATCCGGATACGGCCTCAGTTCTATTTCTGGGCGGCTTTACCGCTAAACACATCGCCGAAGTGGCTCAACAATCGGATTTATTCAAATTAGAGACCAAAACGCGCCGTCGTGTGACCCTTCTCGGCGGCGTAAAGGACATGTTCCACACGGCCGACAAAGATCTTTTGAAAATGACTGGGGGTGGATTAGATATCCCGAGCATAGTCTTTCTTGGGTTGGTAAGTCATGGCATTTATCAATTTGCACGTGGAAATTTCACCGGTCCACCATGGTATGTGGCATTTTGGTATGCCCTAGGCCTAGGCCTATTTTCCCAATCCAGGCTGACCGAGTTGGAAGAAATAGACGCTGATTTTCTTTGAAATAGATCACCCTCCTCCTTTGTTCCTGAATTACGCGTCTTAACCGGATACTAATTCGTTTCTAGCCCTATCCTAACGTGAATACGATCTACTTTGTTCTTGTTTGCATAAACAGGTTTCCGAAGAAAAATAGATTTGATTCAAGAAATTCACAACACTGTAAAAGGCCGAGTAAGGTTTAAAGTCAAGGGACTTTATCGTTCAGAAAACCTTAAAAAAACAATTGAGATTCAATTATCCGAATTTAATTTCGTAAATCGCGTTTCCGCAAATGTGTTGACTGGAAATGCATTGGTCCTTTTTGATCCCGTTTGTAATCGTCATCTGATCTTCTCTTCTCTCGAAAAAATTGTTGCGACCTATTTTGTGAAGAGCAGAAACAGGTCTGAAAATAAAAACATAAATGAGACATCTGGAAACAAAGCTCCATCATCAACGAAAATACGCGCTGATCACATAGAAAGCCAACCTGTCAATGAAGTCCCGTCTGCGGCGCAAAGTTTCCGATGGTGGCATATGGAGGCTCAGGAGATTACCGACCTCTTTGGCGTTTGTCCAAAAACCGGCTTGTCTGATCAATCAATCAACGCAAATCTTATGAAGCATGGTTCGAACTTCTTTCCTGAACCTGCCTCTCGTTCAAAGCTCGAGATTTTCTTCGATCAGTTTACATCTATGCCGGTAGTATTACTCGGCGCCGCCGCAGGGCTTTCTGTTTTAACAGGAGGGCGGCTTGACGCCGCAATCATTTCCGCAGTCATTTTAATCAACGGGGCGATAGGTTTTATAACCGAAAACGACGCAGAAAGAACCATTAGTTCACTCAAAAAACTTGTCAGACCATCTGCCGAGATCATAAGGGGATCGATAAAACAGATCGTTTCAGCCGACCAGATTGTATGCGGGGACATCTTGGCGCTCAAACCCGGTTCGTACGTGGCTGCGGACGCAAGAATTATCGAGAGCCAGCTCCTGAGCGCTGATGAATCAATCTTAACAGGTGAGAGCTTACCGTCAAGCAAGGTCGCCACATCGCTGAGCGGTGTGTCTATACCTATATCCGAACGTCAAAACATGGTCTTCGCCGGCACACGTATCACAGGTGGACATGGCATAGCGGTGGTTGTGGCCGTCGGGACCTCCACAGAGGTTGGGAAGGTCCAGACTCTGGTTTCAGAAGCTGAACGGCCAACCACTCCTATTGAAAGGCAGCTTACAGTTGTCGGAAATCAACTTACCGCAGTGTCCATCGTTGTCTGCGTCATAATCTTTTTCATAGGCCTGGTTAGAGGAGTCGGGCTGATTCAAATGCTCAAAATGGGCGTTTCTCTCGCGGTAGCGGCATTACCCGAGGGTTTGCCGGCCGTGGCTACAACAACTCTCGCGTTAGGAGTGCGAAGCATGAAGCGCCACGGAGTGCTTGTTCGAGATCTTGACGCGGTATGTACTCTGGGTTCCGTTCAAACAATTTGTTTCGATAAGACCGGCACGGTTACTCTGAACCACATGACAGTTACCCAGGTTTTCACCGGCATGACATTTTTAAACACCTGGGACGGAATGTTCGCCTCTGGGTCCAAACATGTGAATCCTTATGAGTCCGACGAATTGATAAAACTTTTGCATGTTTGCATTTTGTGCAGTGAAACACAGATCCAATCAAATAATGGCGGGTTCAAACTTCATGGTTCGGCGACTGAAAACGCTTTGGTAAGCCTGGCGATTTCCGCCGGAGTTAATGTTGAGGCGGTGAGAAATCAGTATCCACTTGTTGAAAGGAATTACAGGGCTGAAAATCAGCTATTTATGAGAACGCTTCATCAAGCGAATGATTCCGAGAAGCTATTGGCTATTAAAGGTAGCCCGTATGAGGTCCTCGCTAAATGCTCGAATTTTATAAAGCATGGCGTGCTGTATGAGTTGACTGACGAAAGTCGTGATGAAATTGACCTGGCAAATGAGAAGATGGCGGGGCTCGCGTTAAGAGTATTGGGAGTAGCCTGCGCCCACGGTCGTAACGGTGATTCGGATATAAATTGTTCCAATTGGACGTGGCTAGGTTTGGTAGGTATGGAGGACCCTGTTAGAGAAGGAGTCAAAGAATCAATTGAGTCTTTTCATAGAGCCGGAATCGACACAGTGATGATTACGGGCGATCAGGGGCCTACCGCTTATGCGGTCGCAAAAGAATTGGACTTAAGTCGGGGCGCTCCGATAGAGATAGTCGACTCCAGTTATCTTGAAGCGAATGATCCCGAAATAGTTAAGGCATTATGCGGCAAAGCCCATGTGTTTTCTAGAGTGAGTCCTTCTGACAAGCTTAGAATAGTTCAGGCGTTGCAGGCCAGTGGAAAGATAGTCGGTATGGCCGGCGACGGCATCAATGACGGACCTGCCCTGAAAGCCGCAGACATTGGGATAGCAATGGGCGCTAGTGGCACAGATGTTGCCCGTGAAGTCGCCGATATCGTGCTTGAAAATGATGATTTGGAAACTTTGATTGTGGCTTTGAGCGACGGGAGGACAACTTATAATAATATTAGAAAGTCACTCCATTATTTGCTCGCCACGAATTTTAGTGAAATAATTGTCATGTTGTTCTCCAGTCTGTTGGGTCTCGGCTACCCCTTGAACGCCATACAGTTATTGTGGATAAATCTGATATCCGATGTTTTTCCTGGGCTGGCCCTGGCGTTGGAACCACCGGAACCCGATGTATTGGCGCGGCCACCCCGTCATCACGATGAACCTATTGTTACGAACGAGGACTTTAAACAAATTGCTATTGAAGCCAACATATTAAGTATTTCGTCTTTATCGGCGTATGGATACGGTGTCGCCAAATATGGCTTGGGCCCAACAGCAGGAGTGTTCGCGTTTCAAAGTCTCACAATTTCTCAAATCCTTCACGCTTTGTCGTGCAGATCTAAAGACACAAGCATATTTACCGATGATGGGCGTCCTCCGAACAGATATTTAAATGTGGCCGTGTTCGGGTCCCTGGCTTTGCAACTTCTCACCCAGTTGGTACCATCCTTACGAGGATTGTTGGGGTTGGCGCCCATAACGGTCGGTGACATGCTTGTGATCGGCGCGGCTTCAACCCTTCCTCTGTTAATCAATGAAACTCGAAAGACAGGATCAGAAGGTCAGCACAAATGAAAAAGGAATTCGTTCATACTTCTGAGTCGGTTACGGAAGGACATCCTGACAAACTGTGTGATCAAATCAGTGACGCCTTGGTGGACCGGTTTTTTGAGTCTGACCCAAAGTCCAGAGTAAGCGCTGAATGCGCTGTTTCTTCTTCGATTGTTTTTATCGCCGCCAGGTTCGCTTCTGAGACCAAGGTTGACTTTCCCAATGTGGCCAGAAAAGTTATAAGAAAAATCGGGTATACGGATAAAGAGTTCAATTTCAAAACCTGCAACATAATCACAAGTCTTAAAGAAATAGCCCCAGATCAGAATTTCTTTTTCGAAGAGTCTAATATAACAGACGACGAGATCGATCGAATTCCTGCGACTGATCAAGTCACTCTGTTTGGTTTCGCTTGCAGGCAATCCTCCGAACTGATGCCTTTACCCGTTACGTTAGCTCACAGTCTGGCCAGACGCCTCACGTCGGTTCGAAGAGACGCTGTATTGCCCTACTTGGCTCCGGATGGCTCTACTCAGGTCGGGGTTCATTATAAGGATGGAAAACCATTTCGCATTCACAGTCTTACGATCAGCGCCACCCAGATCGATCGCTATGTCCCTACGCCTGCGACTCTTCGGGATGATATTTTGACTCATGTAGTGGATGATGTCTTCAAGGACCAGTCTGTAAGGCCTGACAATGAGACGAGACTCTTCATCAATCCCTATGGCTTTCTTAAATTAGGTGGGCCTTCTGTCCATTCCGGCCTTACAGGAAGAAAAAACGCTCTGGACACCTATGGCGGTTACTCCAGAAATAGCGGGGCCGCGTTGAGCGGTAAAGACCCCCTGAGGATTGATAGAGTTGGGGCGTATGCGGCCAGGTATGCGGCAAAAAATGTTGTTGCGGCAGGATTGGCTGAGGAGTGTGAAGTAGAATTGAGTTACGCGATCGGATTGCCTCGCCCCGTAAGCGTCCAGGTTGAAACACGCGGAACAGGCATAATTGACGATACCTTGATAGCGAAGAAAGTTGAGCGTTGCTTTGATTTTCGACTCGGTGGAATAATTAGGAAGTTTAACTTGAGACTCTTGCCTTCGCTATCAAAGGGTGGCTTCTTCAGGAAACTTGCGGTCTTCGGGCATTTTGGCAGAAAAGACCTGTCTTTGCCGTGGGAAGAAACAGATAAAACAGAGGAATTGATAGCCGATTGATAGAAGTAGTCGAGTGGTTCCTTTGTTTCTTTACGTTCTATATTCTTAATTCCAATACAATGTTTCAGGTCCAGTTGATACCTCAAAGAATTAACTGTCCTCTAATACTCTCCTAATAAAACCCTCACAATAAAGTCTTTAAGTTTATTTAATCCAATTTAGGTAATCAAATCCAAAGGAGCAAAGATGAGATTTCGGAAAGTTCTCTTATTAGGTTTGCTGGTAGTGGCAGTCGCTGCAGGGTCCGTATTCGCTAAAGAAGGCTCTGACGCTAATGGACAGTTCGTTAGATTAACGGGAGCAGGCGCCAGTTTTCCTGCGCCACTCTATAACAAATGGTTTAAAGACTATCACGCTCTTCATCAGAACGTGCAGGTAGATTACCAGTCCGTAGGTAGCGGCAGTGGCATAAAAAATTTCATCAACAAGACGGTTGACTTCGGCGCCAGTGACGCGGCCATGACACCGGAAGAAATCTCGAAGGTGGACGTTGGGGCCCAGTTGTTACCTATGACGGCAGGCAGCATAGTTCTGTCATACAATCTGAAGGGTATCCCCGGGTTGAAACTGAGCAGGGAAGCGTATGCCGGCATTTTCCTCGGGAAGGTTAAGAAATGGAATGACCCTTTGATCACAAAGACCAATCCTGGAGTAAAACTACCCGACAGTCCTATCCACGTGGTGGTTCGAGCTGACGCGAGTGGCACATCCTTTGTGTTTACCAAGCATCTTTCCGCAATAAACCCGGAATGGGCGAAGAACCCCGGATTCGGCACCATGCCCAACTGGCCTGTTGGGACTCGCTCCAAAGGTAATGAAGGCGTAACCGCAAGCATCACCACAACACCGGGATCCATTGGCTATCTCGAGTATGGCTATGCCATAGGGCAGAAATTACCGATGGTAGAGCTTGAGAATAAAGCCGGCAAATACATCAAGCCTACTAATGAATCAGCCCAATCGTCTCTCGCAGCCGTGGAGTTGCCTGAAAATCTTATTGCGTGGCTGCCTGATCCTCAGGGTGAAAAGTCCTATCCTATCGTCACATACACCTGGCTGCTTTGCTACAAGCAGTACAGCGACCCCAAAAAGCTGGAAGCCCTGAAGAGTGTTATCGAATATGGTTTGACGACAGGACAGAAGGACAGTGAGAAACTTGGCTACGTGCCATTGCCACAAAACGTTGTGGGTAAGATTAAGGCCGCTCTTAACAATATCAAATCAAAATAAGTTCCCAAAAGGTGTAGATAGTCGTGCCTTCAAACATTCAGGACCAGCATAACGGGGGGGAGTCAATTTCCAGACCGCCTACGTTCTTTGAGAAGCATTTTAACACTGCTTTTGGCTGGGCCACATATTTCTTTGCGTGGTTGACCGTCCTGCTGGTCCTGTACATTGTATGCGTGATAGGGTTCCAGGCGGCTCCGGCAATCAGAGATTATGGATTGGGATTCATCACTGGAACAACCTGGGACTCCAACACGCACAGGTTCGGGGTACTACCCGAGATTTGGGGCACGCTTTACAGTTCGTTGCTGGCTCTGTTCATCGGCGCCTTGTTCGGCGTCGCAGTAGCCGTATTCCTCAGCGAGCATTTTCTTTCCTCGTTTGTGTTTTCAGTGGAAAAGCTTTTCGGTGTTCAGTTTCACCCACTGTGGGCAAGGCTGCCGGACCAGTTGGAGAGCGTCCTTAAAAACCTCATTGAGTTACTGGCGGCTATCCCAAGCGTTGTATATGGACTCTGGGGCATATTCTTCGTCATACCTCTTATCCGTCCCACGTGCAATTGGGTTAGCGAAAATCTCGGATGGATACCAATATTCGGCACGACGCTAAGTGGGCCGGGAATGCTGCCCGCAGCGATAGTGCTCGCTATTATGATTCTACCGACGGTCACGGCAATTAGCCTCAACGCCTTACTTGCCGTCCCGCCCAAACTTCGTGAAGCGTCTTATGGTTTAGGGGCGACCCGTTGGGAAACTATTTTGGCCATTCTTGTTCCAACTGCGTCCAAGGGGATATTTGGGGCTATTATACTGGCTTTTGGCCGTGCATTGGGTGAAACCATGGCATTGGCAATGCTTGTCGGCAACGCAAATGTGATCAGTTGGTCACTGTTTTCCCCGGCCAACACCCTGGCAGCGCTTTTGGCCAACAACTTTCCAGAAGCTGGCCCTAAAGAGGTAGGCGTGCTAATGTTTGCAGCGCTTATTCTGCTCGGCATCACCCTGTTCGTCAACATAGTTGGAGCGCTAATCCTTCAGAAAGCCTCCGAGCCAACAATAGGAGGGCGCTGATGACTGATATCGTCACATCCGTGCCGGTTCCATCCAATAAAGTTAATCCCGACGTGGTTGTCGATGTTGGCGTACTGGAAAAATCCCTGCGCCGGCCGAGGACGGCTTTCAACTACTTGATGAGTTTCCTTACGACATCACTGACTATACTTGCGCTTGTCCCGTTATTTTCAGTTGTGCTGATGCTGGTGGTCAGGGGGGGACAGCGGCTTAGTCTCAGTATGTTTACTGAATTGCCTCCAGTGGCCTTTGAGCATGGTGGGGGGTTTGGAAACGCCATTGTCGGTACCTTGGTGATGGTTGGGATCGCCGCTTTGATCAGTGTCCCGTTCGGCATCCTCAGCGCAATATATCTTGCTGAAATAGCGCCTCAAGCGAAGCTATCCGATGTTGTCCGCATGTGCGCCAAAGTCCTGACCGGTTTTCCCTCCATTCTCGCAGGCGTATTCGCCTACGGGGCAGTGGTCTTGGTTACCGGTGGATTTTCCGCCGTCGCTGGAGGAATTGCATTGTCTATCCTTATGCTTCCCACTGTGATGCTTACAGCGGAAGAGGCTATTCACATGGTTCCTTCAAAAATTAGGGAAGCTGCTTTAGGCATGGGGGCCACACAGACGCAAACAGTGTGGATGGTATTGTTGCCCACAGCCTTTCCAGGCATCCTCACAGGGATAATGCTTGCAATCGCTCGCGCGGCCGGAGAGACAGCTCCCCTTTTGTTCACTGCCTTATTCAGCAATTACTGGATTGTTTCCGGGGGGCGTCTTGATCTGATGCAACCAACCTCCTCCTTAGCCGTATTGATTTATAACTTCTCCGCCATGCCGTTTCAAAATCAGATCGAGCTAGCCTGGGCGGCCGCTCTCGTTTTGGCGCTGCTGGTTTTAACCGTGAATTTGATTGGACAAAGTCTTTCACGTAGGTGACTTCAGGGAGATTGTCATGGCTCATGCAGCAAAAATGCTTTCGTCGGCCCCAAAGCCCAGCAACGGTAACGGGAATGGGGTAGTCATCGACTGCAACATTGATGAATTGTACTACGGTCAGTTAAAAGCCGTACGCGATACCAGGATTCCGATCGAGCGAAATAAGATCACGGCCTTCATTGGACCGTCGGGTTGCGGAAAAAGCACTGTGCTTCGTTGCCTAAACAGGATGAACGATCTCGTGAGGGGTTTTCGCTTTGAAGGGCACGTTCATTTCCAGGGAACGGACATTTATCATCATAACGTCGATCCCGTCGCTGTCAGACGTTACATTGGCATGGTATTCCAACAGCCAAATCCGTTTGCTATGAGTATTTATCGTAACGTGGCGTTTGGTCTCAAACTCAACGGATATAAGGGTAATCGTGAAGAATGTGTCGAACAGGCTTTAAGGGCCGCGGCCCTCTGGGATGAAGTCAGGGACAAATTGCATACTAGCGCTCTTTCTCTATCCGGCGGCCAACAACAGCGCTTGTGTATCGCCAGAGCCATTGCGACGAAGCCGGAGGTGCTCCTCATGGACGAACCCTGTTCGGCCCTGGATCCGATTGCGACTCGAAGGATCGAAGAACTTATGCTCGAACTTAAGGAGAGCTACACAATAGCAATCGTAACCCACAATTTGCAGCAGGCTCAACGTGTCGCTGACAAGACTGGATTTTTATACGTCGACACAACCCAGGGAGGAAGAACGGGCTACTTGGTCGAATTCGGCGCAACTAAACAGGTTTTTGAAGACCCCAAGGAGAAACATACTCAGGATTACATCCATGGTAGATTCAGTTGAAAGAGATTCCGCGGACCGACGATCACAGACAAATCTTAGATTTTAATTTTAGCTATCAGACAGGATCTCACAAAGCAAGCAGACCTCTTGAACGCCTCCGTTTACCTTATGATAAGGCTCACTCCAGGTCTTTCACTACCCCCCTCAAATCCAGTGCGATTAAGGCTCAAATACGTGTGGCTGCGCATGAAGAGTTGGTTCGATGAACATAGTCGAAACTAACCGTTTTCTAACTTGATCCGAGCCCTTCTCTGAGTTAGGAAAAAGATAAATGACAAGCCAATCACTAGCGTTCAAAGAATGCCGGAATTCTCTAGATTAGAGGGGTTAACGCATGAACTACAAAGCCTATTTTGATGGATCTTGCTTTCTAAGCGATTGTGGAATTGGTTACGTTGTTAGGGACCCAGATGGATTCCCTGTCTGCGAAGTCGCTGAATACGTCGGGAGAGGGGACGCCCTGAAAGCCGAATATCTGGCTCTAATGGCTCTAATCCAACGATTGATTTCACTGAAAATTGATCAGGCCGAGATTCACGGTGACAGCCGCACCGTTGTCTGCCAGGTAAATGGTCAAATAAATACTCGTGAAAAGAGCCGTTTTCGTCAAATCATTATGAGCATAAGACGATACTTTAACGACCATCCTGGTTGGAGGCTAAAGTGGATTCCCAGAAAGCAAAATGGAAAGGCGGATTCGCTAGCCACCGAAGGGTTGTGTTTTATTAAATCTGTAAAATGATCTGGTTGAGATCACGACGTAAGGACTCAATTCTAACATGTATGGTAGGAAACCGGAGTGGAGTTAAATGATGTGTTTATTGATCATAGGTGGCAGTGACGCGGGTATCAGCGCTGCGCTCACAGCCAGGGAGATGAGTCCGACAGTCGAAATCACAGTCGTTGTCGCCGACAGCTTTCCGAATTATAGCATTTGCGGTCTGCCTTTTTATCTGAGTGGGGAAACGCCTGAATGGAGCCAGTTAGCGCATCGAAAAATCGGGGAAATCGAGAAAGGGAACATTCGGGTATTAATCAACCATCAAGCCACATCCGTCGATTGCAATGATAAGATGGTAACTTGCTTGACGTCGAGTGGAGAGGAGTTTCACCTTGGATATGACAAGCTTATCCTGGCGACCGGCGCCACATCTTCAAGACCTATGATAATGGGTTTGGATCAACCTGGAGTGTATCCATTGCGCTGGATGGAAGACGGATTTGCCATTCGGGACCACATTACCTCGCGTTTTCCCAAATCTGTTGTAATTGTGGGTGGTGGTTATATTGGTATGGAAATGGCTGACGCTCTCACTCATAGGGGCCTCGCAGTTACAGTGGTGGAGTACGCCGGATCGGTAATGGAAACTGTTGATCCAAGTTTCAGTGGGATAATCAGAGTTGAACTTGAGCGACATAATGTCCAAGTAGTCAACGGTGTGGCCATAGAAGATATCAAACAAGTTGAAGGAGGACTGTGTGTGTCCGGTAGTCCTGATTTTCACATTCTCACAGATATGGTTTTGGTGGCTGCGGGATGTAAACCACGAACCGACTTGGCGGAGAAGATAGGTATAGCCACTGGTGTAAAAAACGCTATTAGAGTCAACAGACGTATGGAGACATCGGTCAAGGATATCTATGCCGCAGGGGACTGTGTTGAAACGTGGCGCCGCATTCTCAATAGAGCGGACTATCTCCCTTTGGGAACTACCGCTCATAAACAGGGCCGTGTCGCCGGCGCAAACGCTGTTGGCGGGGAATATGAATTTTCAGGATCACTGGGAACGCAGGTGGTTAAAATATTTGATTTGGTGGTCGGCCGTACAGGTTTGCGTCAGTCAGAAGCCACCAGGGAAGGATTCACCCCTTTTACAAATGAAATTGAAGTTTGGGATCACAAAGCATACTACCCAGGCGCAAAGAAATTAAAGATCAGTATCACAGCGGATCAGAGCACAAGACGACTTCTAGGCGCTCAAGTCATTGGCTCTTACGGATCGGAAATCGCCAAACGCATTGATGTGCTGGCAACGGCGCTTTTTCACGACATGACCGTGGACGGATTGATTGATCTGGATCTTAGTTACACCCCACCACTGAGCAGCCCGTGGGATCCTGTGCAGATGGCGGCCCAAGCATGGACAGGAAAGGCGGCTAATGGCTATCTCTAACACGCTTTCTGCAATCACGACTTTATGTGTTGCTTTATCCTTTTCCCTATTTCTCTAAACTCTGCTGATTTTTCTTCATCAGAGCCCGCAAAAGACGCTGGATCAGCAGCCAACGCAACCTAACAGAAGCCTCTGGGGAAGATAGCGCTCTTTTCATCGGCATATTTGCTTAAGAAAACTTCAGCGATTTGGCTTGGGCGGTATTCCCCCTGCACCAGAAAATTACCTTTTTCTTGTTCATTCATTGTCTCCTTGTTCGGTATCAACGACAATCGTAAATGTTAACTGTTTGCCCGCTGATCCGAATGGCTAATCAGAATAAACGTTGAAATCCGGTTCTTTTAAGTTTGAGCATATCACCGTCAAAATCCACTGTAGAAGTGTCCTCATGGTAGGCCCAAACCTCAATTTTGGGGATTCTGCCGCTCGGATAAATACGCTTGCCCAGACAAACAGGCGTAACGATTGTATCTCCATACTCAAAGCCGTAATGTGGTTCGAGTATCAGGTCATACAGTTTCGACAGGTCTTGATTGGTTTCGAGTAAAAAATCAACCAGTTTCCTGGAACCTACAGATCGCCAATAACCAAAGAACCGTGTAGGAAGTTCGCCCATGGGGTCCTTAACGATCATCGGGTCAGACAATACCCACGCTTTCCATGGAATTTCCTTCGTATCTACACAACCGGGAACAATAAATTCGCTGAAGAACTCAGTTCCTTTCAAATTTCTCCACTTTGCAATGTGATAATTTTCATTTTCCATTTGACATTCCTTCATAAACTGTAAACAACTCCAATAATTAGGAGGTTAACCGAGATAAGTTTTGAATAAAGGTCATCCGACCTTGCTATAAAACGCTGCTGCAAATTTTTTTCCTGGAAATTGCGTGCTTTCCGGGGGGTAGCGATTACTGTTATTGTCCGCCACTTCTCGATAGAATTCCCACGATTCTTCAAATGCGCAGCTAAAGCATCGGGATTCGGTATACAACCTGGCAGCCTTTCCCATCGCCTTCAAACGAGTTTTGTCCGCTAACAACTTAAGCAATCCCTGTAGTAAAGCAGCGACGTCATCTCCCTTCACTATTATTCCTGTTTCTCCGGGAATGATGTTCTCCTTTGGTCCTCCCTTATCGGTAACAATTACGGGCACACCCGATGCTTGAGATTCCAGCGCTACATTTCCAAAAGTGTCCGTCGTGCTAGGGAATACAAATAGATCCGCAGAAGCGAATATCTCGGCAAGATCCTCACCTTGAACATAACCTGTAAAAACTGTTGGGGTATCCTTGAGCGCTTCAACCATCTCCGTTTTGTACGGTCCATCCCCGACGATAAAGAGTCTGACATCCTTTTTCGATTCAATAAGTTTTTTAAAGGCGCTTACTAGGATCTGGAGGTTCTTTTCTTTTGAAACTCGTCCTACGTACAACAATTTAAGTTCATCTTTGTTCAGGCTATATTTCTCGAGACAACCGTTTCTTTTGGCGGGATGAAACATTTTTTGATCAACCCCTCGAGGCATTATTCTAATTTTGCTACCATTTAATCCCTTTTCCGTGAGTTCTTCGGCGGTGCTTTTCGATGGAGCAAGCACAAGGTCCATCTGATCATAGTACCAAATGGTGTATTTCCACATGACGTCCGCTACCAGGGCGTCATTGGTGAGATACTGGGTGTACTGCGGGAGAGCGGTATGATAGGTCCCTATTAGGGGCAGGTTGAGAATACGAGCTATCGCCAACGCCGCCAGCCCAACCGGTCCAGGTGTCGCGGCATGGATATGTGTGAATTTTTGATTGTAACAATAATTCAGCATTTCAAGAAAAGGCGGGTAGAATAATTTCTGTTCCGGATATTCTGCAAGGGAATAAACTTTTATCGGGTTAAAATTATGTATGCCATCCTCATTTTTCGTTTCGTCCGCATCACAGGTGATAACAGTGTATTTTTTATTCGCCAGCTTAGCGGCCTCAATTTGTCTCTTTAGCGTCGCGGCAACGCCATTAACTTCGTAGAAAGTGTCGGTGAAATGACCCACATTAATTTTTAGCCTGCTGTATTCTGTTTTAGATCTAACCCAGTTTGAGCGAACTTCTTCGCTGAATTGCCTATCTTTGGAGAATATTGAATATGCCAGGAAATAGGGGGCCAGCATGCAGTAAAGTGAGCCTGCGGCGCCGAGGGAATCGAACAGATTCAACACATGCGCCCCGGAGAGACTGTTCATTATATGATCCGCAAAATGGCATAGCACCCTGTTGGACAGGGTGTTTACAAAATCAAACCATTCTTTCTCTATGTTCTCGGAATTCCTATATCCATATTTTAGCATTCCCGATAGCTTGGGGTTGTCCCATAAAAGCTGATCCGCTTCACTTTTCAGGAGGTCCACAATGTTTCTAACGCCGTTATCGGTATGGTTAGGTCGATGTCGGTGATTCCATATATGTCCCAACCTTGCCAAAAGGCGTGGCTGCTGCTTACTCGAGGGGCGCAGGAACCGGTCAAGCAGGCAAAAAATCATGTCACTATGAACATATTTTTCCAGATCAAACTTTCTTCCATAAAACTGGTAAGCAATACTGTAAATGGTATGCGCCAGAGATAGCGGCGAAGATTTTGTCCCGACGGTATTGCTTTCGCCGCATTCAATCCCATTGAAAAACGACTGTAAATCTGAAGCCTTACCGACTTCAGTGTAACAACCTGCTAGAGTCAGTGATCCGTGATCGTCCGACCCTCCGACAAGGTTTTTTTGCCACGATATCTTATGAATTGGCTTCAGATTGTGTTTCCTGGCCAGTCTATCGATCGTCTCAGGGTTCAAGCTGGACACCAACAGGCGAAGGCATTCGTTTTGCTCTTCGCTACGGGCCCCGTTTAATTCAAGGTTTTTGAAAAGAAGCAGACCTTTTTCAAAGTTTTCGATTGTCAGCTTCGAATTGACCGAATATAGGGGATGGGCCCACGCATGAAAAATGCGCTGTTGATTCAGATAAGTAATGAGCGAATAGACATTTTCTCGCAGTTTCTGGATGTTGTAATGGTCTTTTTCTGTTATTTTGTAGACAAGGACATGAAGCTTGCACCCGTCCTCAGGGAAATACGTGGTTACCTCCTCGCTTACGAAAACGCCTTTTAGCCCCAGTATCTCCTGGCATCCCTCAATGCTGTTGTGATCGGTTATTGTGACCAATGACATCCCTTTTTTCTTGGTTATCTCATAGATATGAAGAGGTTCAGTAAAGCTTTCAGGGGAACCTACTTTCTTAAGTATCCATTCCGAAGGCCGTTTGGAGAACTTGGAGTGGCAATGCAAATCAATTTTCATGCTGTTCTACCTTTTTAAAACAGTTGAAGTTTGTGTTGATAAAGCCTATTCGACCAAAACGGATTCACCGGCGTTCACGACGTCTCCTGCCTTCACCTTGATTTTCATGCCAGGCAGGTCCGGAAGTATAAGGTCCACCTGGGAGCCTATCCGTATCATACCGTAAACCTCCCCTTTACTCAGTCCACTGCCCTCAGGCGCATAAGTGTCGATACCACTGACATGACCACCTGCAATCTGGACGACATAAGTAGAAATTGGTTGTCCTTTGAATAGCCCAATTATGCGGGTTACGGTTCGCTCATTTTCTACTATGTGTTTGCTGTTCCAATAATAGGGTTGGACATTGAAGATAGTCCTGAACTGCATTGAGCCCATGTTGAGGTTCTTGGTCTTTGCGGGATAGTGACGTACAAAATCGACTCTGCCCTCTATTGGGGAGCGGTTATAATGGACATTCAACGGACTCATGAACGTGCCAATCAGCACTTTTGGCATGGAGACATCTTCTTTGATTATGTCGGATATCTTGGCCGAAAGACCCTGCTTTATTACAATTACGTCGTCATCCGACACGAGGCGTTTGACATAAACAATGGTTCCGTCGGCGGGGCTTACAATGTTGTCACCTGGCGGAATTGACCGAGATGGATTCCGAAAAAACCAAACGTAGCGCCAAAAGAGAAAAGTCACCGCTAGCAAAGCGATGATTACGCCGCCTACTATCATCAATGTTTTAATTCTTTCCATACATCCGGCTCTAGAATTCGAACGAGCGCCACACCTGATGAAAAGGGGAAATCAATGACCTGAAACGCCTTTTCATATCTCTGCAACAACTTTAGCCATCGTTTCACCCCCGCATGTCGTATCATTTCCCTGATATAGATGTTGGAATCGTGCAGAAAGACGTAGGTGTTCGAGCAAGACTTTTTCAAAACCTCCACGAAATCGTGTTTTACATGTTTGTAATCATGGGCGCCGTCGATAAACGCCACATTAATTTCGGATAATCGTAGATCTTCGTACGACTGAAAAAACTCGTCGCTGCACATTCTGTAGTGCGTGACTATTTGATCCACATTAAATCTTTGAAAATGACTTTGCACAGTCTCTGAATCGTCCCAATTCCCTCTTCCTCCAAGTGTCTTGAAAGGACCATCCTTAAGTAATGAATACGAAGGATCAACAAACGTCAAAGCGCCAAAACCATTGTCTCTAATCCCGAGCGCAAGACAAACAACACTGAATCCATATCCGGAACCTATTACCAACGTGTGTTTGGGACGCAGCGCCCTGATAACGCCGTAATAGATGAACCCAAAACCGAGGTTAAGCTTGTCCGCTTGCTGATGATGTCCCAGAGGTTTGGCGTGATCAAAAATGTCTCGAAGAACAAATGAATTAAGACTGAACTCTCCCATGGATCCTTTGCCTCCTGCTTCCAAAAGAATTCGAGTGTTTCCTGTTAGGATTTGCTCCGCTCTTGGGTTGATTCAATTTATGAAAGGTTCCCATTCTATTAAACGGACTATTACGGCCTAGGCGTTAGGTTGGTATTAGGGACTTGTTAGTATTGCGTTGAGAATTTTTTCAGGACGTTAAGGGGATTATTGGGACAAGGAAAATTCGGCGAATTCATATTCTTCCCCAATGGGAAGCTTCTCGTCCTTAGCAAAAAACTATCCAATCCTTAATGTTCGGCTAACATGAAGCAGGCGTAATTAATCCATCTAATTTCCGGGAAGGTCGCAGGAATCGCTTGTAAATGACACTCGGTATCGAACGACGCACGATAATCTCGCTGGGACAGGGTCACAATTTTTCAATGAGAAATCTCCGAGAGATTCTCGGATGTCACGGAACCTCAGACGTCATAGACCCAAAATCAATTCCATTCGGGATCGACGACGTCACGGCCGGATCTGAAACTGAACTTCAAGCGGCAGTATTGGGAAAAACGGATTGCGTTGACCTGCCCATACGGATAAGAGAATCCAATTATTTCGCCAATATCGTGAGACGAGCCGCCTCTGGAGATACTTCCAGACAAGCCATAACGGAACTTGAGAAATACCTGTACGACAATCCGGAAAACATGTGGGAAAATAGTTGGGTCAGATTCCCCTTTTCATGTCTTAATCAATCCGCCAGAGAAATATTTGATTATGATTTGCTCTCGGACAAGCGTAAATCCGGCGGCACGTTAAGGACCGACGCTCACAAGTTTGTGTACCTTGATCAGGGGAAAGAATTCCTCCGTGTACCGATAAGCTACGTTATGAAACTCGCCTTGGCTGACGTAATCGGTTCACAAAAAGGGCTTCCTGAACTAATTCACTTTACTGGGACCCGCTTGATGGAGCACTTGTTGAACGATAACACGTCGCCTGAGACATTTTCTTTCAATGTGGTTCCTATTAGGCGGGAGTTGGAACTGGGCCGCTCCTTAGCCAAGGAGACCTCAAAAAGGTATCTCCTCACACAACTCCTCATCATGTATGCGAACAAGAAGTTCTTGCTTGAAGCTAACGGGCAGAAAGCCCTTCTGTATTTTTCCCCGCACCCTCCTACCCGTCAAAAAAAGCTCAACGATTGTATTTCGGACTCTTTTTACAGAGATCTGTTTATGAGCCCGTGCTTAAATGGATGGGACACTGGCCAAACAAAGCAGGATTATATGTGCTTGTGCCATCAAGTTCTCAGTCGCAGTCAACTCAACGCTGTGGCCAAACTTAGAGAAGCGGGCATAATTAATCGAAATCTGGTAGTCCTGCCAAATGTTTCCAATATTAGTCTCGCAAACAATGGGACTCACGTAAGCCTAGGGAGCGTTAAACTTACCCGGCGCCTTTCGAGTAGCTCTTCCGGATTCACTGCCGCTCATGAGAAATTTCTGGGAGACTTAGTCATCAAAATTGTGGAGCATTTCCTGCCCCTGTTTGTCGGCACATACAGCGCAGCTCCGTACAGACTCGGCTTCCCGGATTTTCACCCGGAGAAAGTCCTCGGTTTCTTACCGCACGAACTTGATTATACACATTTGAGAATGATCTGGCGGCGTTGGAAGAAAAAGGCCAAACTTAATATTTTGGGGCAACCGGTTACTCCTTTTGGAATCTCGCCGATAGACAAAGCGCTAACGACGCTGTTTCGGGTAAAAGGAGATTTTGTCCCTGATTTCAGGCTTATAGACTATCTAATCTCAGTCATGAGCACAAATGAAAGTCCAGGATTGGACGGAAAACTCGGCAATACTGACAGGCTCAAGAAAGACCTTTCCGATCTTGGTGTCTTCGACGAGAAGATGGCTCCATATTTCCTATATCGTCTGCGAGAATTCTCCAAAATGGGGTTCTCCGGTTTTGAGGGACGTCATTACAGTCTTTTCGGAAATCTTGAAAACGACATGGCAAACGCCGTTAATCTTCAACTCCTCGTTACAACTCTAGCCTTCAAACTTGCATTGCTTGGGGAGGTTTCGCATCGGCACATTCCCGATGATCCTTTCATAGAAAGTGAACGCAGGCAGATCTTCTTTGGATCGGCAATCGGCATCCCAACTTTTTATGTACGAATCGGCACGCCTAACCTCTTTATGAAACGAATCCTTGAATATACGCGAGGATTGCGCCAAAGCAGACGATATCCCGGTTATATGCGAGTCTATAACCAGGAGTACCTTCTCGGGCTCACCAGGCTGCTCCAAGCGGAAGCCGCCGATCTCATTGAAATGTTCGATCTCAAAAACCTGTTAGACGACCTGTTAAACAGGCTGAAAAACCCATCGCAATTTTCTGTTGCCGGACGTCTGACTTCGGCCATTCTAGATATCTCAGCGGCTAAATCGCCTATGAAGTTAAATGCCGAAACCTTTAACTTGTCCGCAGAAACTTACTATCGATCGACGCTAAAAAAGAATCATGTTCTGGAAGGCCTCAACTTTCTTCATGAAGACCTAAGTTCGTTAGACTCAAACCAGGCTTTTCTGAAACAAGATTATCGTGAAGCTATTCACTACGTGGTCAAAGATCGGGATACGCGAAAGTTTCTTGAAGATATCAGCGAAGATGTTCTGAGTGAATCCGTTCCTTTGGACATCATAGAGAAACTCATAAACCTCATTGTCATTACCATTCACAGCGATGCGGATGAACCTTTTAAAAACATTAGGAGAATTGAAATACATGATAATGATGAGCCACCAGTTTGTGGAGAGAGAAACTGGGAGGATCAGGACGGAAAAACTTATTGGAGATAAAGCTATCCAATTTCTTTATTCGTCCGCAAGAGAAAGGGCCCCTTTTCTTTTCCGGGCAGTAACAAGCGCTCGATTTTCAAGTGAGCTTCTATCATTTCTGAAATTCGACATGAGAATTTGGTTGTTTTCAAGACGCTCGTTAGAGGCTCTTGGAATAAATTTAGATGATTGCCTTCACCCAGAAGAATTTATAACGATGCGACGTGTCTTTGAACGCCAAATTCGTTACTGGGAATGCCGGCCAATGGATCAATGTCCCACATCAGTTGTTTGTCCCGCCGATTCCAGGGTTATTGTCGGGTCGTTGAACGACACATCTAATCTATTCCTAAAGGGAAAATTCTTTGATTACGAAGAACTCCTGGGAAAGGACAAACTGCAATGGCTCGAAGCCTTCCGAAATGGAGATTTCGCCATTTTCAGGTTAACTCCGGAAAAATATCATTACAACCATACCCCTGTCGCAGGGGCGGTGGTAGATTTTTATGAAATCTCCGGTGGTTATCATTCGTGCAACCCATCTGCGGTCATAAATGTCGTAACGCCATTTTCGAAAAACAAACGTGTAGTTACCATAATTGATTCCGATGTTCCAGGTGGGACAGGCGTCGGACTCGTCGCGATGCTGGAAGTTGTGGCGCTCATGATCGGTGACGTAGTTCCGGCATATAGCGAAACACAATATGACAATCCGAAAAAGATAATCCCGGGGATGTTCTTGAAAAAAGGGGCCCCTAAAAGTCTTTATCGTCCGGGTAGCAGTACTGATCTTTTGATATTTCAGCCCAACCGAATAAGATTTTCTGACGATCTGCTCAGAAATCTTACTCTTACAAATGTGAAGAGCCGATTCTCGGCAGGTTTTGGAAAGCCGTTGGTAGAAACGGACATCAAAGTCAGGGCTACCATAGGTAAAGCGATTTTTGAGTTGGAGTGTTAAACGTGTGGCCAGCTTAATTAACCAACGTTCCATTTCCTCATGAAATATAATAAATCGACTCGGAGAAAGATGGATGTATGAAGTAGTTTTTGTCCTCAGTTTAGGCATGGTCTTCATTTCACTATTGGGCTGGGCTTTCAAGGCCCTACCTCAAGAAAATTGGCAAATTCTCGCAACGGTTCCTTTAACTAAACAGGGACCTCAAAATTGGAAGGGGCTCAACCTGACATACTATGGCCTTTTCATAGCCATAGCCACCGTTATCAGTGTATCCATCCTACTGGTTCTTACATCGGCTGTTCTTGTGCCGATTACGTTGACCTTCCTTGTCGTGGCGTTTGTTCTGTTGATCGGACTGGTCGCGTCAAGAGCCGTCGCATCACTGGTAGAACACAAACCGCATACATTTACTATTGCAGGGGCGTGTTTTGCAGGAGTTTTTATTGTCCCTCCGATTGTTTTCATTCTTGATCGTTTCATTATTCCGGAGCAAAATCATCTCCCGGTCATTCCAGTTTTGGCTTCTCTCGCTATTGCTTACGCCATTGGGGAAGGTATAGGGCGATTAGCTTGTATCAGCTTCGGTTGCTGTTATGGAAAGCCTTTATCTGAATGTCACCCGATTATGGGACGTTTCTTGGGTAGATATGGCCTTGTATTTACTGGAAAACTTAAGAAAATAGCTTATGAAGGGGGGCTTGACGGTAAATGCGTTGCGCCTGTCCAAGCGATTACAGCCGTCTTATATGTTACGGCAGGCTTAGTTGCGACTTTGTTTTTTCTAAAGAACTATTATTCAGTGGCGCTCATATTGACGATAGTTGTTACCCAATCGTGGCGAATTTTATCGGAAACCTTAAGGGCAGATTACAGGGGGCCGGGAAATTTTACCGCGTATCAGATCATGGCTTCGGTCTCAATGGCTTATGTCGTAATCGTGGCCTATCTACTGGGTAGCGGCGCTAATCCTGACGCGAGCTTGGGAATGGGGTTGGCTTCTTTATGGAACCCCGCTGTCATTATTTTTCTTCAAGTCGTTGGGTTAGTGGTCTTTTTGTACACTGGGCGAAGTATGGTTACAGCGGCGACCATTTCTTTTCATATAGTTAGAGACAGGATTTGATAATGATACTGTAAATCCTGCTAAAACCTGGCGTCAAAATTTCGCTGACCCTAAATTATTTTGAGGCGCCATGGCCATGGCGAACTATATCGCCAGTCACCATATAGATGACATCTTCAGCAATATTTGTCGAATGATCCGCAATCCTCTCCAGGTGTCTTGAAACCAGAAATAAATGGGTAAGAGCCTTCCGTCTCTCCAACTCCACGTTGACCCTATCTTCGAAGTCTCGGTGTAATTTGTGTTTCATCATGTCCACCTCGTCGTCTTCAGCTAAGACTTGAGTAGCCAAAGCTTCATCTTCATTCACGAAGGAGTCGATGGACTGTTTCAGCATGTTTTCGGCTTTCTTCGCCATTATATAGTAATCATCCGGCACATTCAGCGGGCTTTCAGAAGCGAGGATAAGCGCTGTTTGAGCTATGTTCACAGCGAGATCTCCAATACGCTCGAGCTGGTTGATTATTTTCAGAACCCCGGTTATCAGCCTGAGATCTAAGGCTACCGGCTGATGTAAAGCGAGGATCTCCAGACAGTTTTCTTCAATCTCTATTTCAATTCGATCAATTTCCTTGTCACCTTGTATAATGGAATTCGCCAGTTCCTGGTCTCTATCTCTAATGGCTTTTATCGCCGATACGACGCTTTCCTCAACTATAACGGCTAATGAAATGAGTCGTTCTTTAAGTAATTCGCTTTTTCGATGGAGCCTGACACGCGGCACATTGGTCATTAATTGTTCCTCCGCTATTCATCGGACTAGAAACCCTTGGACCTTCCCTGGATCATTGAATCAGATTATTCCGAGAAGTCACCTACAGAAATTACCCAAAACGTCCAGTGACGTATTCCATTGTCTTTTTAACTTTTGGGTTGGTGAACATTGCAGTGGTTTCACCATATTCAATCAATTTGCCGAGGTACATAAAAGCCGTGTTGTCCGAGACACGGGCTGCCTGTTGCATGTTGTGGGTAACAATTATTATTGAGTAGGCGCCTTTGAGTTCATCGATCAAGTCTTCAATTTTAGCGGTGGCTACCGGGTCAAGGGCAGAACAGGGTTCATCCATTAACAGAACCTCCGGCTCCCCAACAATCGCTCTTGCTATGCACAGTCGTTGCTGCTGTCCGCCGGACAGGCCCAAGGCGTTGGCCTTGAGTCTATCTTTAACCTCGTCCCAAAGAGCCCCGTTCTGTAAGGCCTGTATAACCGCCTCATCCAGGACTTTGTGGTCTCGAACTCCATCCACCCTCAAAGGATATGCCACGTTTTCCCAAATAGACATGGGAAACGGGTTTGGTTTTTGAAAAACCATTCCCATGGTTTTTCTCAACGCTATTACGTCCACTCCGGATCCGTAAATATCCTCTTCGTCCAGGACAATCTTTCCGCTTATTGTCAATCCGTCAATCAAGTCATTCATGCGATTTATAGATCTCAACAGAGTTGATTTTCCGCAACCGGACGGACCTATAAGGGCGGTTACCAACCCTCTTTCTACTGTCATGTTAACGTCAAAAAGCGCTTGTGATTTGGAGTACCACAAGTTGAAATCTTCAATCGAGAGCAACCTCCCCTGTTGACCTCTCCTTTCATGGTACACAGTTGAGTTTGTTGTCTCATATCTGGAGGTCATAAAGGGTCTCCTAAAAATGCCCGGTGAAAAACTTTCGTTTCAGGCGGTTTCGTACAATAATCGAAGCCACGTTCATCGCAAATACCAGTGTAATCAATAACAATGTCGTGACATAAACCATTGGAATTGCGGCCTCCGAATTTCGTGATTGAAACGCAAGGTCAAAAATATGGAATCCAAGATGCATAAAACTTCTTTCCAGATGTATATAAGGAGGAAACTGATCGATTGGCAACTCCGGAGCCATTTTTACTACTCCCACGAGCATGAGCGGCGCAACTTCACCTGCGCCTCGAGCCATAGCCAGAATCAACCCTGTCATGATACCGGGCATGGCCCTTGGCAATACTATGCGTCTAATCGTTTGCCACTTTGACGCGCCACATGCCAGGGAACCCTCCCGCATGGACTGTGGCACAGCGGCCAGCGCCTCCTCAGTAGCGACGATCACGACAGGCACAGTAAGGAGGGCAAGAGTAAGGGAGGCCCAAAGCAAACCTCCCGTCCCAAAGGTAGGGTTTGGGAACCTCTCCGGAAAGAAAATCTGATCTATGCTAACCCCAAGGACGTAAGCAAAAAAGCCAAGGCCGAAGACTCCATAGACTATCGAAGGAACCCCGGCCAGATTATTAACGCATACTCGTATTATTGAAACCAAGCGTCCCTGTTTGGCGTATTCTCTCAAATACAGGGCGGTCACGACCCCAAAAGGAGCGACTAGCAAAGCCATAAGAACCGTCATGCAAAAAGTTCCGAAAATCGCCGGTAAGACACCGCCTTCTGTATTCGCCTCTCTAGGCTCCTGAGTCAGAAATTCTACCCATCTTGAAAAATAAACACCTAGGCGTTGCCCGAACGAAAGCTGATTTGCAGGATAGAATCTCACGATGTCGGAGATTTTCATCCGCTTTTCTTTATTGTTAACATCCAACATCGTAATTGTGTACTTGGAGTCTACCCGCCTAAGCGCTTCGGCTTCGTTGGATAGTTCACGATATTGGGTTTCGAGTTTCCCTTCAGCGGCTTTGTATTTTTTTTCGGCTTTGGCATACGCTTGGCTGTCAAGTCCATTTTCAAGTTCAACCTTCTTTAGACTTAACCGATCTTTCTCAAGATAATGGTTTACAGTCGCAATTTCGCCCTGTTCGATCCCTTTGATTCTCAGTCGGCGTTTTTCAGCTTCGCGATGCAATTTTTTGAGTTCATCCCAGGACATGCCTTTAGGACCAATCTTTTTACCATCAAGATCAAGCGATCCTATTCTGCCTATAAAGGGTCCCCATTCCATTCTCTCGACATAAACCATGTCTTTTGGTTCGGAGACGCTTTCAATTTCATAAGCCGGCACCCACTTATAATCTTCGTTGTAGAGGTCAAAATTGCCCGTCTTGAAAAGCAGCCTCTTGAGAAAACCCTTATTGTTTTCCATTTCGTTAGTCGCTTTTTGGGGCAATGACGCAACGTTGTCGCTTTCGGGTTTATAAAGGTCCGGTCGCATCAATTCGCCCGCCACTGACGAGCCGTTTGTCAGTTTTACGACCTGAATTTTATCCGGATAAAAAGTTAACAACCCATGGTAAGAAATCAGGACGACAAACCCGACAATCATCACCAAACCGATCACCAACGCCCCACCCAGTATCCATATGAACGGCTCCCCCTTCGCCTTGAAATCTCGATTGCGTCGGCGGGTCAAGTTAATGTTTGGTTTTTCTTCGGTTTGATTTTCCATGTTAGTTATCTTAAAGCTTTAGCGCTCTCTTGCGAAATCGCTGCCTAACTATTTCCGCCAACGTATTTATGACAAAAGTCATCGCAAAAAGAACCAGCCCCGTTAGGAAAAGAGTTCGGTAAAGCGTGCCATCCTTTGGGGCTTCGGGAAGTTCCACCGCAATATTGGCCGAGAGCGCCCTAAGCCCGCTAAATATGTTTAGGTCAATGACCGGGGTGTTACCTGTGGCCATCACTACTATCATCGTCTCACCGACAGCTCGCCCCATTCCGATCATAATTGCAGAAAAAACGCCGCTGATTGCGGTTGGTAACACGACCCACATCGCCGTCTGCCACGGGGTCGCCCCACAGCCGAGACTGGCTGAACGGAGTTGATCGGGAACCGCGTTCAAGGCGTCTTCAGCGAGAGTGTATATGATCGGTATGACGGCAAATCCCATCGCAAAACCGACAACCAGGGTATTTCGCTGTATATAAGCGCCTACGATGGATCCCCGGGGATCTAATCCAATTGCAGCCAGTAAGGCTGACAGAAGATATGAAACGACCACTGTGACCAATACCAAGGTCAGCCAACGCAAGAAATCGACTATCGCTCCATAAGGCATTTTCAGGGATTTTATATAGTTGTTCAGCGCAGGTCCGACGGTCTTGGAAACAAGGTAGCTAACCGTCAATCCTGCTAAAGGTAATACCATCAGGAAGAGAAAGGGCAGGCCGCTACCCTGGTGGCCGCTTAACCAAGCTTTTAGGTTCCCGCCGAAGAACACTTTTTCGAATAGAGGTCCGAGAAAATATGCCACGGTAACACCCACGGACACTGACAAGCTCATAAGAATCATTTTCGGCAAACCTTCAAGTCTCAACGCGACCCTTGTCGGGAGCAATTGCCAGAGATAAGCCGATAAAACCAGAGTCAAAGGCATTACTACAAAAGCAAGAATTACGGCGGCTATCCAGGACTCTACCACCGGAGCCAGGACCATGGCCGCTACAAAACCGAGAATGACGGATGGTAATGAGGCCATAACTTCCATAACCGGTTTAATCTTCCCACGAATGTGGCTCGGCACGAACTCGGATGTGTAAATAGCCGCAAGCAGCGCAAGAGGCGCTGCAAAAAGCAGGGAATAGAAAGTCGCCTTTAATGTGCCGAATATCAATGGAACAAGAGAGAGTTTTGGCTCAAAAGCGTCGGTAGCTCCTGTAGATTGCCAAGAATACGAGGGACTGGGGTAACCCTCATACCACACCTTTCCAAACAATGTTCGCCAGGAAATTTCCGGATGCGGTACGGAGAGTCTCCAGAATGCGGTTTTCCCGTCGGGCCCAATGGCCAGTAAACCATCCAGACGTGGAGAAAGCGCAATCACACCTGCTGAAAAGTTATTATTCTCGCCCCCGAGTTGGATAAGCGTTTTTTGGCTGATACCATGACGTAACCAGATTGCGCCATTCCCATCCAGTGTAGCAAATGTCTTTCCGTTTTGACTTGCGCTGAATCCGGTTACACCCGAGGTTTGAGGAGCAAACTGCCGCGTTTGAACCAATGTCATTCCATCAGTCGACTTGGCGTCAGCTCTCTTCAGTAGAAAGTAGATTGACAGATCTCCCGCTGAATCGCCGACAACTATTGACCTCGCCCCAAGCAAAGTACTGAACACCGTTAATTCATGTCCAGGAGGAGTTAATTGAAGGGTCTCCGCAAGTTCCGGCTTGGACTCATTCCGAACATTATATCTGAACATCCGCCCCGTTTTGTCCGCGAGCATCACATTGTCGCCGGTATCGTCAATGATGGCGTATCTAAAATTCAATTTTTCTTTTGGAATGGGCAAAGCAATCTTATTGACGCTAGTAGCGCGGCTCCGGGTGAGCATATTGGTCTTTGTCTCGGTTGTGAGGAAATGTGCGGCCCCTGACGCGTCGACCACTGCAAGGTAACTCTTGGGCCGATCACCAAAATCCACCAGACGATAGTCCAATGCTACAATTGGACTTCCTGTTTCAGAAACTTTTATTTCAGGGTCTAGCTTTAGCTCGACATAAACTTTCCTCAATCCCTTCCCTGGGATCTTTGAAAAAATCGTCCCTGGTCCGGAACTATCTCTGGCGTCTAATTCTATAGTATCTTTGGGCGCTTGTTCAGGCGCCAGGATTTCGTTTCTGGAGTCTATTTCGCCCAACCTAACTGTTCCGTCGGAAAACCCGAACGCAAGATGATTATTATCAATGGTTTTTCCAATAGAAGTGAGTTCTTTACCTCCAAAATCGAAGGAGAGATTTTGGACGGGCGCCCCAGTTTTAGTATGCCATATATATACCAGACCGTTTTTTGAAACAGCGGCGGCAAGAGTGTCATGTTCGTCAATCGTCAAATCAACGACGTCTTTGGGTTTCAAGGGAGCGTTATATTCATTGGCCGAAAGGACTTTGCCCCCTCCAAACAGCGGAAGGACCTCATAGACGAGATAAATCGTCATGCCCATAACCGCTGCGATGACCAGGGCGCCACCAATTGTTATGGTCTTATCCGCCAATTTGTCAGCAAACAGGACCCATGGGCTGGTCTCTTTTCGGCCTTCTACGCCAAATCTTCGCATCACAATATCCTTTGAATTTACCGGCTCGCCATTGGGAAGTGATTCACTGTTTTATTGATGAACCAGAAAAAATAAACGTGAGACGTAGTGACCACATACCAGGTCACCCATCTCACGAATAATAATTCAGTCTATATTATGAAGTCTATTTCAATCCGACTTTACCAAGATCCTCTTCGGCTAACGCTTTAGAAACAGGATAGAAACCATCTTTAACAACTATCATCTGGCCCTCTTTGGAAAAAACGTACCTCAAGAACTGGGCCATCAACGGATTTAGAGCTTCATTCGGTTTTTTATTGAAATATATGTACAGAAACCTCGCTAATGAATAATTTCCGTCATATGCGTTTTCAGCGTTCGCTTCGTAACACTTGGCCCCGTCTTTGGACGCAAGAGGAACTGTGCGGACATCCGGTGTTTTGTACCCAACACCTGAATATCCTATCGCATACTTGTCATTAGCCACACCTTGAACAACAGCCGAAGACCCGGGTTGCTCTTTTACTGTGTCTTTATAGTCGCCGTGGAACAGCGCAATTTCTTTAAAATAAGCGTAAGTGCCGCTTGCAGAGTTACGACCGTAAGTCGAAATGGGTTTGTCGGCCCATTCTCCCGTCAAACCAACGTCTCCCCACGTTTTTATGTCTTTGGCGCCGCTCTTGCGCGTTTTTGAAAAGATTCCGTCAAGTTGCTGCATGGTCAGGCACTTGATAGGGTTATCCTTGTTGACGAACACCGCCAGAGAATCAACAGCAACTCTAACAACTGAAGGTTTGTAACCAAATTTCTTTTCAAAATCGGTAATTTCTTTGGATTTCATCTCACGCGACATAGGACCGAATTGCGACGCTCCCTCTATTAAAGCAGGCGGCGCAGTAGAGGAGCCCTTGCCTTCTATTGAGATCTTTACTCCAGGATAGGCGGCCCTAAAACCCTCAGCCCAAAAAGTCATCAAGTTGTTTAATGTATCTGAACCGACTGATTTGACGGAGCCGGAGACGCCGCTTACCTTTTGATACGAAGTCAATCCTGGATCAAGATCCATTGCTGAGGCCATTGGAGTAAAAGCCAGCCCTGCGGCTATAAGAAACGATGACAACTTCAACATCATTTTGCTCCTCCGATAGAAATAGTCCCGTGGCAGATTTTTCGCATGTTGCTGGTAAGGTCTCAATGAATTGTTAGCATAGTGTTAGCGCATTGCTAGAAATTCATGAGCCCTGGAAAAGACGCCTAATGGCCTGGACAATGACGTTTCGTTTATTATTGATACGATTCGCTATTAGAAAAATTCAGGGAAACGGAGAAAATCCGTAATAATGATTTTCCCCAGCAACACGTAGAGAATTGCCGCTGAGGATATGAATGGACCAAACGGGATCAATGAATCTGACGATATCCTCTTGTACAAAGCGCCGATAAGTCCTACAAGGCATCCGGTGAATGAGGCCACGAACAAAGTGAATATCGTCCCTTCTACCCCAGTGAACGCTCCGACCATCGCCATGAGCTTCACATCTCCGCCTCCCAGACCATCCGCGCCCTTGATCAGTTTGTACAGGTACGCCGGAATATATAGGATTGTGGCTCCAAGCAAAACTCCACCAGCAGATGATTTCCAGTTCATGTCAGGTAAAAACTCAAGGCTCGAAAACAGAAAACCAAATACTACGCCGGTCAGAGAAATGATGTCAGGGATAATCATCTTTTCCATGTCTATCCTGAAAATGGCGATTAACATGGCAAGGAACAGAATCAGCGTGAAGAAAACCGGGCTTAAACCGAATTTTAAAAATATTGACAACGATCCAATGCCACAGAGGAGTTCCACCATAATTTCTTTACGGATCTCATGCTTTAAATCATGTGAGTCAAGGGTCCTGCAGAGAAAAATTCTTGCCAGATGGATCGAACTGACTGATTTCGATGAAGTTAGCGTTCTTTCATCTACCCGGGATATTTCATTAAGAAAATAGCGCGTGATCCGATTCACGACAGAACCTATGAAAACACCAAATCCCAAGACGATGAATGAAGTTAAAATTCTTTCAGCGGTATTCACTAGGGAATTCTGCCTTTCTCTGACCCATTCGGATTGGGACCACGGCCTAACCAACTAGCGCTTATAATGTGTTACTAAAACACGAATTTCGCCTGAACCAATTTGATTAACCAGACCGCGAGCTTCCTCCTCGTCCGGAACAATGGCGAACCAGTCCGATGAATCAATGGTGGAAAAATCCAGATCATTTACAATACGCCATTCTTTTTCTTCAAACCAGTTCAAATCGGAGCATGAGATCAACTGGAAGAAGACCTTGGATTCTTTCGGCAGACTCTTGAACTTGTCCTCACGAATATAAGTCACCTTTCTAGCCCCTTTTCTAAGCAAACAATTTCTACTGAACGCTATTCCGTAAGGCTCGAATGTCTTTCTCATTAACCCTCTTCGCCATTTACAGATTACATGGAACTGCTCAGGCTTTTGCTCCGTAAGGCAAACCACGGGTGAGTTTCCTCTAACCCATTTTGAACTGGACCGGATTCTTTTCTCCTGAATGATTCGTCTCAATGTGTCAAAGGCAGTGTGCGAACAACCAGAATCTCCGTATTCCAGACTTCTCAAATAATCCGACCACGTCTGACCGGGCCATGGCCCGTGACAGGCTCTGGTGTAATGTGTGAGAAGAATTTCTTTGGGCCTGGCTGCCCCCGAAACGCTAAAAGGATCAAATTTGTTTTGTTTTGGAACAACCTCCGATTGTTGAGCAACAGGGCCCGTTGTTATGGTTTTGGTCGATTTTTTTGCCAGGGACGGTTCCTGTTCATGACCCGGGAAATTCTTGACCACAATTTTGCCGGAAACTCTAGCTACACGAAGTATCTCTGACATGTTACCCGACGGTGTGATTTCACAGGGAATCAGGATGTCGGAGAGCGAAGCGGCAAGTTGGTCTCTTAATCTCCATCGCTGCTTGATCTCCGGTAAGCGACCCGGAGAAAATCCTGATAAAAAGAGTGACTTTTCCATTCGAAAAATATCTTCAAACTCTTTTAGGAATTCATCTTTATGCATCCCATCGATCATGAACGGTAATGGAGAGTCACACACCATGACCAGGCCACTGAATCGAGCCAACCACGCGACCATGAGATAGGAAATCGAACCATAGGAGGAAATCATCGTCCACTGGTTTTTCATGGCGTATCGAGTCAATTTAACAGTGTTTTTGAGCCAGGGTGTATTTGAGCCTATTGACCTTGATTTTCGTGAATTCAGTATCATTGCGGTTGGGTTATTCAAGATGCCCAAGTCTCCTAATGTGAAAATCACAGAGGAAATGTCAACGCACGTTCGAAACATCTGAGACTCTGTTGGGCTACTGACATGAATCCCCCTGTCGTACCAGTGTTGAGCCTCCAGCATGGCACGTTCAATCAGCCTGTGATTCTTTGCGAAGTTGGGCTTTGAATAATTCGTGCGATCTTTTTCCAAAATCTCTGACTGCAGATATTCTGGAACGGATTCAGTCGGGATTTGTTTGACACACACTGACGCAATCAACTCAGAGCGCCTAAGATAATCAAGCGCTCGAATTCTTGAAAGAATCGCTGTCGCGAATAGCCCCCTTATTTGATTGTTCTCGTTCAATTATATTTTGTTCGTCGATATTTCAGTCGTAGGCGTTTGGGATATGTGCGAATTTAGCGCATTTTTCTCCCAAATAGACATTGCTCCCGGTTCAATTGATCCATCCAAGGTTCGGAACGCCTCAGTCATCTTGCGTCTTCTTGTCAGAGCCGAGAGCCTTTTCTTCTGCCTTATCCTAGCCCTATTTCGTTTCATCGTTTCTGTTCCCCCGTTTACGGCGAACGGACGACCATCAGAGCCGATTCAATCTAATGATTATAGGCTAACCGTTAAACCTGTATCAAGTTAGATGAAAAGATCCACCACATCACTCTCCAAAACATAGAATGATTCTTTATCTTTATAGAGTTTCTTTGGTTGGGAGATCTTGTACTTGGAGTCATTGACTGCGACCACTTTTCCTTCTATGACCTTGAGAGATCCAACTTCTTCAGGAGTGGCCTTCCACGGAATTTCATCCAGATCCACGACGTAATTTCCGTTCCAGTCGCGCAGAAAAGATGTTCCCGTTTTCTTAAAAATATCCTGCACAGTGTGCCACTCTTCAGACTCCACCACAAACGTCAAATCCTCCTGCGAACCTATGGGAACAACGAGGAGAAGTTTTATTTCTTTTTCGGACATTAATACTCCTGATTAACAAATGCCTGTCAAATCATTAAGGTAGGGTCAACGCCAAGGTTTGATTCGGTTTCCCGAGCACTGGCATTACTCGACCGTCAAATCTCATTCTGATCCCACCCGCATTTCCTGTTATAACTCTAAAATTATTTTTTGCGGTAAAAACCTGTATGTCCCCAGGGGACATCAACATTTCTTCTGCTGGGCCATTATCAGGTTCCACGCGGACCCAAGCGTTAGCTATGGCTTTTATTTCAAGGACTTTCTTTCCAGCTTGGGTTGGTTTAACCGTTGTTAGAGAAGGTCGAGACTTTTCACGACGGCCAGGTTGCGCGCTAACAGGAGTTCCTGTTTTGCTTATTGTATCATTGGCTTTGTGATCTCCCTCTAAAAAAACTCGACTAACTCCTGTCAGAACCAGGATCAACAGGGACAACGCGCCAACGGCTGTCAATACCCTGTTGAACCATACATTCTGAACAAATGATAGCCCATGCTGACTCGATTCGACGGGGACCAGGCTCTTTTCTTCTACAAGGCTATGGGGCTGCTGTTCGCCAATGAAATCCTCAAGTTTCTTGACAGTGTCGTCAACATCCTGCCCAAGTTCACGAGCGTAAGATCTTACAAAACCTTTTACAAAAACCAGTGGGGGCAATAGATCGTATCGATCGTTCTCCAGAAAATCCAGATTTGTCATAGCTATTTTTGTGCTGAGGGAGATATCTTCCAGACTCTTACCTTTCTCTTCTCTAAGTTCTTTGAGGTACAGTCCAAAAGATTCCATAACTTATATGACCTGTCCGGATTGGGAAATGAGAACTATCACATTAAGACCAACAAGATTCCGGTCCCATTGAATAGAAGATGTGATATAGCTGAACTCTAGCGATTTCCTGAACACTCGACTTTTTTGTTCGTGAGAAATCGTTACATTTCGATTATCATCACGTATTGTGTTGATCAAGGATTTATTCAACCTCCGCGTAAGGATCGGGGAAAAATTCTTGAAAGCGCTTAAAGTTTTTCTCGGCATTTAATTTAGGACGCTACGCCCTAATTCCAGAAACATTTCAATGATCAAAAAATACGGTTCTTTAGGGGAATGGATCATCGCGCGGCCGGCGTCTATAGCATTTATAGCCATGGTAGTGGGTATTCTCCTGGCTCGCCTATGGTCCAAACCAATTGATGAAAAAATAATCACTTTATTCCTAGTTTTTGCCTTAGGGCTTGGAATTGCCACTCAGGCCACAAAGAATCAGGTCCTTGTATGGTCGTTCCTCGTTTCGGCTTTTCTTCTCCTGGGCTTTTCTCTGGCGACTGATTCTTCGAAGGTTACTCCTGAGAACATCTTATCATCAAAGAAACGAGTAATCACAGCCAGGGTCTCGCGCGTTTTAGCGAATAGCTCTGATTACAGAATCATACTACTTGAGTCAGGACAATTTGTAGATGAAAATCTTGAACTCCCTGGTCGTGGCCGGTTGAGTCTTCGAGAGAACTCTGCGCCGCTGATCGCAGGAGATCTGATATCGTTTCGGTCAAGCGTCCGTATTCCTGCCAACCGCGGAAACCCAGGCGAATATGATTGGGAGATGGACTGCAAGAGCGAGTCTATAAACTGGTTGGTAAACGCTCGCGGTCCTCAATCCGTTGTCATTTTACGAACTGGATCGCCGGTCAGTCCGTATGCTCTCCTTTCAAGGCTACGTCAATCGATGTCCAAATTTCTCGAGAAGTACTCCGGCCGTTTCTTCAGCCCTGCCGACGCCTCAGCGATCAAAGCGATTCACAAAGGAATTATATTGGGGGATCGCGCTGAAATCGACAGTGAATTGAACAAAGCTTTTTCAAACAGCGGCCTCGTTCACATGCTTTCAGCATCGGGCTCGCACGTAACTATAGTTGCGGCCATGACATTTTTTTCAACCAAACTCCTCTTAAGATTCTTTCCTTATCTATTGCTATGGATCCCTTTGCCAAAGATCGCTGCGTTTTTTTGCATTCCTACAATCAGTGTCTATTGCTTTCTGGTGGGATTGAAACCGCCAGCGATGCGCGCTGGAATCGTTGGGGTTACGTTGGCGCTTGCTCTGATTTCAGAGCGCAAATGGGATTCCTTAAACAGTTTGGCGTTGTCAGCGTTGTTGATCGTTCTTTTTTATCCCTTTTCGATCTTTACACCCAGTTTTCAGCTATCATTCGCCGCTGTCTCGGGAATATTGATTATTATCAAGAGCCCATTTTTCTTAAGAATTTCCAATCCGAATCTGGATTCAGCCTCAGCATCCAGTTTGGAAAAAATCGGCTCGAAAGAAAAACCCGGCTTCTCGATTGGCGCTATAAAACGCCCAATCTTGGCCATAGTTTTGTCCTCTTTTGCGGCCACCATGGCAATCACGCCGCTGATAGTTCACATGTTCCATTCTGTTCCTCTTTATTCAATACCGGCCAATCTGGCCGCTGATTGCGCTTTGACTGTCGGGCTATCTCTTGGGTTAATTTCGACTTTTTTCGGGGCGTTCTTTCCTGAAATAGGCCAATGGTTATTGGCGCCGGCGGATGTTTTCGTGTGGATTGTGATAAAAATAGCCGTGTTTACCGATAAATTACCATGGGCGACTCTAAAAATTCCAAACCTGGGGTATTGGGGATTGTTAGTCTCCTGCGCCACTACGTTGGTGACCTTTTGTTTTCTGTTGAAGCCAACCAAAAAGGTTGGATTGATCGCCTTATCGAGCTGGGGGATCTTGATTGGGTCTTTGCTTGTAGGTCAGGTCGTTCTGAAAAATTCCCCTATTCTTAGAATAGTTTTCCTTAATGTAGGTAACGCCGACGCTACCTTTATCAAGCCACCAGGAGCGTCGGGGATATTTATAGACACGGGTCCCGGAACGCCATATTTCGACGCCGGCCGTTCAATCATCGCCCCATTTCTTCTGTGGCAGGCCGTAAGTAAACTTGAGGCTATAATAATAAGCCATCCACAGGCCGATCATATGGGAGGGACAGGAACAATCCTGGAGAATTTCAAGACCGAAACTTTGTTCATAAATCCAGCCGGAGAATCAGACTCAAGAGTTACCAACCTAACGTCCTTTGCTCGTTCGCTCGGAACAAAAACTACCTTCGCAGACACCTCCATAGGAGAGATCCTTGTCGGCTCTACCCGAATAACTTTTGTCCACCCCAAAGCGTCTGCGGGACTGGCGAATAGCGCCAAAATTAATGACATATCCGTTGTGGCGAGACTGGACTACAGAAACTTCTCGGCTCTGTTCACAGGAGACCTCGAGAGAGGCGGAGCGAACGAACTGTTGGGAACTGGAACAAGGCTTTCAGTAACTGTCCTGAAAGTACCTCACCACGGCGGAAAAACGAGCGCGACATCTCGGGACTTCTTAAGATCGGTCCATCCCAGAATCGCCGTAATATCTGCCGAATATCCGCCAAAAGGGGGTTTACCCGACGTAAATGTAATTGATCGTTTAACTGACGCGGGAGCCTCAGTTTATTGGACCGGTAAAGATGGGGCTATTACCATAGAGACAGATGGAATCAACTCGTTAAAGGTTATTACAGGGAAAGATAACAAAAAACTGTCTTTCCCGAATGCCATGAAGAATTAGCTAGAATGAACCAAGTTGAGACGAATGGTCGTGGTCCATCAAAGTTTGCGCGAAACGACGTTTCAGTATATAATTGCGCCTGAAAACAATTATTGAGTTGGTTCAGAGCGAGAGTGGCGGAATTTGGCAGACGCACCGGACTTAGGATCCGGCGGGGTAACCCATGGGGGTTCGAGTCCCCCCTCTCGCACCATTTGATCGAAATGATGAAAACAAACAGGAAATGAGCGTTATACAATGAAAAAGCTTATGTTCATAGCCGTTTTAGGCTGCGCGTTTGTGTTTTCCCAATATTCTGAGGCTCCAGCCCAGTATTACTCTTATTATTACCCCTATTATTACGCCCCTCCGGGGTATTACCCCCCTCCTCCAACAAAGCAGAGCGCTCCTGTCACACCATATTACTTTCGCATGATGCCGGACCCGTACCAATCCTGGAGGTGGGACAGGAAGAACCGCTGGGAAGATTATCAACAGTCGATCCGTAGTCCGCTGAACCGCGAATCGGACCTTGAGTACATGCTCAGAACCTTTTGAAAAAAACTTTCTCGATTCTCTTCAAACCCAGGGGTCATTCAGAATTCGTAGAGATAGTAATACAGCCCTACAGCTACAATAAGAGCGCCTACCGCAATTATTTTTGTTAGAATATATGTTTCCATGAATGCATTATATTCGGGATGAAATTTTTTAGAAGTGAAAAGCGCTTAACAAAAATAAAAAGGCTAAGCAGATTTGTTCTTGCAGTTTATGAACGCTTATGGTAAACCGTTTTATTAGCTAATCGGCATAACCCACTGATCATAGTGTTTTAATTATGGACTGATGCAGGTCAAAAAGGCTGGTCATCAGCGTTCGGTTAGACATATCCCTAAGTATACTGCTACTGAATCCTTACTAAAAATATAAATCCGGCTCAAACTTACAATTTTTCGGGGGGCCGTTCAAAAATGTTTCGCATTTTGTTTTTCGCTTGTTTTGTAATCCAAAAGATTCCCAGGTTTTCGCGTTTCATTACGGTGATCGTTCTAATCCTTGTGGGAGTTAATCCTCTCGAAGGTTATAACGAGAGGGCAACGGAGAATGGGGTTTTCTTGTATGAAGCCGTCCGAATCAAAAATGGACTGCCGTCTGAAATTACCAAGATTCTGAGAGGTCTTTTCAATCATGGCCGTGAAATCACAAATGACAACAAGAGCGCCAGTGAAAATAATTTCACGGTGGATGATGCGATTAGACAATCGACTGAACCAAAGAAGGAAGAAGAAACCTTTTACCGAAAAGAACCAGATAAAAAGCGATCTCGCCACCGTGCACGACCTAGGGCTGAAAGACCCGATAACGAATCACCTCTGATTTGGCCGGACGACAGAAAGTCGTTGATTTTTGTCAGAGATACGGCCAGCAGGATCAGACAAATAAGAAAGATCATCAAATCGTTGGACAAGCCGGAAGCCCAGATTCGCATTGAAAGCCGCATTGTTCGAGCCAACAAGGATTGGAGCAGAGGCATTGGGATTCTTTGGGGCGGTAGAAACAACCAATTCGGGGGTGTTAAAACAGATCGATCAAGCTATTGGGGCATAACAGGAAATCAATCCGGATATCCCGCCAATACAGCCACGGGGGCTAACCTCAAACAGACAATCTTCGTAAACGGAACGCAGCAGCCTACCAGCAGGACCATAACATCGAGTGAAATACCCTCCCGACTTGCCGTCAATCTTCCGGCGAGCGTCGCGAACCTGGGTGACATCATGGGGTTGGGAATGCAATTTGGACTCCTGGCTAATCAATATATTACTGAACTTGACTTTCGCCTTCAGATCGGAGAGGCGCAGGGACAGGCCAGGACAGTGGCTCGCCCCAACATTCAAGTCTCGGATGGATCTAACGCTGTCATAAAGAGTGGTTCAGTGCTCAATGTTCAGACTTCTTCACCACAGTGGGGCACCAACTCGCATCTGGTTCCAGTTGACCTAAAACTCCAGGTAACACCCAAAATTCTCGCAGACAAAAGAATAAAACTGATAATCACGGTGACTGATAACGAGCCGAACCCTCTGCCCACAACGGGAGAATTATATTTGGAACGGGAGGCTCATACCACCATGACCATCGGCGATGGAGAGACATGCGTAATAGGCGGAATAATCAGGGATACGGTCATAGGACGTCGTGAGGGTTGGCCAGGCCTGATGAACCTGCCCATAGTAGGAATGTTGTTCAGCAACAAAACAAAGTCCAAAGAGACGGACGAATTGTTGGTATTTATCAGTCCAAAGGTAGTTTTCAAGCCGAAATAGGATGAACTCACTTTTGCAGTTGGTCAAATTACAAATCGAAACAACTAGCTCAGGAAATTGTTGTTCAGCAGCAGGTAGAATTGGCCTCTATTCAAACCTGTCCCGGTTAGTTAGAGCCAGGGTTGAGTTGTAGGCCCTAAGTATCGCTTCGAGCGCTGTCCCCCCGATAGCTCTAGCTTTTTCGGAAATTGTCACACAGTAAGACGCCTCGCCGCGAGGATCTATGTCTCCTATCTTGAGATTTGGCGCCACTGAGGTCCCAGGTCGAATCAATCCTCTCAAAACACCGCTCAACCTGGCATTTACGGGTTTATTGGACACAAGTCCTATCAACTGGCCTTCTTCCACATGCGCCCCTATAGATAACTCAGAGAGGAAAACCCCTTTTGTGGGTGCCCTTAGCACTCTTAACCCTGTGTGTCCAGCTATGTCGCCGGGTATACCGGTATTAGGCAAGGAGTAACCGCTAGAAATTAACCGGCCCAGTTGGTGGCCTCTTGCTGTCTCCACAACGTAGTGAGCGTCTTTACCAGCAGAAAAACCTGGGCCAAGCGCTATCACCAAAGGAGCGTCCTGCATTGAAGTCCCTGTGTTTTTCTTGGCAAGTATGGCGTCGATAAGGATATCAGGCTGAAACGCATTCAAACAGGAGGCTGGAGGGTCCACAAGAACCGGAATGCTTTTCCTTGCCCAAAGTTCATGAGCTTCTTCGACATGATTTACCAGTTCCGCCCTTACGTCCTCTACTGTCCAGCTTTTCTCGTATACAGCCTCACAGAAACTGACCGCACGTCTGACTGCGAGAGGTTTTTCGATTTCAGTCATCAGGATTCTGAAGAACCCCGAATTGTAGAGGCGGCAGGCGGACCCCGTCGCCATTTCCCCTGCCCCACGAATCAGTATTTTCAAATCAGAGAGCATCAACAGTTTTGCATGGCTTTTGATCATATGGATACAGACCTAAACCGCCGGAACCATCACTTCGAGGCCTTTTTCCGGTACACCTTCATCTTGATTTGGGATCTCACCTTCCACTTTGTTTTGCAATGCCTCCAAAATTTTGTCCGGAGTTAAAGGAAAATCGGTCATGTAAACTCCGATTGCATTACTGACCGCTGCCGCATAAGCCTGAGCCGCCGACATAGCGATTGACATTCCGGATTCTTTGGATCCGTACGGACCTTCCGGGTCATTGGATTCAATTATGATGGTATTAATTTTGGGCATGTCACAAGCCAAAGGCACTTTGTAATCCAGTTGTGTAGGATTTAATACCGAGCCTCCGTCCCAAACGTGTCCTTCAGTTAGAATCCCGCCCTGGCCTCCCATGGCAATGGACCCCTGAAACTGGCCTTCGAGAACAAGCGGGTTCAGAGCAAAACCGACGTCTTGGGCCGCAGTCACTTCCAGGACAGTTACCTTGCCGGTTTCGGGATCCACTTCAACCTCTGCCACCGTAGTTCCGAACGAAAAAGCTCCGCACATCTGTCCGAAAGGATTCTTGACCCACTCTCTCTTAGGATCAACTTTGGGCCAGTAGTCCCCTTGCCCGCTGACCGATTTCCCCTGGGCTAAAAGCATCCTGACTACCTTTTTCAGGGGAATGCTTGTGTCTGGGGAATCTTTGACGTAAATCATGCGGTCTCGCGCTATCAAGTCGTCCACCTTTACATTGAGTTTTTTAGCCGCAGTCTCGAATAACTGTCTTCGAACATTTTCGGCCGCGTTCTTTACCGCATGTCCACCAATGAAGGTAGAAACCTGCGAATAGGCGCCCGGGTCAGAGGGGGTAACCTCGGTATCCGCTGTAACGAGTTGAACATCCTCAGTGCGAATGCCGAGTTCCTCGGCGGCAATTTGAACCAGCATATTGTCATTTCCCTGACCGTTATCCACCACTCCAGAAATGACAGTAGCTCCTCCATCTTCGTTGAGTTTGATTATGGCTAGAGACCCGCCCCGAATACCCATGGGGAATCCAGTCTGAACGGAATTGCAACCGATGCCAATTCCGCGCAAAGGTGGAAGTTTACCCCATTTGTCATTCCAACCTGATTTTTCAGCGGCTCTAGTAATGGTTTCCTTCATGGCGCAACTTGCAACATGAGATTTGGTATTGGTAAATTCCCCGGGTTCCCGGGCATTGATAAGTCGCATGGTGACCGGATCAATCCCCAAATGCTCGCCGATCATGTCCAGTTGGGTATCTACCCCACTGGCGAAGGCCCTGCCATGTATTCTAATCATACCGCGTGGGGGTTTATTGGTATAAATTCTGTACCCATTGTATCGAACGTGATCCATTTTGTAGGCCTGCTCCATGCACAAGAAAGGCACACTGACAGCGATTGGACCTGTCGAGCTGTAAGCCCCACCATCCATATAGCAGGTCACATCCCGTGCGATTACTCTACCATCCTCTCTGACACCTGTCTTTATTGTGGTGATCAGAGCGTGTCCCTGGCGAGTCGCTATGGAGTTCTCTTCCCTGGTATAAACGATTTTCACAGGCCTGCCACTCTTGCGGGCCAACAGGGCGCATATAAGATCCGCAGGCGCTATTTCACTACGACCGCCAAAAGCGCCCCCAATGGTGATTTTTCGAACCCGTATCTTGTTGAGTGGGATACCCAAGGCGTTGGACAAAGGCTTGGCCTTCATATGAGGACCAGCGTTCGGCATCCAGATTTCAAGGTTGTTGTCCATGTCGAAACGGGCCACCACGGCATATGGCTCACCCTGAAAATATGAATCCTCAGATGCTGTAAAAGTATCTTCCCGGACGTAATAGGATTCGGCAAAGCCTTTTTCAACATCTCCTACATTGATAGGGACGTGGACATTTATATTCTGCGGAAAGTCGTCGTGAAGGAGCGGAGCGGTCGGAGATAGTGATTCCATAGCGTCAAAGACCGCTTCAAGAATCTCGTAATCGACACGAATACAATCTATGGCTCGTTGCGCCGAGTCCTCGTCAACAGCCGCTACGGCTGCTACCTCTTCCCCAATAAACCTTACTTTGTCTGCTGGGAGAAACTGCTGATCCTGAGTATAACCGAACACCCCCCATTTTCTCTGGAGAACGTCCCGTCCGGTAATTATCGCCTTTACTCCCGGCACTCGAAGCGCTTCCGAAATGTCGACATTGACAATTCGGGCATGAGGGTGGGGGCTTCGGAGGATCTTTCCCACCAACATCTTGGGAAGTTTGATGTCGGCCGTAAAAAGGGCTTCGCCAGTGACTTTGGCCCTACTATCTACCCTGGGCATACTCTTTCCAACGAACGCATAGTTGGGCATTGTCTCTACCTCTTTTCCTTTGACCTATCCACCACGGCTTCCACTGCCTCGATAATTTTTGTATATCCAGTGCATCTGCAAATGTGCCCGCTCATAGCGTTTATGATTTCTTTTTTTCCAGCGTGCGGGTTGTTGAGCGCCAATCCTTTGGCTGCCATTAACATACCGGACGTACAAAACCCGCATTGAACAGCGCCATGATCAATAAATGACTGCTGCAGGGGATCAATTTCGCCATTTTGAGCGAGCCCCTCAACGGTCGTAATGTGGGTTCCCGAGGCCTCAACAGCCAGTGTCAAACAGGAACGGACAGGCTTGCCGTCCATCAGGACAGTGCAGCCACCGCAGACCCCTTCTCCGCACCCTTCTTTCGCTCCGGTCAGGTCCAAATCCTCTCGAAGAAGCTCTAAGAGTGTGCGATTTGGGTCTACCGCCAGGGAACAGCTTTCCCCGTTAATCGTAATTTCTAATGGCTGTTTGTTCATTTTGCCTCCAAAAAGCCTTTCTGAGAAACCGCCCTCTCTGTAGCCCGTGTTAGGGCCCGTTTGGCTATTACCGAAACCATTTTAGTCCTGTATTCAACAGGTTGCGTCATGTTGTTGGCAATAAAAGCCTCGGCCGTGTTCATGGCGTCAATCGCCACTTCGTTGATTGCCTGTTGATCTCCAGCGGGCCTGTTTTTGAGAGTTTTCTCGACAGTAGCGATTGAGAGTGGGCCTCTAGCCACAGCGCCTATTACAAGGCGGGCCCGAACTGTTCTACCACCTTCAGTTTGTACAAAAGCGCCCGCCGAAACCATCGCATAATCTATAGAAGACCGGTAGGCAAGCTTTTCGAAAGCTGTCCCAGCGCCCGGAACCGGAGCCGGAACAAGAATTTCAGTGAGCATCTCGTTGTCGGCAAGGGTTAATGGGCGCTCTCCTACAGAAGAATACAGTTCCTCAAGAGGCATGGTCCGAGTTTCGTCCTTGGACTTAATGACGACTTTGGCGTCCATTGCAATCAGAATTGGAGCAGAGTCTGATTGGCATGCGGAATGACATTTGTCTGATCCGCCTTTCCACGCGAAACATGTACTCCCGCCGGCTTTGTTGCAGGTTTGTCTCGCTGCCCGAAAAAATTTGGACTGGTCATAAAATTGACAGCGGTTATCCTGGCACAGGTTGCCCCCAATAGTCCCGGAAAAATGCTGAATGGAAGGAGCTCCAATTGCGTTAACAGCTTCAAAGAGGCCGGGCCAGCGGTCACGAACCGGCTGATATTCCAGAATATCCGACAGTTTAACGGCAGCTCCGATCTGGAGACCGTCACCAGTTTCCTTGATTTCCGCCAATTCTGATAATGCCTTTAAACTTATCAAATGCGTCGGCGCAACGAGACCATGTTTCATTCTAACCAAAAGATCTGTTCCGCCGGCGAGAACCTTGCAGTCGTTGCCATAGGAGTTTAAAAGTTCCAGAGCCTCGGATAGGTCCCGAGGTCGATCATAAGCAAAAGGTGGTAAGCGCATACTATCCTCCGAAATGGTCCTCTCACGCTTTATTCACATGGCTGTTCTTTTTGGGTGAACACGTCAATTCCACAGCTAACGGCCCCATTTTTCTTTTTGATGGCTGCGAGGACCTTTTCCGGGGTTATAGGCAGGTCCTTTATCCTAACGCCGATGGCGTCATAGATGGCGTTAGCTATGGCAGGGGCTGTCGGGACACATCCAGGCTCACCAATGCCCTTTGCCCCAAACGGGCCTTGATCGTCAACGGTTTCTATGACAACTGCCTTCGAGTGAATTGCGTCCATTGCCGTCAAGATCTTATAGTCCCGAAAATCTGGGTTCATGTTTCGCCCGTTCTGCAATATAACCTCTTCGGTTAGAGCGTAACCTACTCCCATCAGAACACCGCCATGGACCTGGCCGTCGAGCAACAGGGGATTGATCGCCCGTCCAACATCATGAGCGGCGATGTAATCAAGAATTTCGACTTTGCCGGTCGCCTCGTCCACCTTCACCCGAACGCCATGAGTGCCAAATGAATAGGTCGCCGACATGTTACCACGAAAATCACGGCCCATGTTTTCGTTGGGTGGATCATAAAAATTGTCGGCCATCATCATTTCGCCTCTAGGAGTAAAATGGGACCCTCGCAGCAGTTTTGCAATCGGCAAAACCTGTTTACCTTCTACAAAAAAAGCCCTGTCTTTTAACACCAGTTTGTCTTCATCGACCCCGGTGGCCTTGGAGGCCATAACGAAAAGACGGCTCCGAATTTTCTTGGCTGCGCCTAGAGCAGAATTACCGGCCACAAACGTAGTGCGACTGGCATGGGCCCCTACATCCCAGGGGCAGATATCAGTATCTTGGTGGAATACATGGACATCTTCCACTTTAACCCCGAGTTCTTCGGCTACAATCTGGGCTATTATTGTATCAGCTCCCTGGCCCATATCCGAAGCGCCTGTGAACACATCCACTTTACCGTAATCATCCATTTTGATGATCGTGCCGCAGCCATCGGATTTATAAATCCTGGCCCCTCCACCAACGTGTATCAATGACGCTAGACCAACGCCAACACCGTTTTCCCTGGTTCTACCGAATTCAAGGTCTTTCGAGACCGCTTCTATACATTCCGGAAGCCCGCAGCTTGTTATGCGCAGACCTTGGGGTGTTACATCACCGGGCTGGTTTGAATTTATCCGTCTAAATTCAACACGGTCGATCCCCGCAGCTTCGGCAAGCATATCCATAGCGCTTTCGATGGCAAAGGTGGCTTGCGGGTTGCCGTAGCCACGCATAGCCTGGCTGTAAGTGTTGTTGGTATAAACACATTTAGCTGAGTATCGCACATTCGGCACCCGGTAGAGCGAGGTGATCGGCATCATCATGACCGACGGCGTGGTGGCCCCCCATGAGGTATATGCTCCATTATCCAGGACCATTGACATGTCGCGGTAGAGCAGTCTTCCTTCCCTGTCGCACCCCATGGAGATATATGTGACTGTTGGTTGCCGTGGCGATGTGGCGATAAATTCTTCCTCGCGTTCAAATAGTATTTTGACTGGGCGGCGAGCATGCCATGCAAGAAGAATGGCCATGTGTTCATAAGCGTAGGTGTCCAGTTTGCTGCCAAAACCTCCACCAATAGAAGGTTTTATGACTCGAACACGCTTGTCTTTAACACCGAGAGCCTTCAGGGTTTCCTGAAAATCCTTCTGCGCAAGTGACGGAATTTGTGTATTCGTGTAAACCGTCAAATTGTCGGAATGATCAAAATCCGCAATAGCTCCACTTGTTCCCATACAACAGTGTGTAACCCAAGTGGTGGAGAAGCGTTCCGTAACATTAAAGGCCGCTTCAAGCTTGGCTGCCTCTACATCGCCGTAATGGAGACTCCAAGGCATTTTAAGAAGATTGGTCTTGTGGTTTTCATGGACCAGAGGCGCTTCAGGTTTTAGGGCTTCTTCAGGATCGAAAATTGCTGGAAGGGCCTCATAAGTAACATCAATAAGACTAATCGCCTCTCTAGCGGTTTCCGGGTCCGTGGCCGCAACTGCCGCCACTTCATCCCTGTAGGACCGAACTTTCCCAGCCTTCAGGAGAGGATTGTCCTTGTAAAAACCAAGGCGAACCGGAGGGATATCTGCGGCCGTTAAAACCGTGATTACGCCGGGCAAGTCTTTAGCCTTTTCAGTGTCAACCCTTATGATTCGAGCGTGTGGGTACTTGCTGTAGAGAATCCTTCCATACAGCATTCCGGGTAGTTTAAAATCCTGGATGTATAGTGCGCGTCCCGTGGCCTTATCTACGGCGTCAACCTTTGAGATCCGTTTCCCAATCACCGTGAACTCTTCCATGATCTCTTTCTTACCATTCCTTTCGTGGTCGTCGATCATATAAGCAGGTTGCATTAGGATGTAACAGTTTGAGATTCATGCCTGTTCTTTGAACCACAAATTGTGACTCCAATTTACTCACACTCATCTTCGGTCATCGCCCCGTAAGTCATGAAAGTTAGTCAGAATCTCCAGATTCCCTGACCGCTGCATTTATCTCTCCAGAACTTTTGTCGACAACTGCCTCGACTGATTCAACAATCTGGACATACCCAGTGCAGCGGCATAAATTTCCAGCTAATGCCTGCTTTATGTCCGCCTCAGAGGGCTGTGGATTTTCATCTAGCAGGGCCTTTGCTGACAAAATCATACCTGGGGTGCAGAAGCCACATTGAATGCCTCCATTTTTAACAAATGATTCTTGAAGAGCATGCAATGTTCCATCAGCGGCAGCAAGCCCCTCTATGGTCAAGACTTCCTTTCCGTCTATCTCTACTGCAAAGTAAAGGCACGAATTGACGGCCAGACCATCCACAATAACCGTGCAGGCCCCACATTCGCCGCGGCCGCAACCTTCCTTTGCCCCTGTCAAACCAAGTTTTTCACGCAATAGGTACAGGAGATTCCAGTCGTCCTCTATCGCTACACATGTTTGAGCGCCGTTTAACAAGAATTTTATCTCTCTGGACATACAGAAGCCTCCACTAGTGTTGAAAACTCCAATCTGGAGCCTATTTACGGGATTGTAGGAAACCTGAATCAAGAGACACGATCAACGGTTTTTGCGGACCAGTATTAAACTGTAGATCCAGCCGGGCTAACTAAAAGGCTTTGCCTCAAATCAGGTCCTGGCGTCGCGCCTTTTATAGCGCTTCTGTCTCTTTGATCCGCTGCATACATTTCACACCCATACGTTGAACAAAGACCAATACCATTTCACGGCGATACCAGGCCAAGCCGCGAACGCTGTCTCGAACTCGGGATTCCTCCGCCGCCAGCTTTCCGGCTTCATTCAACGTGTTTTCAGTAACTTCCTTTCCAACCAGGTATCGTTCCGCAGTCAAAGTCCGAATAGGTGTAGGGGCCGCCACCCCTAAAGTTATCCTGGCTTTGGCGCATCGGTTTGAACCTTCTTCAAGAGTGATCAGAACACCGACACCAATCAAGGGAAGTTCCATGGCCGCCCGACGGCCAAATTTCTGGTAAGCTCCACCAGTTCGAGAAGGTTGTTTCGGAACAACAATTTCTGTAACAATTTCTCCCGGGTCCATTACTGTCTGACCAGGACCCTCAAAAAAATGAACTAAATCGACAGTGCGTTCTCCTGCGCTTCCGTAGATGTTTACCCGAGCGTCCAGCGCAATTAATGGAATAGCGCCGTCAGCGGAGGGAACGGCGTTAACCAGGTTACCGCCAATTGTGGCGACATTTCGTATTTGTGTTGATCCGATCCGCTGTACGGCATCATGTATGATGGGGTATTGGAGTCTGATAAGTGAAGACGTCTCAAGCGCGCGGTGAGTGACCAAACCACCTATGTGCAACGCGCCGGTTTCCCGATTCACCCCGAGTTGAGATCCCACACCAATGTGTTTCAGAGAGATCAGATAATCGGGAGCCAGTTTGCCGGACTTAATTTTGACCATTACGTCCGTCCCACCGGCCACGTACATAGCTGAACCCTCGTGAGACTGATTTAATGAAACAGCTTCATCAAGCGTTTTAGGGATTAGGTATTTAAATTTTTTCATCATTACCTCGCCTAGATGGTTTTCGGCTAAGACAGGCGAATATAAGCTCGACACAAATCAGAGACGAGAATCTCTACGAAGGGCGGTTATCAAACACTCGCTTGGATTTTCTTTCGGAGCGGGGCAAAGAGCCATAATCATTGACTTCGGCGTTACAACTTACCAAAAGGGCCTTTTTTATGGCGGCTTCCACTTTGCGCTTGAGATCTGGGCTCTTAGCCTTGTCAACGCTCTCGTGACTCTCCACACGTAAAGTCATGTAATCTCGACCATCATCACCACGATCAACTAAAATCTGGTATTCAGAACCTATGTCGTCAATTACTGAAAGCGCTGAATCGATTTGACCCGGATAAACATTTACTGCCCGAAAAATAATCATGTCATCCGAGCGCCCCAGGATGCGATCATGAAGTGGCATAATGTTGCCACAAGAGCACGGTCGTTCGATCAAGCGACTAAGGTCTCGCGTGCGATAGCGAATCAATGGGACTGCCTCTTTTTTCAGAGTTGTAACGACCATTTCTCCTATTTCACCCGGAGGCACAGGTTTCAGAGTGTCCGGGTCCAAGATCTCCAATATGTAGTAATCGGCCCAATAATGAATGCCTTCATGACGCGTGCAGTCCAGTCCCGTACCCGGACCATACAATTCGGTCATTCCTGGAATATCGAACATATGCTCTAAACCCAGCAAATCCCCAATCCGTTGGCGCATGGCGTCGCTGCTACGCTCCGACCCAAAAATCATTTTTTTGAGAGCGATTTTATCCCTTAGTCCTCTGCGGTTCACTTCCTCGGCCATGAGAAGTCCCATGGATGCAGTGCAACACAAAACCGTTGACTGCAGGTCGACCAAAAATTCACATTGCATGTCGATGTTTCCTGGTCCCACAGGCACAGCCAAAGCGCCAAAACGCTCGCATCCCAACTGGAAGCCTACCCCGGCTGTCCAAACACCATAGCCCACTGCAATCTGAACCCGATCGGCTACTGTAAGTTCAGCCATTTCATAACACCTTGCAAAGAAATTGGCCCAGTCGTCCAGATCATTTTGTGTATAAGTGAGGATTTTGCGTTTACCAGTGGTTCCAGAGGATGCGTGAATACGGACTACGTCGGATAAGGGGACTGACAAGAGGGGAAAAGGGTACCCCGATTTCAAATCGTCCGCTGTTGTAAATGGTAATTTTTCAATATCAGTTAGGGACTTAATATCGCCGGGCTTCAACCCGACCTGTTCCATTGCGCTTCGATAATGTTGTGAACCAGAGTAGGCGTGCCGTACTGTCCATATGAGACCTTCCAGTTGATGGTCTCGCAGTTCAGAAATATTTGCAAAAGACGGCATAAAAGTTTTGGGCATCAAGAATCACCTCGGGAAATTACATGGTTAACTCTTTGTCTGACAGGCTTAATGCTTGTAACAAATCAGGAACTACTCCCGTCACTTCATCTGTTCCGACGTCCCTCGCGGCATTCAGCAGTCGCCACTTCATCTAACATATAGCTGTCCGGTAAAATGACAACGCCATAATCTTCGTAAGCCTTTTCAACGCTTATATAACCGTTTTGGACGTCCTCAACGACATCTTTAGGATCACGCTCAAACGGATTTCCGTAACCGCCGCCACCGGCGCTGTAAAAGGCGATCCGATCACCGGGCATGGCAAAGGTTAGGCCACTAGGGTCCGCTGGCGCTTCGTTCCTGAGAAAACGCGCTTTCGAGCCATCACCTCCACCGAAAAGCCCCTCGGGTGGATAGCGAAATCGGCCGGCCTGGACAGCGATCGTAAGTGGATATTGAGACGCTAGCTCGCCATTTGGCACACGGATGACCATTTTTCGACCCAAACCGCCACGTTTTTCCCCTGGACCACCCGAATCGGGTAGCAAGGATCGTTCCTCTACGATTAGCGGGGTATCGCTTTCCAGTATTTCCACGGGAGTATTGGCTCCGTTGGCGGGGAAAATTGCGCAATGGTGTCCATCCATTGAGCTGCTTGCGCCCATTCCTCCCCCACGTATGATCATGGTGTGCCAGGGTTTTCCGTTGCGATCCCGACCGTAAAAAATGTTCGTTTGGGCAGGAGTCCCTCCACTACCGGCGATTATGCGATCCGGCACAGCCGGGGAAAGCGCTCGAAATACCATTTCAGTCATGAAATGACCTACCTGCATCCGGGCCGCTACTGCGGCAGGAAAACTGCAGTTGACTACACAACCATCGGGAGCCACCATTCGAATTGGTCTTGTAGAACCTTCGTTAATGGGAATATCGGGGTCGAAAGAGCTTTTCAGGGCCATGAACACATATGCGTAGGTAAAATTGTATACTACGTTTACTCCCCAATTGACCTGCGGAGAAGTGCCTTCAAAATCTACAAGAATGTCGCTGTCCATAACATTGACAGCCAGATTGATGTTTATGTCCTCCCGCGTACCAGCGCCTTCTATAAGCCCTTTATAACAATACTGGCCTTTGGGAATTTTTTCGATAGCTTGTCGCATACTTGTTTCGGTTCGGCAAATAATTTCCTCGGCAAGATCTTCCAGGTCATCAAGCCCCTCGTCAGAGAGCATCTCTACAACTTTTTCGGCGCAAACGTGATTGGAGGCTACCTGTGACCGAATGTCACCAATTACCTGCTCGGGTGTCCTTACATTCCAGCGGATCAGATTTAACACAGCTTCATTCAATACGCCCGCGTCATAAAGTTTCAACGGAGGAATAAAGAGGCCTTCTTCATAGACTTCCCGGTTGTCGGAAGCGACACGGCCTCCAATATCAGAGTGGTGAAAAACGCAAGCGGTGAAAGCTACTATGCGCTCTTTGTAAAATATGGGACTTAATACGCATACATCATTCAAATGCCCCGCTAGTAGCCATGGATCATTGACAATGATGACATCGCCCGGTTTGCATTCAGCATGTGACAGAGAATGGATAATTTTCTTTACCCCGAGCGCCATTGCGCCAGCCATGCCCGGGGTGCAAAGGGTACCTTGCACAAGTTCCCTACCCTGACTGTCGGTGAACATGCACGTGTAGTCGTGGGCATCTCGCAACAGGCTGGAAAAGGCCGTCCGGGCCACTGAGGCGTCGGCTTCATCCACAATGGAAATTAATCGGCGCCAGAGAATTTCAAGGGTAATTGGATCGAACTTTTCCCGCATGTTAATTTCTCCGTCCAAAATTAGTTCCAATCAGTTGTTTCATGACGAACACATCGAGCCTCTTGATCCCATTTAATAAATTCTAATCGAGGACAACCCAGGAATCAGGTTTGGCCATGCCCCACAAAGGTGATCCACACAAAGCCATAGTCATCAACTTCTGCGTTCGCGTCTTCACCCACAACGATAGTGGATTCTCTTTCTTCAATAATGACTGGGCCTTTTATCCTGGCCCCTGGAAATAACTTCAACCTATCAACGACAGTAAAGGGAATAAATTTCTTTTGGATCAAGGAGAAAGCCTCGCGATTTCCTTTAACGCAATCTTGTAGCGTTCCCTTACTGGAGGTTATGCGCGGGATTTGAAAGGGATGTTGCGGGAGACTGGCTCGCACCCTGAAGGATATGAATTCCACCCGTGTATCCGGGTAGGTACGGCCATAAAGCCGTTTATAGCTCTCATCAAAAAAGTCGCGAATTTCACTTTTTTGCCACTCATTGAAAGCCTTGTTGGGAATAGGCAGATTCGTTTCCGCTCCCTGTCCAACAAATCGCATATCAGTGGAGCGAGCAAACTCGATACCGTCCACGGCGCCGCTTTGCTTGAGGATAGCTGCGGCCTCCTCTTCCAATTCTGCAAAAAGCTTTTCGATGCTGTTGAAGTCCACTTCGTCTAATTCGACTCGGTGGCTCCGAACCAGATCGAACGCCACAGGAGCGGTGAAAAAACCTAAAGCTGAGCCAACGCCTGCCAAGGGTGGGACGATTATTCTAGGCGCTCCGATTTTCTTAGCCAACCCGTAAGCGTGTACCGGACCAGCCCCGCCGAAGGCGGTCAATGTGACAGTGTTGGGATTGCCGCCTTTTTCGGCTATATGGGTTTTTGCGGCAGCCGCCATGGTCTCGTTTATCAAATCATGGATACCAAACGCCGCTTCGATCAACGTCGCATTTAGTGGTTTCGCGACCTTTCCATCGATTGCTCTATGAGCGGCGTCCAAATCAAGCGGCATAGCGCCACCCAGAAAGTAGTTCGGGTCTAAATAACCTAGTGTTAAATCAGCGTCCGTCACCGTAGGGTTTTCACCGCCCAGTCCGTAGCAGGCCGGCCCCGGATCGGCCCCAGCGCTGTCAGGACCGACCTGTAAAAGACCCATTTTACTGATACGGGCAATACTGCCCCCTCCAGCTCCAATTTCCATCAAATCAACTACAGGAACCTGAATAGGCAGTCCGCTGCCTTTTTTGAAACGTTGCACGCGTCCGACTTCAAAAGTCGAAACCAATCCGGCCTCACCTTTTTGAATAAGGCATGATTTGGCGGTAGTTCCGCCCATGTCGAAACAAAAAATATCTTTGATTCCAAACATACGGCCGTAGTGTTTGGAAGCTATCACCGCCGCCGTGGGGCCTGATTCGATAATCCGCACCGGGAATTCACCGGCGGTAGAAGCTGTGGTGATCCCTCCACTGGAAAGCATAATAAAGAGCTTTCCGTTGAAGCCCAGTGATTGCAAGCGGGCGGAGAGTTTGTGAAGGTACTTCACCGTGATGGGTTTTACGTATGCGTTTGTGACGGTAGTGGAAGTTCGTTCATACTCTCTAATTTGCGGTAGCACTTCGTAAGACGCCGACACAGACAAGCCTGGAGCTAGCTCTTCCGCCAACATTTTGGTTATTGCTTCGTGTTCAGGATTTTCGTATGAATTTATCAAACAGATCGCCAGCGACTCGATACCAGTGTCGAGGAGAGACCGTATAACCAATTTGACTTCATTTGGGTCCAGAGGTTGCAGAACACGGCCATCGCTGGTCATTCGTTCATCCACTTCAGTTCGTAATGCTCTGGGGACAAGCGGCTTGGGGTATTCGGAGAAAATATCGTATGCGTCATACCGTATTTCACGGCCAAGCTCCAAGACGTCCTTAAATCCTTTCGTGGTTATTAATCCGGTACGGGCGCCTTTTCTCTCAATAATGGCGTTGATGACCAGCGTAGTGCCGTGGATAACCTCCGCCAAATCCGGTATAAATCCTGGAGCTTGGCTTTCCAGCGCCTTTATTCCTGTCTCAACAGCATCTGAAGGATCAGCCGGGGTGGTCAAACATTTGTATATGGAAAACGCTCCTGTATTATCGTCTACGAGCACGAAATCGGTAAATGTGCCACCAATATCACACCCCAACCGGAATGCGCTGTTTTTCATGAGTTCTCCAATGTTGACCTGAACTAAAAGAAATTGCGCCTCGCTATCGAAGTCTTATGGTTTGCCGAGAGCAAAAATCGCAACAGGATACGAGTTAGAATAAGCAAGGCTCATCCCACTCGCCAAAGACATCCCGAAATACACCCGTCATTTCACCAACCGTCGCGTAAGCCTGGCAACAATCCACCAGGGCAGGCATAACGTTGTTTTCGGATTTGGCCGTTTTTTCAAGCGCTTTTAATGAACGATTGACCTCGCGGTTGTCACGCGTTCGTCGTAACTCTTTCAGTCCGGAAATTTGTGTATTGACCCAGGAATCGTCGTATTCGTGGAGTTCAACATCCGGTTGCTCACCTTCGGTATATTTGTTTACACCGACTTTAATGATCTCGCCGTTTTGGAGGCTTTTCTCGAACTCATAAGCCTGCCTGGCCACCTCACGCTGGATGTACCCTGACGAAATTGCGTCTGTCATACCCCCAATCTTCTGGACACGCAGCATTTCTTCCTTAATCTTGTCTTCCATCTCCTTCGTGATGGTTTCCACGAAGTAAGATCCCGCAAGTGGGTCAACAGTATCTCGTAATCCAACTTCCTCCATCAGGATCTCTAGTGTGCGTAGAGACAGCAGAGCGGCCCTTGGGGTTGGTATCGTAAAAGCTTCGTCAAAAGAGCATAGCGCCGTAGTTTGAGCGCCGCTGAGAGCTGCCGCCAGCGCATAGTAGGCGCCACGGATGATGTTGTTTTCCGGCTGCTCTTTGGTTAATCCACTGCCGCCACCGCCAAAAAGGCCTCGTAAAAACAGGTTCTTCCGATCAGTCACGCCGTATTCTTCCTTCAGCATCTTGGCCCACAGTTTGCGAGCGGCACGGAATTTAGCGATTTGTTCCCACAGATTACCGAAGACATTCAGGTTGAAAGAAAAGCGGCCCACAAAATCGTCCGGCGCAAGACCACGGCCGACAAGATTATCAATATATGTCTTCGCGATCTCGAACGCGAAACCGACTTCCTGACTTGGCGTAGCCCCGGATTCACGAATGTGATAGCCGCAAATGCTCACAGGATTGCAGCGTGGAAGCTCTTTGACTGAGTACTCGATAGTGTCGCAAACCAGCCGCACACTCGGCTCCACCGGGAAAATCCAGGCCCCTCTTCCGATCATCTCTTTAAGTATGTCGTTTTGAGGTGTAGCGCTGATTTTTTCTTTGGGATAGCCATACTTCTCTGCGGTGGCCTGGTACATTGCCAGCATTATGCTGGCCACTGCATTTATGGTTAGTCCAGAGCCTATCCTGTCGAACTGGATATCCTTAAAGGCAATCTCAAAGTCCTGGAGAGAATCGACCGCCATACCGACTCGTCCCACTTCACCTTCAGATTGTGGACTATCGGAGTCATAACCCATTTGGGTAGGTAGGTCGAAGGCTACATTCAGGCCATTCTGCCCGTGAGCTATCATGTATTTGAAACGCTCATTTGTGTCCTGAGGCGTCCCGAAACCGGTATATTGGCGTGTGGTCCATGCTCTGGAGCGATAGCCCTGGGGGTGAATGCTACGTGTAAAGGGGTATTGGCCAGGGTCTCCTAAATCCTCATCATAGTCGAAACCGATGTCCTCCAGGTCTTTGGGCCCGTAGCACGGTTTGACTTCTATTCCCGATTGGTAGATAACCTTATCTATGCCATCTGACTGGTTTTTTATGTATTTTGCAACACCCATTGGTCCCTCCGTTAAAACAAAGCCCGAATGGAATCAATTATTACTTCGAACCGGGTCCCTCCCGGGAAAACCCCTTTAACGCCGATTTTCTCCAGTTTAGGAATGTCGTTTTGGGGGATTACACCGCCAACTACCACAAAAACGTCGGACAAATCTTTCTCTTGCAGCATTTTCATCAATCGTGCGCAAATGGGCAGATGAGCCCCGGTCATCACACTCAAACCGATGACATCAACCGATTCCTGGACCGCTGTGGAAATTATCTGCTCAATGCTTTGATGAAGTCCAGAATACAAAACTTCCATCCCAGCGTCTCTTAAGGCTAGAGCAATTACTTTGGCTCCACGATCGTGACCGTCCAGACCCGGTTTGGCGACAAGAACCCGTATTCTTTTTTTGTATTCCATAATGCATTCCCTTCCATTCACCAGAATTTAGGTCAATGGATCAAACTGGTGTTCGTCATATTGATCAAGGACAGCCGCCATTCCTCTCAAAATGTGTTCCCTTACCAGCTTTTCCACTTCTTCCTCGCGCCGCTCACGCATCATAGCCAACATTTCTAGGTGGTCCTGGTGGCTAACCCGGGCCAGTGCCCGATCCTTGAGAATTATTTTTCTAAAACCAAGAAATTGATTTTTAAAGTCATTGATAATTTTGATTAATCGGCGATTATCGCTCAACGAGTAAAGCATATCGTGAAATCCGGTGTTAATTTCAGGCAACGACTCCAGATCATCGGCATTAAGACACGTTTCAAAGTCACTAATTTTATCCGCTAAAGGCTTCAAATCCTTGGACGTGTGCTCGATAGTCGCCAACCTTGCCGCATACCCTTCCAGAACCGATCTTATTTCAAAAGATTCCTGAATATCTTCTCTGACTAATCCTGTAACGGCGTACCCACCATGCGGACGTCGTACCAAAAGGCCTTCTCGTTCAAGTTTATGAATCGCTTCGCGAACAGGTGTACGGCTCACTCCCATTCGTGAAGCAATTTCATTCTCGATTATTCGGCTGCCATTCGGTATATCCCCACAGGTAATGGCCTGCCATAAACGCTCGAATACGATTTGGCCTGAGGATCTTCTTTCCTCCAATGGCTCTAAAGCATTTGCTAACTGGTCCATCCTGTTAAACACTTTCGGTCCCTTAACTCAACCGCGTCAATTGGGAATAACAAAGGGACGCCTTAAGGATTGGCATACAATTTGTAATCAAATTCCAGCCCAACGTGCGATGTTACATTGCAACACTTCATGGGTACCGCCGCCGTTGAGCAAAAACCGTGTATCCCGGAAATAACGTTGGGCGGTGTATTCCATAGAATAACCATAGCCGGCGAAAATGCGTGTGCACTCGTCGGCCGCGCTACAAGCCGCTTCCGTGGCAAAGTATTTTGCCATGGTCGATTCTTTCAATGCTTCTTGGCCCGCGTCTATCATGGCGGCGGCCCTGTAGGTCATCAATCTGGAAGCCTCCAGATTAGTGGCCATGTTTGCAATCTTGGACTGAACGAGTTGAAATTTTCCGATAGGTTTACCGGAAGCCAGGCGCTCATTGGCGTACTTGATAGAATCGGCCATTGCGGCGCGTTGCAACCCAATAGCCAGTGCGGCTGTCATCGTCCGAATCTCGGCGATGATTTTAAGGAACGCATTTAGGCCCTCCCCTTCCGGGGTTAACCGATATTCCTTTGGAATCAAAACATCTTTGAAGGCCACCTCACAAATAGGGGTCGTGCGCGTCCCCAAACACTTGAATGGCGAACTGAGCGAAACGCCGGGAAAATCACGAGGAATGAAGAAATACCCAATCCCTCGGAGCCTCTTGCTCGGGTCGGTCTGACACATGACCGTGTAAAAACTGGCTTCAGGCCCGTCAGTGACCCAAGTTTTCATCCCGTTTATCAGATACCCGTCGTCAACTTCGGTGGCCCTTGTGGTTATCGCCCCCAAATCGGAACCCGCTTCGGGTTCGGTCATACAGAAGCACCCTATTTTCTCGCCCTGCATTGCAGGTAAAAAATATTCCTTAAACATCTCTTCTGTTCCGTGATGGAAAAGGAAATTGGTACCCATCAAACTTTGCATGGCGACAATTGAGGCCACACTCAATAATCCCCTACTAATCTCTTCACATATTATGCAGAATAATGTGGTATTGCCACCTGCGCCGCCTCTGTTGCGTGGATAGCGAATTCCGAAAATCCCCATCTGGGACAACTTTTTAAAAATGTCTCGAGGGAATTCGCCTTTGTTGTCCAATTCCTGCGCAATGGGAATAATTTCATTGTCGACAAATCTGGCTATATTCTTTCGAATCAGTTCTTCGGGATTTGATCTAATCATTTCAAGGACCCTTCTACGCAGCGCATGGATTTGGGGCTAATCACACATAACCTCGCATAACGTTTGCAACTGCTTCGTCAATTCGGGGACGATATCAACCAGGTCCCCGACTATTCCCCAATCGGCTACCTTAAATATAGGAGCGTAGGGATCTTTGTTTATCGCCACAATGAACCTGGAATCCATCATTCCAGCCCGATGTTGAATAGCTCCGGACACTCCGCACGCAATATATAGTTCCGGCCGAACTGTCACACCGGTCTGTCCCACTTGGTTAGAAGCGGAGATCCATCCAGCCTCAACCGCAACGCGAGTACCGGCTATTTCCGCTCCCAGCGCAGACGCTAATTCCTGAAGGAGCCCAAATCCCGCCAAGTCATTAACACCACGTCCACCAGCTACAATTATCTTGGCTTTTGACAGATCCACATGTGGAGATTCTTCTTTGACAAACTCCAGAATTTTGGTCCTGACCTGAGCTTCTGTGACTTTAGAATCGTGGGCGATTACAACACCTTCTTTGCCTGGAGTAGGGAGTAACTCCATGACCCCGGGTCTAACGGTAGCCATTTGGGGACGTGAAAAGCGATTGGCTATAGTGGCCATGACATTACCGCCAAAGGCCGGCCTGGTTTGCAAAAGGATGCCTTCTTCAGGCTCAATGGAGAGTTCGGTACAATCGGCGGTCAGTCCTGAACCTGTGCGCCTGGAGACCCTTGGCGCGAGATCGCGTCCGATATGGGTGGCGCCCATTAGCAGAATACTGGGCTTGTACGCTGTAATGAGTTCGTCAAAGACATATGAATAAGGCTCTGAACGGTAGTTACTAAAGATTTCGCCATCTGATAAATGCACAATGTCAGCGCCGAACTGAATTAGAGTATCTGCGAGGTCGGCTACATTGTGGCCGATCAAGACTGCCGAGACCTTATCGTTTAACTGTTTGGCCAATTCTTGGGCCTTGCCCAACAACTCCACGGACACCCTGTTGAGGTGGCCTCCACGCTGTTCTGCGAATACCCATACACCCCTGTATTCGCTAAAATCCGGTATGGTTTTTGGTTGAACATCAGTGTGGATGGCCTTATGGTGGCATACCTCCAAACATGCGCCACAACAAGTACACCGGTCCACTATGTGCGCCTTACCGTCTTTCAACTCTATCGCGTCATACGGACACTCTCTCTTACATCGGCGACATCCGTCACACAGATCGATTTCGACCCAAACTGCCATTATTACCTCGTATGTTCATTCGTCCAATCTGCAAACTGACTCCCTGTCATTTTGGAAGGCGCTGGTCTTGTCCGACAAGAAAATTTATATACAGGCGTTTAGATAAGCTTGTTTTGTTTAAAGCGCTCTATAAGGTTTTGAACAACATCAGATGCCCTGCCTTCCAGGAACTCACTCTGACGTTCAAACTTGGGAGCGAATGTTTTGACGACCTGCGTAAAAGACCCGCTCATGCCGACCTCGGCGGTTGTAACGCCAATGTCGGCGGCATTCCAAACCTGAATAGGCGCTTTTTCGCGGCAAGCCGAAAGCAGCCTGGATACCTGAGGATAGCGTGGCTTAACTGGGCCGGCTATTATGGTCAAAAGAGCGGGTAATGAGCATTGGATGCGCTCGTATCCGTCTTCGAGCCGACGTTTAACCTGAACGTAGCCGGCCTCAACTGTTTCGATATCAAATACATAGGTAACTTGAGGCAGATCCAAATATTCAGCCACCTGTGGCCCCACTTGCGCAGTGTCTCCATCGATGGCCTGACGACCTGCCAATATGAGATCGAATTTTTCAATTCGTTGGATCGCTCTTCCAAGAGTAAAAGATGTCGCCCAAGTGTCTGCGCCGGCAAACGCGCGATCCGAAAGCAAAATAGCCCCATCGGCGCCCATTCCTATAGCTTCGGAAAGAGCGTCAATTGCCTGGACCGGCCCCATGGTCAGGACAGTAACCGTGGCCCCAAGGGTTTCCTTTAAAGTGATTGCTGTTTCAAGCGCTTGAACATCGTCGGGATTGATAATCGTATCAATACCTTCACGTATCAGGTTGCCCGTCTTAGGGTCAAGCTTGACTTCGGAAATGCTAGGTACTTGTTTGATCAACACTATAATGTTCATGATAATATCTCTCTGGCTCGCTCTTTATTTTGAGCGTTTCCCGCTGGAACTAGATAACTCCGTCTTCTCTCAATTTGGTCAAATTCTGGTCTGAAAACCCCAATTTTCCGTAAAATTCTTCGTTGTGCTCGCCAAGACGCGGGGGAAATGTCATTTGGAGATTATTGCTCTCGAGAAATGAGGTCATATGCGGTGGCGGAGTCAAAGTGACGCTCATTTTCGTTTTGGGATCTAGAGTCGACAGTAACCGCCGTTGAACAGAGGGTTCGGAAATCAACTCGGAGATAGAGTTAATTTTGCTTACAGGCACTGTGATTGCTGTGAAAAATGTAATCAACTCCTCTGAAGTGTGTTCGCTTGTTATTGAGTTCAAGGCAACATTTAAACTTGTAACATCTTTGATACGTCCTGCGTTATTCCCATATTCCGGCTTATCTAGAGAACTGAAGAGTCCCTCCGCAACCATTGCCTTCCATTGGCGGTCATTTCCCACCGCCAGATAGATGAATCCGTTCTTGGTTTGATAAACAGAAACTGGAGCAAAAAATTCGTGTGTATTACCACAACGGGAAATATGTTTTCCAAAGGACGCCGTCATAGTGATAGGGACAGTCAGCCAGGAAACTGAAGAGTCAAACATGGACAAATCAATCCGACAACCCTGCCCGGTAACTGATCTGTTGAAAATCGCCCTCATCAGCAAACCGTACGCATGTTCGCTTGTGCCAAGGTCTGCCAGCGGGATGCCCAGGACCTGAGGTTCCCTGTCAGGTTCGCCTGTGAGATCCATTAATCCGGACCGGGCCTGGAGAACTGGATCATAGGCGCCTTCATCGCTGTTTGGGCCGAAACCGGTAATGCCCATCCATATTATATCTTCCTTGACGGCTTTAAGGATCTCATAATCAATACCGAGTTTTTTATAATTCCGGGGTAATTGATTAGTAACAAATATATCGACATCCAATTCCTTGATGAGCTTCTGCAGTAATTCCCGTCCGGCAGGCTGAGCAAGGTTGAGCGTGATAGCCTTTTTACCGGCGTTAATACAAAGAAAATAGGAATTCATGCGTTCTTCATTCAGAACGTTGTCCCCTACCATACGATTAGGGTCACCTTGCGCCGGATTTTCGAGACGAATGACTTGCATGCCATCCATGGCCAACCGATAAGTCAAGTACGGCACCACCATCGCCTGCTCCAGAGAAAGAACTTTTAAATCGTACAAGGTTTTCATCACTGTCTCCTCGGTTTGCCCACCAGCATGGATGTGAGGCGCGTTTAATTAGCAACTCGCCGAATAAAACTGTAGTCAATCCCTGGAAAGGCTTTGTATACAGTATACAACAATTATGTCACAGACGAACTAGCTGTCAACTGTTTTTTTACCCGTGACTTCCCACAACAAGATCAGAGATATTTGCGAGAGCGCGCTATTTGCGATTTGCTGATCTATTCAATTAGAGCATAGTCGGGGACATGACTTCCCAGCATTCTCAGGTTTCTCGAAAAGCCTGAAAAAGCCACGAAATCATGTCCCTGTTTTGAGGCCGGCGCCGCCACGAACTTGCGCAGATAGCCTAGTTTCTTTTTATGGCGGCCAGAGATTTGTCAATTGCCTCCAAAGTCAGTTCCAAGTCGTTTTCAGCGTGCCGGAAGCTGATATACGCATGATGGTATGGAGAAAAAAAGAATCCCCTGCGGATCATCTGAGTGTAGAAATCCTTGCGCTTGCCTTTGTATGCGCCGGTATCTTCCTTCTTGAATGTGATGTAAAACATGGGCGCCACCCCGGTCAGTTCAGCTCCCACATCATGTTTATCTATCAATGAGCGGATCTTTTTAATGAACCTTTCGCCTTTTTCCCAGATGTTTTCCAGCACATTGTCCCGCTCAAGGATTTCTATGGTCTTTAGCGCTGCGACAAAGGCATCGCTATTTGGGAAAAAGGTCGATGAAATGAAAAGTTTGTGAGCGGCCGACATCATGACATCCTTTTTCCCGGTCACAACAGAGATAGGATAGCCATTGGCGATCGCTTTCCCAAGAACGCTAAGGTCTGGAGTGACGCCATAAAGCTTCTGCGCCCCTCCCATTGAAAGCCTGAAACCGGTACGGATTTCATCATATACCAACACGGCGCCGTACCTGTCAGCGATCTCTCTAACCCCTTCAAGAAAGCCCGGTTTTGGGGTCTGCATCTCTTGATGGTTGGGATGACCGAAAGGAGTCATGATGATAGCGGCAGTCTGGTCTCCATGCTTTGCCATTAGGTCCGCGAGCTGATCAAGGTTATTGTATTGAAATTCAAACACATCTTCATAGAACTTTGCTGGAACCCCGCCTTTCATTTCCACACACCAGTCATGCCATCCATGGTACCCGCACCGCATCACCTTGAGTTTATTTGTGTATGCCCTAGCGATACGAATACTCGCTGTAGTGGCGTCAGAACCTGTCTTCAAGAAGACGCTTCGCTCAGAACAAGGCACAAGTTCAGTCAACTTCCCGGCAAGCAGATTCTGGTATTTCTGTGTCAGGGTGAAACAGAATCCTTTCTCACTTATCTGCTTGTAAACCGCCTCATCTACTTCTTCTTCGCGGTAACCCAGGATGATGGGGCCGTAACCGCAAAGGAAATCAATAAACTCGTTGCCATCAACGTCGGTCAGCCTGCAACCTTTGCCGCTTTCCAGAAAAATCGGATATTCTCCTTCGATAAAGTCGGCCGGCTTTCTCGCGCCCAGAACGCCTCCAGGTATAAGTTCGATGGCTTCTTCAAACAGTTTTCGGCTATTTGTTATGTTGAGTTTGCTTATCTCTTTCATGGGGAGTCTCCTGTCCTGCGCTAAACATGAACCAGCGACGAAATGGTTTCCGACTGATGGATTTTTGCCCCTCTTTTTAAGAACGCCGCAAGAAATGTCGCCGGATCGATGCAGCCTTCAGGGGCGACCACCCCTTTTTCGGTTACCTTACCTTCATCCATCATAAGCGCTGCAATGGATGCGGGAAGGCCGGTCCCTGGAGCCATTCTTCCGACCATGTCGGCGGTGTAAGTAACGTTGGCGCCGTCTCTTTGTCCTTTAACAATGACCTTGAGCCCAGAGGATTGGGGGCCATTGTCCCGTCCTTCAGGAATAGTTTCCCAAAGTTTCAGCGCAAGATCATAAGGCGTTACCTTGGCGCCTTTCACATCAATGGATTCTGTCCCCAAGAAGCCAGTTTCCTTCTGTTGCTTTATCAACTCATCCACCCATAGGGGAATAAGAGCGCCTTTGATTATCACGTTCTTCACACCTTTGATGTATTTGGGGATGGTCAATGGCTGGGGATGGCCGACGTAGCGGAGATTGCAGGTACCGAGGGGCTCCAGAAAGTCAGCGGTCACTTCTCCGGCGCCGCCTTCCACCTGGACCAGTTCGCCATTCATATATTGGGGTATCTGCCCAAGGGTCATATGAAGGCTGTGGTCCCAAGCAGCTCCTGCAAGTTCGGCAATACTCACTACCCAGTAGAGATAAATGTCCTCAACACTGTCCAGATGGTCTGCGTACCACTTCACAAGAACGTTGTTAGTTCCGGGGTCCGAGCCCATCCCGGTGAGAACGGTGATGCCCACTTCTTTGGCGAGTCCATCTATCTCAGAATTGAAAAGAACCTCTGTTCCTTCATAATCGTCACATATATCAATGTAGTTTACCTTTGCCTCAACGGCCGCCCTGGCGACGGGAACAGCAGTCTTATAAAAGGGGCCGGCGCAGTTAATCACCACATCAATATTCTTGAAGGCGCTAACCATACCTGCATGATTATTCACATCCATCTTGATCAGATTAACTTTTTCGCTTTGGCGCAATTTCGACGCCAATCGTTCCGGGTCAGGGAATAAATCTCCCAGTACAACGGCCGAGATCTGTTGTTGTTTAATCAGGTCCCGCGCGACACCCTGACCCATACCACCGGCTCCTCCTAGTACAAATGCACGCATGTATCATTCCTCCTTGATATTCGGGAATCGTCCCGCGTCCACCACATTTCGTGGATTCTCGGACCCGCGTTTTACCGTTGAATGTTTTCCGTCATTTCCCCCAGCGCAGGAGCGATGAATTCTCCGTCCTGTATGTGAGACAGGACACCGTGGAGCGCGCCAGGGGGATTCAAGTTAAACGGTAAAAAGCGGAATATGCCAACCCATGGTTGAGAGCAACGCATAATGGATTGACGACCGACCTTAGTATACTGTATACAAGATTAAAGATCTAAGAAATATGACCATTACAAAACTTTTTTCATCACACTGATTGACATATGTGCTTGAAACGCTGAGAAACATCGATAGCTGACTTCGGCCGGATACTGGAGTTTGAACTTTACCCGATGGCTGATGTCCGCCTTTCGCCGAAAATTGGATCAAATTGGTGAGGCCAATGACGGACCACCTAGCCCAATTCATAGTCGCCGGTTTAACAACCGGAAGCATTTATGCCCTAATCGCCTTGGGATTTTGCATCATTCATAACGCGACAGGAATTGTTAATTTCACCCAGGGTGATTTTGTCTCACTAGGTGGATTGGTCATTTATTCGCTACTGTTGAGCCTTAAAGCGCCATTGATCGTGGCTTTTCCACTGTCTGTCCTAGCGGTCACGGTCGTCGGGGCTCTGGTGGAACGAGTGGCCATTCGTCCGGCAAGATCTCGCAGTATTGTCATCCTTGTATTTATTACTATAGGGGTCTCAATTTTTCTCAGGGGTGTGTTCAAAATTTTATGGGGAAAGAACCAGATGGGATTGCCTCCTTTTTCAGGCGACACCCCTATAAACTTCGCTGGGGCTACACTTATGCCCCAAAATCTCTGGATTTTTGGCATAACATTTTTGTCAGTGATAGGGCTTCAATATTTTTTCAGCCGAACCAGGTTGGGGAAGGCCATGAGAGCTGCTTCCTGTAACCCGAGAGCTGCCTTGTTGATGGGCGTAAACGTCAATTCAATGGTTATGCTTTCTTTTGCATTCAGCGGAGCGCTTGGAGCGATCGCCGGAATAATCATCGTTCCCATAACCACTCTTTCCTATGATATTGGCGTTATGTTGGGATTAAAGGGTTTTGCCGCTGCCGTCCTAGGCGGCTATGGGAACAGTCTCGGGGCAGTTCTTGGGGGACTCCTTCTGGGTGTGCTGGAATCAGTCGGGGCCGGCGTTATTTCATCAACCTACAAGGATGTAATTGCATTCGGTATACTTCTCCTAGTACTTTTTGTTAGACCAAGCGGGATACTGGGCCATGGCAACACGGAGCGACTTTAGATGAGGATCAGATCATTCGGTGGCAAATCGCTCTTGGGCCCGGTTATTCTTGCTGTTTTTATCGTTCTTTTCCCCTTACTGCTCTCCAATCCGTACTATCTAAATGTAGCCAATATCATAGGTCTTAACACGATCATTGTGGTAGGGCTCACTCTGTTGATCGGTTATGCCGGACAAGTCTCACTTGGGCATGCGGCATTTTATGGCATTGGAGCGTACGCTTCAGCAATTCTTACCGTGACCTACGGTGTCTCTCCATGGTTGGCCCTAGTTCTAGCGGCTCTAATTACCGCCACGATAGCTCTAGTCATTGGAATCCCAACGCTCAAGCTTCACGGCCACTATCTGGTTATGGCGACTCTCGGGTTCAACCTGATAACAAACATAATAATAGTGCAATGCGATTCGGTTACAGGTGGGCCTTCGGGTTTCCCCGGTGTCCCTCCTCTGGCAATAGGTCACTGGGCTTTTGATTCAGATATAAAGATGTACTTCTTGATCTGGTCAACGGCTTTCATCGGAATTGTCCTCGGCCTGAACCTCTCGAAGTCTCGAGTTGGAAGAGGATTAAGAGCGCTTTGTTCCGGCGAATCTGCGGCGAATTGTATGGGAGTTCCCACCAACAAGTATAAAGTCAAAATGTTCGTTCTTAGCGCTGTCTTCGCTTCTGTGGCTGGAAGTCTTTACGCCCATTATTTATCATTTGTAAGTCCAAAGACTTTTGATATTTTCTTTTCCGTGGAATTGGTGACCATGGTAATAGTCGGCGGGATGGGCAGTATATGGGGAGGGCTCTTCGGCTCTGCTTTTCTTACCTCTCTGCCGAACATTCTAAGTTCTTTTGATGAGTATAAGGACATATTTTACGGATTTATCCTGGTTGTGATTCTGATTCTAACTCCAGAGGGTCTCATTTCTGGAATTTTACAGAAACTGAATATTTACAGAAAGAATAGACGGCAAAGAAATAAAAACATACTTGATGATTGCTCAGATAGATCCTGCCTGGAAACCATTGGAGCAATTCCGCTTTCGGATCTCTCTTTTACAACAAGGCATGAAGGACCACATGATATTATCCTGGGGATATACGATATCGCCAAGAGCTTCGGGGGGATTACGGCTGCTTCGGAAGTGACATTTGAAGTTCAGAAGGGGAGCATCACTTCTTTGATCGGACCAAATGGAGCAGGCAAAACAACAACGATCAATCTGATCTTTGGAGTTTACAGACCCAACCGGGGTAAAATTGTTTTTCGGAACAATCGGATCGAGGGGTTGCGTCCCTATCAAATAGCTGCAATGGGTATGGCAAGAACTTTTCAGAATCTTCAGATATTCGATAACATAACGGTCCTGGAAAATGTGATGGTGGGAGCGCATGTCATATCCCACAATGAATTCTTCATTTCGATGTTACATCCTCCATCTTTCCGGCGAGAAGAGAAACTCATTCGTGAAAAAGCTATGGAAGCCTTGTCATTCTTCGGTTTGGAACAGGAAGCCGATTTACCTGCAGGCCAACTATCGTTTGGCGAGCAAAAGCGACTGGAAATGGCCCGAGCCATCGTGTCCGACCCTGAACTTATATTACTTGATGAGCCTGTCGCCGGGTTGAACCGGGCTGAATCCATCGAAATAGCCGGACTTATGATGAAAATCCGGTCGAAAGGGACTACCGTGCTACTTGTGGAACATGATATTAATGTTGTCATGAGTATTTCAGACAAGGTCGTCGTCTTGAACTACGGAACGATAATAGCCGAAGGCCCCCCAATAGAGGTGCAAAAGAATCAGGCGGTTTTGTCGGCATATCTTGGAGGCTCTCTGTAAATGTTGAAGGTGGAAAACCTGCACGCCTATTACCAAGGAAATGAAGCGCTTAAGGGCGTTTCCCTTGAAGTAAACCCAGGTGAAATAATTGCGCTCATAGGGGCCAACGGAGCCGGTAAGACCACTTTGCTAAACTGTATTTCGGGCTTACACACCGATATGGTGGGGCGTATATCATTCAGAGGCGCCGACATTGTCAGGGCGCCTGCTCATAAGCTTGTGAAGCAGGGACTCGTTCAGTGCCCGGAAAATCGTCAGCTATTTGGTCCTATGACTGTCGAGGAAAACCTCGAAATGGGAGCTTATCTTTGGCCGGCCAAAATTGGGAGTGTGGCCTTCAACAAACGAATGGAAGATGTGTTTCAAAGATTTCCGGTATTGAAGTCCCGACGCAAACAATCAGCAGGGACCCTGTCGGGCGGAGAACAGCAAATGGTCGCAATTGCGCGTGGCCTGATGTCTGACCCAAAATTGCTAATGCTGGATGAACCATCTTTAGGTTTAGCTCCAATAATTGTTCAAGAGGTTTTCCGTATTATCAAGGAGATGAGAAATGAAGGTCGGACCATACTCCTTGTTGAACAGAACGCTATAGCGGCCTTGGCTCTTTCAGACAGGGCTTATCTTCTTGAAACAGGGCGTGTGACGTTTAGTGGACCCTCGAATGTGTTCATGACAGACGAGAGGGTCCGTCGAGCTTACCTGGGAAATGATCTTGAAGTAAAAACTTCCTGATGTTGGTGACAAATTTTTGAGGGATCTTTAGGCACGAAAATATGCGATCTTTCAAAAACGATAATCAGCTTGTTTTTACGGTAATTTTACTCAGTTTATAAAAGGGCGTTTCTGAATTGTTCTATCAGTTCCGTTAGACCCGCGGTTTCCATTTCTTTGGAGAATTTCGGGACGACCGCCGAACCGGAAATTCCCGCATCCGCCAGTTTCTTTTTTTCGCGTTCAAGAATCGTCTTTTTATCCTTATTCTTGTTTTTCACCTGATTTTTGAAGGTTGTTCTAAAGCTCTCAATTTCTGATTTTTTTGAAGTGGCGAACGGCCACTCTTCGAATCTCTCAAAGAGAGTGTTCACGTCCGCTTCCGTCGAGATCTTTGTGACAATTTCCTTCCAAACCAGCTTTTCGAGAAGAGACCTGTATTCCTGAGGTTCCCCATTTAAGCTTGAAAGCGCAGCTTGCCTAGAGCCTGCGGGTTCAAGAAACTTCACGGCGTAGCCTTTAGCCTTTTTTTGAAGTTCTTCATTCTTTAGCCGTTTTTTTTCTTCGTCGGACAGGAGCATGCCCCTCGTTCGTTCCATCATGATATCAATTGTGCTGCGAATCTCTGTCAATTCGTTACCTCGAAATATTACTGATCCCACCAGGCGGGCAAGGTTTGAGAATATTCGGACTAAAGATCAGTGAGAATTGTTCACTCCCTTATTTGCCCTTCCCCAAGCACTATGAATTTCGTTGTGGTTAAGTCCTGGACTCCCATAGGTCCATAAGCGTGAATTTTGGTAGTGCTGATACCTATTTCCGCTCCAAGCCCAAATACATAACCGTCACTCATTCTTGTGGACGCGTTTACCAACACTGTTGAAGAATTGACTTCCCGCAGAAACTTCTGAGCTGAATCATAATCTTTGGTAACAATGGCCTCTGTATGCAATGACCCGTACTTGGCAATATGCCTAATTGCTTCATCCATGTCTTTTACGATTTTTACCGAGAGAATAAGATCTAGATATTCCGCGTACCAATCTTCTTCAGTGGCGGGGACCATCCATTCCACGATGGCCCTGCTGTCTGGACATCCTCTTAGTTCAACAGCGGCTTTCTTGAATTCAGCAGACACCTTCGGAAGAAATTCCGAAGCTATTGCTTCATGAACTAGCATTGTTTCCAGCGAGTTGCAGACTCCGGGTCTTTGCGCCTTGGCGTTTAGCGCTATCTTGACCGCCATCTCCTGATCGGCGAATTGATCCACGTAGAGGTGGCACACACCTTTATAATGCTTGATTACAGGAATCCTGGAATTTTGAGAAACGAACCTTATGAGTTCTTCACCACCTCTGGGTATTATGAGATCTATAAATTCTTCGAGCTTCAATAAATGCGTGATGGCTTCCCTGTCAGTCGTCGGCATTAAATTCACAACATTCGGGTTGACTCCTGATTCTTTCAGGGTCTCCTTGAAGATCTTCACGATGGCTAAATTTGAATTAAAAGCCTCAGATCCCCCTCGAAGAATCACGGCGTTCCCAGCCTTGAGACAAAGCGCAGCAGCGTCGGCAGTCACGTTGGGTCTGGATTCATAGATAATGCCGACAACACCTAAAGGAATCCTCATCTTTCCGACCCTCATTCCGTTGGGTCTCACCCACATCCCCGTGATTTCTCCTACCGGATCCGGAAACGCGGCGATTTCCTGGAGACCATCGACCGTTTGAGTGATTACTTTATCTGACAGTGTAAGACGATCTATCATAGCTGCGGATAAGCCTCCGCTTCTTGCTGACTCGACGTCTTTCAGGTTTTCTTTTTGCAAGGTTTCTTTTCGGGATTTTATCTTTTCGGCTACGTCATTCAAAATTGAACTCTTTAGCGACATCGAAAGCCTAGCCGCGTCTGCCGCCGCCTCATGAGTGATTTTCGCCAACTGAAAAACTTCTTCTCTTATGGACATGGCTGTCTCCAACTACATTGTCTCTTGATCCAGGTTAATCTTCGATGATAACCTTGTAAAGACCATTCGTTTTTTAGAAGATTATGATTATCACTGAGTTATTGATTTATCAACCGATATACCACATGATCCTGAACCGACCAAAATGAGTGGCGACAATTCAGGACTTTGAAAGGGCTGTTATATGATTCCAATAATCTCTGTCGTAGGTAAATCAGATTCCGGCAAAACAACATTACTGGAAAAATTGATACGAGAACTTGCTAATAGAGGATATAAAGTTGGTTCTATCAAACACGACGCCCATTCTTTCGAAATAGATCATGAGGGGAAAGACTCCTGGCGTCACAAAAAAGCTGGAGCCACGATCACCTTGATATCATCACCTTCAAAGATAGCCATAGTTCTGGATTCAGACCACGATCATACACTAACTGAGTTACGCGACAAATTTATCAAAGATGTGGACATTGTCCTGACCGAAGGCTTCAAGCGAGAAACCCTCCCTAAAATAGAGGTGTTTAGAAGCGAGATGCGGAGGGAGTTACTGTGCTCGGAAGATGATAACCTGATTGCGATAGCTGGAGATCCTGAGACCGCCCCAGTCGGTGTCCCGATATTCGATCTTAATAATCCGGCCCCATTAGCCGACTTTATAGAAAACAAATTCCTTGTGGCTTGCCGCTAATCTCTGGGGACCTTACTCTGGGCTGAAGGATTTACTTTAGCTTATAGCTCTGGATATCGCTTCACTGGTCTCCAGCGCCAAGGATTTCGCCGTCTCCATTTTCTCGGAAGATTGAGCCAAGTCCAGACCTACCAGCCAGAAGCCGGCTACCATGCGCCTGCGGTTTTTCTTCCCATGGAATATAGGAGCCGCTATTGCGGAAACATTCATAAGATATTCTTCATGATCGAAGGCAATTCCTCTTTCCCTGATTTCATTGAGCTGTTCGACGTACAATACAGGGTCGGTTACCGAATGAGGAGTGAAACGGGGGATAGGATTTTTTTTCAAGATTTCTTGAAGATCATCAGGGTCGTGATACGCGAGAAAGATTTTCCCCACTGCGCCCGCAAAGAGTGAAAGACGCGTCCCTGGCCTAGCTGTTATCCGCAGATCCTTGACTGATTCAATCTGATCAAGAATCAATAAATTAGACCCTCCACACATTCCGAGGAAAACATCCTCATTGAGTCGCATACTCAGGGTCTCCAGATAAGGTCTGGCCATCTCAACCAGAGGGATCCTGACAGCCGCAATTTCGGCTATTTTTCTCGTTGTAAATCCGCAGGTATATTTTCGTGTAATTGGATCCCGCAATACCCAACCGGTTTCTTCCAAAGCGGCGAGTATCCCATGGGTGGTGGATTTGGCCAGTTTCAGTTTGGAAGCGATTTCACTTATTCCCGGATTCTCGGATTCTGAAAGTATCATTCTTAGGACACGCATGGCTTTTGAAACAATTGGCGCCGAATAAGATACTGAAACAGCTTTTTGCTTCGAATTCATACCGAGGCCCCACATTCGATGGTGATTAATGTTTTCACACGTGAATATGTTCATTATTATGAACTATATTGACATTTTTTACCTTTTTGAGTGTATCTTGTCAACGGAATTATCGTAATGTTTTATAGCTTGACACTATCCTGGGGTACGGATTATTTTAATGTTGGAGAGTTCTGAATACGGAACGTTTCTTTTTCAATGACGCTTAAAATAAAATTGGGCGATATTTTGAGAGCCACTCTGAGTTTTAGATCAGGTAACGAAGGTTGGATAGGGATTGCCCCTGACGGATCCTCTTATCACATTGTCGCGCCGGTTGACACGCAGATTGCGAAAGGGATTATGGCGTGCAATCGTCCAACGGATGGAACCCCTTTTGGGGGGTATAGAGGATGGGTCTATTTTCGTATACCTCCCTTTATTTCGGAGGCAAATGATTCCCAATCTGTTAAAATAGAACAAGCCAAATCAAATGCAAAAGAACTGATCCAAAAACTCGAAAGATTTGGAATCCAGGCGATTGTTGAGGAAACCGCTTCCGCCAGAGATGACCATGAAACAGACTTCGGGAAGGAATTACGCAAAGCCGATTTTGTCTGTTCAAAGTGTCAAAAGAGATGGAACAAAATCGTTAAGGTTCTCCAGGATCCTGAGTTGTTTTTTAAATTCTATCGAGCTTGCGTAAGCGATTTTTCGAAGGGAATATACGTATTTGAGCATAATTGCGGGGGCCAGGTTAAAATACCTGTCTCCAGTTTTATGAAAAAGCCGCTCGTGAACAAGAATCTGGCGGGTTTACCGGCGTGTCCGGGTCTTTGCTCTTATGAATTTTCGACTCAGGAGTGTCCAGCCTTTTGTGAAGGGGCCTATTACCGTCGTATAGCGCGTAAGATTGTGAAACGCGACAATCATAAACGTTGAGAGGTCTCGATCTGTAAATTCCGTCGCGCTAGCGCGACTAATTTGATAGGCGTTCCATATCCTTAATAAGGTGTTTCCTGTTATCGTTTTGATATAGCCGAGTTTCTTGATCTTTAACAAATTATTCCTAATTTCTTACGGGAGGAAAAAAGCATGATCCTGCCCAAGTTTGACTATCATGAGCCTACTACGCTGGAAGAAGCATTGCGTCTGCTTTCGGAGTTAGGTGGAAACGCAAGGATACTGGCTGGAGGGACGGATCTCCTGGTTCGGATGAAACTAAAAGTTGAAAAGCCGAGTCACCTGATATCATTGCGTAAAATTCCGGGGCTAGACACGATCATCCCTAGGGAAAATCACGGCGTCACAGTCGGTCCTTTTGTCACAGCCGCTGATTTGTCCAAAAACGAACTGATTTCGGACAGATTTGCGCCGGTTGCGCTAGCGGCCGGAAGGCTTGGCGCTCCGGGGGTGCGAAATAGAGCCACATTGGGGGGAAACATTGTTAACGCCAGACCTGCGGCGGATCTGCCTCCAGCGCTCATGGTTCTTGACGCTGTCTTGAAACTGAAAAGCGCTTCATCGGAACGGGAGATACTGGTCGGAGACTTTTTCGTCGGTCCCGGGGAAAGCGTCATTGAGCCCAATGAACTCTTGGTAAGCGTATTCATGGAGAGACCTGCCCCTTGGAGTGGAGGCGCCTACATTAAACTTGGCGCTCGTAAAACACTCGAAATATCAATGGTTAACGTCGCTGTGATGTTGGCGCTGCAGGAACCCGAAGGTCCAATAGTCGACGTTAAAATCGCTTTGGGAGCTGTGGCTCCTACACCAGTCCGAGCGCTTGCGGCGGAAGAATTCCTTATCGGGCGTCAACCTTCTGAACAGGTTTTCCTTGAGGCTGGAGCAATCGGAGTGGGAATGTGCCAACCAATAACCGATCATAGGGGAACAATGGAATACAGATGCCTCATGATCGAGACGCTGACCTCCAGAGCGCTGAACCAGGCATATCAGCGGGCGATCGCCTGGAAACCATAACAGTTGATCCCGAGCCTGTCGATCACAGTTCCATACGGGCAGATTTAAATTTACGGGATTTTTCTTATTAAGAAGTCCTGTATCTCCGGAGAATGAATAATGAAGAAAACAATTCAGCTTACTATAAACGGTGAACCTGTCGAAGCGGCTGTTTCTACGAATCAGACGTTAGTTCAATTTTTGAGGGAAGATATGGGTCTGACAGGGACCAAGCACGGTTGTGGCCTCGGAGATTGTGGCGCATGCACTGTCCTCATGGATGGCAAGGCTGTTAATTCATGCCTCGTACTCGCAATCCAAGCAGATAGGACGGCAATAATGACCATCGAGGGCCTTGCGGAAAACGGAAACCTTCATCCGTTGCAGCAGGCTTTTGTGGATAAAGGAGCGATCCAATGCGGTTTTTGCACTCCGGGGATGATTCTGTCGGCCAAGGCCCTTTTAGACGAGAAGCCTAACCCCTCAGAGTTGGAAATAAGGACCGCCATTTCAGGAAATTTATGCCGATGCACGGGATACCAGAAAATTGTTCAGGCCGTCGATGAGGCTGCGAAAGTCATCAGAGGAAAAGAGGAGGCGTAAGATGGGCAATTATAGAGTTCTGAACACCAGAGCCCCGAGAGTTGACGCGGCGGCCAAGGCGACAGGCCAGGCCAAGTACGCTGATGACTTCCAAATGCCGGGAATGCTTTATGCCGCGATATTGCAAAGTCCAGTGGCGCATGCCCGAATCTTGCACATTGACACATCAAAGGCCAAGAAACTGCCAGGCGTAAAAAACGTAGTCACATCAAAAGAGGCCGGGTTGATCAGATATGGAGTATCTCCCGCCAGGTATGATGAAACACTATTCGCTCACGATAAAGTTCGTTATGTAGGTGATGAAATTGCGGCGGTGGCGGCAGTGGATCTGGAAACAGCCCAGGAGGCGCTGTCGCTTATAAAGGTGGATTATGAGGAAATTCCTGCGGTGTTTGACATGTTCGAGGCCACGAAAGACGGCGCTCCTCAAATACACGATGCATTTCCGGGTAATATTAACGCTGAGGTTCATCAGGAGTTCGGAGACACCGAAGCTGCGCTCAAGTCTTGCGACCTTGTAGTGGATCATACTTTTCTCAACAAGCGTCAGGACGCTGCGTTTATCGAGCCTCATTCGTGTGTAGCGGTATTTGATCATGCGGGAAGGCTGACTCTATATACCTCCACCCAGGTTCCCCATTACGTAATGCGTACCGTTGCCATGACATTGCAAATTCCGGTGGGAAACGTTCGAGTTATCAAACCTTATGTTGGTGGAGGTTTCGGACCAAAATGCGAAGCTACCCCTCTTGAGATGAGTTGCGGCCTCCTGTCAAAGATCACGGGAAGACCAGTCAAAATGACCTATTCCAGAGAGCAGGTCTTTTTGCACAGTCGGGCCAGGCACCAGTTTTACGCCGAGATGTCTCTTGGGGTCATGAATGACGGAACAATGGTGGCCCTGAAGAACAAGGCGGTGCTCGATGGAGGAGCCTACACAAGCTTCGGCATTGCGACCGTTTATTACTCGGGTTCGCTCTTGGGAGGCCCTTATAAGCTAAAGGCCATGAAATATGACGGTCATCGCGCGTACACGAACAAGCCGGCATGTGGAGCCCAACGCGGTCACGGAGGTGTGGCTCACAGGGCATGTTTTGAACAGCTTATAGACATGACGGCTGAAAAGCTTGGGATTGATCCAGTGGAAATGCGTCTAAAAAACATCATGACCGCCGGTGACATGACAGTAAACGAGCTGGATATGTCGAGTCTAGGAATGAAGGAGTGCATCGAAGCCATTCGAGAGGGAAGCGACTGGAATAACAAGAAAGGGAAGCTACCCAAAGGCAAAGGTATTGGAATGGCTTGCGGATTCTTTGTTTCCGGCGCCGGCTACCCTATCTACAGATCAGACACTTATCATTCAACTGTTGTGATAAAAATGAGTGAAGATGGTGGAGTGGCAAATCTCCTTACAGGGTCGGCTGAAATTGGACAGGGATCAGATACGGCCATGGCAATGATTGCGGCCGAGACTTTGGGAATCCCTCTGGAAAATGTCCATGTCTTTTCTGGAGATACTGATTACAGCGTGGATCTCGGCGCATACTCGAGCAGGCAGACTCTGATGACAGGCCATGCTACAAAGGAAGCAGCCGAAGAGTTAAGAGACAAAATTGCAGGTTTTCTCGCGGAAGAAATGAATGTAGAAAAAGCGGCCATAACTTTTGTGGACGGACTCGTAAAATTCGACGGCGCTCCGGGCAATTTTGAAAAGATAAGATCCAGTTTCATAAAAGAGCACAGAGGCTGGACAGACCCTCCATCGGGGGAATACCTAACATTCAGGGAAGCCGCCAGAGTGGCTTATCTAAAAGCCGGAACACTCGTTGGGACAGGGAAATACAAACCACCCAGACTTGGCGGATCATATAAAGGAGCAGCAGTGGGCACATCTCCAGCTTACGGATGCTCGGCCCAGATAGTCGAAGTTTCGGTGGACCTGGAAACCGGACAGATAACGGTTGACAATATGACGGATGCGCACGATTGCGGGCTGGCTATAAACAGGATGTCCGTTGAAGGCCAGATGCAAGGCTCACTTTCTATGGGGCTTGGGGAATGTCTCTTCGAAGAAGTCAAATTCGACTCCAGAGGCAGAGTCATTAATCCGTCGCTTGGTGAATACAAGATTCCGACAGCGCTCGATATGCCGAACGTAAAATCGATCATTGTCGAATCGAATGAGCCTAATGGCCCTTATGGAGCTAAAGAAGTCGGGGAAGGGGCGATAATGCCCACAATACCGGCCATTCTCAACGCGATTTATGACGCGACCGGCGTCAGGGTTAACGAACTCCCCGTGACATCGGAGAGATTGTTTATGGCGTTGAAAAAGAAGTCGGAAGGCGTCTGAGGCGACAAATTCCCTGGAATTCGAAAGCCGGAGCAGAATAACGATTTATTTCTACATCCGGCTTTCGTGTTTGGTTGTTTTGAAGAATGCAGTGACTTAACTCTAAAGAATCAAATCCGGAGGACACTCAGAAGCCACGAGGGGGCCCGGATTATCTGATGAAAGCGCCGAGCTCGTGGGAGACTAACGTTAATCATGGACGGTAGCCTGAAATTCATATTGAACGGATACCCCGAAGACTTTAAAGACGCGACTCTCACCATCCAGATTCTTCTTGAAACACTCCAGGAAGATGACCCTGGGGTGATAGTCGAGCTTAACGGTCAATTCATTCATAGACACGATTTTGCGAGTCGTTTCATTAACGAGGGAGACCGAGTCGAAATCATCCATCCGTCGTTTGGCGGTTAACAGGACCCGGCGTCCTCGTTGACTGTAAACCTTAGAATATCAAACCAATCCCAGCGGTAGGCCCTGCCAAATTTATTTTGTCATAGTCGGTAGGTTGGCTAGTCTCCATAACGTACCATCTATACCCACCTTCCAGGTAACCATACCGTCCACAATTCATAGGCATGTATACTCTGCCTAACCATACTCCATCCCAGCCGAAATGGTCGTTGTCAAAATTCACCGACCCTCTGCATTCGGTACTAACTGTGGCTGAGCCTATATCTCTGATAAGCCGCTCAATACTTGCGCCTGCCGTGTACAATCCCTGAGTGCGCGAGCGGCTCCGGCTAAAGTTAGGCTGGCTAATAGTCAGCTTGTCATCATACATGACGTATCCGGCGAACAGACTCGATACGGCGTTGGGTCTGTGAAACCAGTCATATACCAACTCGGCGCGGTATACGTATCTATCCCAGATGGTCAAAGTGTTTATGTTAGCGGAGAATGTCGTGTTGCCGAAATAAAAGAAGTTTCTCGGCATGGTGTTGGCCCTGTAATTGATAGGCATGAAAGTGAACCGTAAGCCCCAATTGCACTTTATCTGGCACCTACCCTCGTAGACCCCGAGATATTGATTTGGCCCCAGGTCCAAATCGTCTTTCAGGTCCAATTGCGTACCTGCTCCGAACGCCCCATTCGTACCCCAAATGACGTCACTTCGATACAGAGTCGGGTACCAAACCTGGGCGCTCACCTGAAACTGTTTGGCGCCCACGTGAGGCAAAAATGCGCCTCCGCAAGGTCCGAATCCCATACCTTGCTGCGAAAACAGGCCAAACATCCCGGGCGCAGGTACAGGGACAGGATTTCCTGCAGCCACTCCTGGCACAGGGCAGCCCTGAGGCCCACATATAGGTGGTGTTGGTGACACCATCGGCGCATTCCCACGGTAGGCGGGATAGCTGGGATTTGAACGAACAGATCCCTTATGCCCACGAGAGGTGTAAGAAGAGCCGGTTTGAGGTTGAGCCGGGTACGTCTGCTGCTTTGGAACCGACCTATTTTGATAAGTCGGGTCTGCAGAAAGAGCGTCTCCTTGAACTCCCGGGCCGGAGATATCCGGTCCCGTGTAACCCCAGGTCACGGTTGTTGCGACACAAACCAATATTATTTGACAAACCAATACCTTCAGGCGCTTTATTGTAAGCATGCCCTCCCTCCTTCACTGAATGTCCTGGATTCTCCTAATGATTCAAAACGAATTTTCTGTCAAGTGATTTATTAAGTATGATTGCAAAAACTTTCGTTTTAATTTTAAGGTGGTTAATATCAACATACCCTACTAATGGGGTTTATGTTACATAACATATTGATATATAACTACTATTATTATTAGTGTTTAGAATCTAATTAAAACACTATCTAATTGGATTTAATTCAGATTAAATTTAGTTATGATCGCAGACTTTACACTAACGCGCGGTCACAACATTCAGTTATCACGTATTTTTATATATGTATCCACGCAGAGGTAGCGCTCGTTAAACGTTATGTGGCTGATTTGTCATGGCTTGGACTGATTCCATAATTTTTTGCTCTTTGACCTTTTTGTTGGCAGTTTGTGATAAAATAGCCTGGACCGCGCGGTCTTTTCTGCTTCACATTCTAAAAGACTTGTTAAGGCCTCGGAGACTGGCTATAGCATGCTAAAAAAAGCCATTTTTTTGGACCGGGACGGAGTTATCAACCGAAAACTCCCTGAGGACAGGTACGTTCGAAATCCTGGCGAGTTTGAGCTTTTACCTGGAGTGCCTTTAGCTTTGAGGATTTTTAAGGGATTAGGATATTTGCTTGTAATTGTTACCAATCAGCGAGGGATAGCGAGAGGAATTATGACCGAGGACGATCTCTCGGATGTACACGATTTTATGAGGTCACTATTCAGAAACGATGGAATGGAGCTGGACGGACTCTATTATTGTCCTCATGACAAAACAGATTATTGTGATTGTCGGAAACCTGCCCCTGGAATGATATTCAAGGCCGAGCGCGACTTGGGCATTGATCTGGCGAAGTCCTTCATGGCTGGAGATTCCCTGTCTGATGTTGAAGCCGCAAGAACCGCGGGAGTACAGCCGGTGAAGATATCTCCGGTTCGAGAAGCGTCAGATATTGCGCCGGTTTTTTCTTCTCTTCTCGATTTTGCGGAATTTCTTCAGAAAAAGGGGTTCCGTCATGACTAGGAGTATATTAGAATAAAAAATAATGGAGATTACATGACCGAAGGTAGCGGTTCGGACCCTAGAATGTCATTGAATACGGATGATCGGATGTCCAGAGAGGACCGCTTCAAGTTTTACTGCGGCCCTAGTGTCCCTTGTTTTACGGAATGTTGCAGAAAACTTGAACTCTCATTGACTCCATATGATGTCTTGAAGCTCTGTAAAAGGCTGCGCAAGACTCCTGAAGAATTCCTCGAAGATTACACAGACATAAAACCCGGATCTCGTCACGGCTTTCCTGAAGTCTTTCTTAAAATGCAGGCCGAAGGAGAACGTCTCTGCCCTTTTGTTTCACCGAGTGGTTGCTCTGTGTACGAGGACCGGCCCGGAGCCTGCCGTATTTACCCTCTCGGGAGAGCCGCGTCAAAGAATAGATCCACCAATCTTAATGAAGAGTTCTTTTTTCTGGTGAAGGAAGATCACTGCAAGGGATTCGAGCAGGCGAAGACCTGGGATGTCCAGGAATGGGTTTCTGGCCAGGACTTGGACCAGTATAACAGGGTTAACGATTTGCTCATGGAATTGTACATGCTTGGATTCCGAAGGGGATCCGTTGAACTGTCAACCCAACAGTTGCAGATGTTCATGATGGCCTGTTACAACCTTACTAAATTCCGTGACTTTCTTTTCAACTCGTCATTCCTGGCAAGGTTCGATCTACCTGAGGGACAAGCTGAATTGATGCGAGACGACGATTTGTCTTTGCTTGAGTTTGCTTTTCAATGGTTGAAATTTGCTCTTTTTCGTATTCCTACTTTGCGATTGAAAGAGGCGGGTCGGTGTTAAGCTCCGCAAACCAAGAGAAATTTGGTAAGAGAACTTTTTTCATCATATCGAAGGAGAGTTTTTTTCACTCATTGATGAGACAATCTAGTTAATCCAAGCGTATGCGCTTTTCTTGAAGAGAACCGTTTCCGGTGACACTTATCATTTCAAGGTTCAAAGGGAGGCCGTATGTCCAAGAGTAAAGAGATTGTTACCGAACTCATGGCCGGCGCCGGAGTTCAAATAAATGGGATCAATCCCTACGACATTCAAGTCCACAATGAGAATTTATACGACCGGGCGCTAAGTCTGAAGAGTCTAGGCCTTGGCGAAGCGTACATGGACGGATGGTGGGATTGCGAGCGGCTTGACGAATTTGTTAACAGAATCCTGCAAGCGGGAATCGCTGACAAAACGCTCGGCTCCTGGAAGCTGGCTGTCCCGTTTCTGCGAGCCTACCTCTTTAATCTGCAATCTGTCAGTAGAGCAAGGATGATAGCAGACCGTCATTATAATCTCGACAATGATCTGTTTCTGTCCTTTCTCGACCCTTATAACCAGTACAGTTGCGCCTATTTCAAGGAAACTGACGACCTCACACAGGCTCAGATCAATAAAATGGACCTGATAATCACCAAGCTCAAACTCGTCCCTTCAGATCATGTGCTTGATATTGGCTTTGGATGGGGCGGGCTGGCGAGGTACATGACGGAAAAAACGGGTTGCAAAGTTACCGGAGTCAACATCTCAGAACAACAGATCAAATACGCCAAGCAGACTCTTTCCGGTTTACCGGTAAAAATAATCAACTCTGACTTCCGGGAAATTTCCGGTGAATTCACCAAAATTGTCTCGGTTGGAATGTTTGAGCACGTTGGCTACAAGAATTACCGAACATTTATGCGTATTGTCCACAGGTGTCTAACGGACGGGGGAATCTTTTTACTTCATACTATCGGTGGTAATTCTACCCAGATTAAGACGGACTCGTGGATAAACAAGTACATCTTCCCGAATGGAATGCTGCCGAGCATAGCTCAAATAGCCAAATCGGCCGAAGGTTTGTTCGTAATTGAGGACATCCACAATCTCGGCCCCCACTATGACAAGACCTTGATGGCCTGGAATTCGAACTTTCAGGACGCCTGGCCGGAACTTTCGAAACGTTACGACAATCGCTTCAGAAGGATGTGGGAATATTATCTCCTGTCATGCGCCGGAGCGTTTCGAGCCCGTTACAATCAGTTGTGGCAGTTGATCCTGACAAAGCCCGGCTCTTCACAACCGGAATTTAGAATTTGATTTCCCGCTTTTTGCCGGCTGGGTCATGCGCTGGTGGCATGCGTCCCTTGACTGGTTGGTAATAACATGTAATACTTTATGAAATATATTAGATGCGTGCCCCCAGAGGGGCCGGTGCATAAAGTAAGACATGAGCCAGGAAAAACCAGAAATAATCACATTTAAAGTGCCAAAATCACTGAGCCAGGCGCTGAGAGGAGTCCCAAACCGATCTGAATTTATCCGTGAGGCTGTTCTGGCCGCATTGGATAGCGTCTGTCCATTGTGCAAGGGATCCGGGATTCTCACAGTCGAACAAAAAGCTCATTGGCAGGGTCTTTTATCGGACCATTATTTATCTGAATGCGGGACATGCAAGGCAGTGCATCTAGTTTGCCGTAAAGCCGAAAAGGAAACCGCTCATGAACCTTAAACCTCGATCCATGAACTTGTGTTCGACCGGCATTGAGGACTGATTCACGGGCGTGAAGCGTTATTTCCGACACCCTAACTGTTTTTGTGGTCTACCCTGTTTGCGATTTTCTAACGTTTAAATTGTTTCTTTATTCTGTTTATGTGGCCTCTTCCAAGCCCTTTCACTTCGCAGCCCAGTTCAAAATATCGAGCGATAGCCCCGTCTTTCAATATCCCAAAACAATCTATAATGGCTAATGGACCGCCTGCGTAGCGAACCACATCATCCGGATCCAGGTTCATGAATTTCTTGTGTCTTACCGCGATAATCATTACGTCAGCGTCTTTCAGCGCTGTTGCGATATCTTTTTCGATTTTCAGTTCAGTAAGCTTTTGCTGCGAGCGGAAAAACCGGCCACGGCTTTTCCCTGGTGCGGGGTACGTTTCCTGGGCTTCGAATTCCCACCAATGATCCACGTACGGGTCGTGGACACAAACGTCGGCGCCCATTTCTACAAGTCTCCGGACTATAATTTCTGAGCCGCTGTATCTGGTATCCCCTACATCCTCTCTGTACGAAGCTCCTAAAAGAGTTACTTTGGAAGCGGCGATATATCTCCCCATGTTTCGGAGGGCGTCTCTAACGAGTTCCGCCACATGGAGACTTCTACTGTCGTTTATGTCTATCGCTAACGGTGTTATCTTAAAAAGATCATCCTCGAATCCCAGAAGATGCTTGTACGCCCATACAGCTAGTCCGCCGTCTTTGGGAAGGCAATATCCACCGATACCCGGCCCGGGGAAAATTATATTCGAGTGAGTGGGCCTAACTTTTATGGCGTCCAACACCTTAACCAAATCCACGCCGTTACGTTCGGCAAAAACGCTCCATTCATTCAGAAAGGCCAGTGTAGTGGCGCGGTAGCTGTTCTCAATTATTTTTGAGGTTTCGGATTCAATTGGTCTATCAAGAACTGTTAATGGGAAGTTCTTTGTGTCTATGACTTCACTTAGAAATTTAACCACTCTTTTACGCGCTTCTTCATTTATTCCACTGCAAACTCTCCAGAAATTCCTTACGGAAGCCACATAATTTGCCCCGGGCATGACCCTTTCGTAGCTGTGGGCAAGTAATGGGTCGTCCTCGATGCCTCGTTTTTGAAAAGCCCTTTTGATTAATGGGTAGGCAACCTGTTCAGTAGTGCCAGGAGGAACAGTGGTTTCTATAAGGGTAAGAGCGGTCGGAGGAATCGTTTCACCGATAATTTCAAGGGATTTTTCCAGGTCTTCCAGGTTAACATAACCGGTTTTGACATTACTCAATGATTCCTTGATGTAATCACATTGCACGTCTACCACTACCACATCGGCCAGACTCAACGCCTGATAGGTAAATGACGCTGTTAACGTTCCTTTGTCCACCACGCATCTCTGGATCATGGCAGGGACTTCCGGGTCTTCGGACTTGACAGGAGCGACGCCACGATTCATGAGTGGTATTTTCCAGAAACTGCGTGCGCTGGGCCTTTGCATACCGATTACGAATTTCCCGGGATTGCCCGAGTCATTCGTAGAATCGGCGACAACCGCAGCCATTACCGCCCCGACAAAACCTATGCCCATGACTACAACTATTTCTCGACCCTGGCCCCTATGGGAATCGACCAGATTCTTCAGACGGAGAAACTCTGCGGCGTAATCATCTTCATTTGGAAGATAGAAAACTTCACCTTCTGGGCTGACAGATACTTCCCGGTTCATAGATCTCCCACTTTCTTGGTGTTCGTGTTGAGGACTTTACGTCACATTAATTCGGATTTGACCGGCCAGTCAAGTCAAAATCCTGCAAGTTGTCTTAACCGAACATGGTAACCAGAGCGCAAAATCATTCCTGTACCAATTTTAGCAGCTTGAGGTAACCCCCACGTGCGTGGGGACAATCCATGACGATTCGCCTTCATGTGGTGTTCGAACGGTTCACCCCCACGTGCGTGGGGACAATCGCTCCAAATCGCCTGTGGATCTCCTTGCAAACGGTTCACCCCCACGTGCGTGGGGACAATCGCACCCACAAATGAGGCGCTCGAATGGGCGCCGGTTCACCCCCACGTGCGTGGGGACAATCAACTCCAGCATCAGTTTCCATTTTATTTAATCGGTTCACCCCCACGTGCGTGGGGACAATCTGACTAACAGCATCGCCTACTTTAACTGTAACGGTTCACCCCCACGTGCGTGGGGACAATTACATCCGCCAGCTACTCTCCTGGTAGATCTGCGGTTCACCCCCACGTGCGTGGGGACAATTGGCTCAGCCTCGACTCTGAAATCCCAGCCTCCGGTTCACCCCCACGTGCGTGGGGACAATCGCTCAGTCCTTTCTTCGGTCGTTTCATGCTTCGGTTCACCCCCACGTGCGTGGGGACAATATGCGTCGTTGGCTACAGTCGCCAGTTCAAGGCGGTTCACCCCCACGTGCGTGGGGACAATGTTCGCATATCTCAGGTTATCCCGCCTATTGTCGGTTCACCCCCACGTGCGTGGGGACAATAGGCCCACTTCGATGTGGCCGCTGGTCGATCCCGGTTCACCCCCACGTGCGTGGGGACAATTTAGAGTAGACTTGCCTATGGATTCTGGGAAACGGTTCACCCCCACGTGCGTGGGGACAATATGTTTGCGTACGTAAACCAATCGGTTACATACGGTTCACCCCCACGTGCGTGGGGACAATAACTGGCCTATGTCGAAAAACTGCCTCGCCTCCGGTTCACCCCCACGTGCGTGGGGACAATGTAAACGGATATAGTCAAGCATCGGATTCACATCGGTTCACCCCCACGTGCGTGGGGACAATTATCAGGCTATCTATCTCTTGTCGGTCATTCTCGGTTCACCCCCACGTGCGTGGGGACAATGGCTTACTTCAGCATCAGCTATTTGTTTTAATCGGTTCACCCCCACGTGCGTGGGGACAATACATTCAATGACATTGAAAATATTAGGTGGGGTGGTTCACCCCCACGTGCGTGGGGACAATTTATTTTTCCGGCTTCTCTCGGCGCAGGTCCGCGGTTCACCCCCACGTGCGTGGGGACAATCAGTACCTCCAGCCACTTTACTTCTTCCCCTTCGGTTCACCCCCACGTGCGTGGGGACAATTCTTGCGACATGATTCTGAACCTCTTCCTTTCCGGTTCACCCCCACGTGCGTGGGGACAATGAAGGCGCTGATAAGAATTGGGATTTGCTCGCCGGTTCACCCCCACGTGCGTGGGGACAATTCCGCACGCATTATATTAGTTGAACGGCCTACCGGTTCACCCCCACGTGCGTGGGGACAATTATTACGCAGGTCATTTTCCTTAGTGGAGAAACGGTTCACCCCCACGTGCGTGGGGACAATTCTACTTACTTCCCCGCTGCCTTCTTTTCTAGCGGTTCACCCCCACGTGCGTGGGGACAATTTATGTATAGGAGCTTTTAGTATGACTTTATCACGGTTCACCCCCACGTGCGTGGGGACAATTGGCCCGGCAATTCTGAACTCTTTGAATCCCTCGGTTCACCCCCACGTGCGTGGGGACAATTTAAACAGCCAGATGGCGGCAAGTATCCGCGCCGGTTCACCCCCACGTGCGTGGGGACAATACTGGAAAAAGCCGCATTATTGCGGCAGTCTTATCAAAGACAACCCCTCGAAGTCAACGACGTGACGACTGGGCTCGCCCAAAATTCTTATCGAGAATCCTTGCTCTGTGTTGTCGCTATGGACCATCAGGCACGAACCATCTCGGGATTCATCGGACAACTTGTGCCACAAACGCTCCCTAACCATTCCTGAGACACTTCCAACAAATACTCCCGTCCTCAGTTCAAGCATCCATCGTGTCAATTCTCCTCTAAGCCCTCGGGGAACCTTTTCAAGGATCACTATAACCATTTTCATCACCTAACGTCGGTTCATCAAAGTAGTTTATACCACCCGTTTGATTGGCCCCCGCTGGATCCCACAACTCGCCGGGAAGAGCCGGGTCGGAATCGAAGTCCATCTCTTCAGGTTTGGGCCGGTTCCTGCTTCGCAGATCCAGGACGAACTGAGTATCTGCAACGATGGTTTGCAAAAGCTTGGTCTCTTTCAATTTGTCTCGGACAGCTTTTCTGACGCGGCTTTCAATTTCAGTCTCTCCCTTGGCCACGGTTTGGAAGGCAATCGGAATTGAGAGTTGGGTCTTGTATAGATCTGCGATATCATACACGAACGACAGCATTTTCCCAGTGTGGATGAATCCCAAAGCCGGCGACAGGCCGAGAGCAAGAATCCCGGCCTGGCAGATACCATACAAACAACTGTTTGCAGCGGACAGAGCACGGTTGACCGGATCACTGTTTTTCCAGTCACTTCGATCATAGCATCGCCCGAGCCATGGAACACCAGTTTCACGGCTAGCTTCAGCGTATGTCTCTCGAACTCTTATTCCCTCCTTGCCGCGTATTTGTCGTAGCGTTAGCGACTCTTCTAGGGGTGAATCGAACCTCATGGAATACATTTTCCTCACGACTCTCAGTCTTTGCTCGCTATCCGCCCAGAGTTGCGCCTGAAGAAGCAGATTGTGAGCATGCCTCGTCTTTCCCTGACCATAGGCGTAAAAACGCACGCCTTCCTCACCACACCAACATACAAGACAACCATTGTCCGCCAACGCAGATATCGCAGCATGTGTGACGCTCGTTCCCGGCCCCATCAACAACAAACAAAGGGTTGCGCATGGCACGGGAACCTTTCCCGCGGCATCGAACAGGGCTATGGATTTGGCTTCTTGTTCGATCTTGCAATGTTCAACATACAGATAGCTCCATCCGTCTCGAAACCGAGGCAAAATATTCAGATCTTGGGTCCTCATGGCGCAAACTCCTATGGTGGTGGGAATTCTGATGTTACCGAGAGAAGCCCAAACCCAAAAGCTTTTCCTGGTCCGATGCCGCGGGCAAGAGTTTTGCCAAAAGTGTCAGCGTCAGTAACTACCAGAATGCCTTCATAACGTACAGAGCGTAATCGCCGAGCGCCGTTACGATCTAGCCTCTTGTTCACATAAATATAGCCACTTTGGGTATTGGTAATTTCAACGAGACGGAAGCCAGGCCGAGATTGTTTATCCTCTGAGTTCTTCGGCGCCGACCATACAGGTTCAGCGCGGCGCTGCAGCCAATTGTCGAGATCGGCCGTCGGCACGGGAACCTCTTTGCCCTTCCATCGTTCATCAAAAGGTTTTCCTGCAAAATCTAGGGATCTAGAACTGACTTTTCTCACCGGGTTGGCCAGGATGCGGAATCGTAGACGCTGGTTAAGCTGGAATCGAGGGTTGAATGGCTTCAGCTCAGCGGGAACCGCCAAAAGATGACGAGCGTTCTGGAACGCGTAGTCCCAATCTGGTTTAACGCCAGACTGCACTAGAATCACGGCCCGGCCGGAGCCGAGTTGTGGATCGATACGATATAGGAACCCTTGGTTGCCATCCCGGGGAGTATGAACGTCCTTAAGTTTGACCTTATGTATTTCAGTAGAGGACTCGGTAAACAGACCTTGCTCCCCGGAAAAGTCCATAGGTCGATAAGGGTCGAGGAACTGCGGGTCTTTGTCCTTTCGTTCGGCCGATGGAAACGCCATGCATAGACGCTGGTGGACCCGGTAAAGGTTCCGTAGCCACAGCCTGCCGGGGCGAGGACGGTCTGGGTTGCTACCCACGTCGATCAAGAGACAGGACAGGTACATGTCTATTCCACCTCCTCGGGCTGCAAACGTCGGCGACGGGTCTCCAATGAACGGTATTTAACTATCTCATCACGTTTTTTGACTATCTCATTGCGCCATCGGGGTTCACATGGGTTAATTCGATCCAGGCCCATGCCAAGACCATATTCAATCATGGTTACAGCGTCGTGACAGAGCCGGCAGAGCGAGCGTAAATCTTCCTCGGATTCGTTTCCACCTGCGTTGCGGTACGTTATGTGTTGTACTGTGGTCGCCGGCGCCTTGCAAAATACGCACAGCCCGTTGTCGGCGGCAAGTCGGGTCATTCTGGCGTCGCGATACTTGCTGTCAGTGTAATTTGCCCGTGGGCGCGGCGGAGATGGGGTGGAATTCTGAAGGGGCATTGGCGACACCTTGATGTTACCTTCAGGTCCTATAGTCAATTGCTGGCGAACGATAAATCTGGGACCATGAGACGGCGGTTCGAATGTCAGTGGCTCATCGTACCAAACGAGCGCATCAGTCGGCGCTTCCGGTTGCCCAGGTATTGGTTTCCAGTCGAGAAGGCAATCCACGGTCTGTGGCGCCAAATCGCCTCTAAACCGACGACGCCATTCCACTGATGTGAGCGCCGATTCCAAATTGGGGAAAGTCTTATCTTGATTCGCTGGCTCAAGTAGAGGTCGGGCTGGTGGACAGGACTTTCTTCCGAGATAGAGAGTCCATTTAGGTTTTTTTATCGCTTCACTGAGTTCATAGATAAGACTCTCATCATCACCTTGTAGAGCCACGAGAAAAGAAGCGTCGCATAGGTATTCTCGCCGCGTCAACATAGCGCCTGGTTTTGTTTTTCCTTCGGCTTCGGCGATACGCATCCGCATACCCGCGCCAACCGTGTGATAATCCCACCATCGGACACCCGGGACATCTATCCTGACTCCCATGGTCAAGGCGCTGAGTTTCGGCAGCCAATCTTCTGAAGCCTTCGAGCGGGACACACCTAAAGCAGCGCACAAAAGTCCAATCACGCCTGACTTTGTGGGCGCCTCCATTGTTCGGCGAATGACGAACTTGGAGTTGTCACCCCATGCTTGAAGCGGACCTTCCAGGCGAAGAAAGAGTGTGTAAGCGCTCATCAGCTAAGCTCCGGGCTAATGAAAACCCCTTGAACCGCCTCCCAGTCATTGCCAGTGGCGCCGACCACTGAAGAGACTAACTCTTCCAGCGACTTTAGGTTGTTTTCTGCAAGGACTATCTCCTTCTTATTTTCGATGACACTCAAAGGGTACCGAAGATTGGGCGAGAACCAGAACCTCTTATTAGGCTCACCGTATCCGGTGTCTAGGTCACGAATATATTGACCGAGCTGTGCGATGCTCTGCGAAATAATGTCTCGTTGTCCACAGGACACGGGCCTGGCGAATGCATTGGCATAGCTGATAGGTGCGTTCTTAATTTCTACTAGCATCCCATCCGGTGGATTGTGCGCTGCGAAGCTATTTTGTTTGCCACTGGGCGTTGTTAGCGCCACCCCTTTTATGAATGCCCCAATTGTGTGGGCAGCCAAATGTTCTTGATTACCGTTGAAGCCTTTGAGATTATCTACAAGCGTTTCCCAGTGAATTGAAAAATACTTATAGAAACATGCGGACGCGAACATGGCCTCGTCCACATAACCTGCTCCAGCGTCGGCGGCGGGGATATCGTCCGCAGCGACGAAATAATCTACCTCGGGTCGGGCTTCATGTGTTGAGATTGCATGGGCCACCTGCAATGCAGCTTCTACTGTGGTAGCAAGTCCTTTCCACAATTCCTTAGATTCTTTATCTGGCTCCAACATCCGTCCCGAAAGCGCCATGTCTGGTACGGCGACCCGTTTGCTGATGAGATTTCCGAATTCCTTTGCAAGTTGGGTGTCAGTTTTTCCATTATCATCTTGCAATAGTCTTGCCATCTCTTGGACAGCCTCCTGGGTCGTGTAGACAAGCATCTTGGACTTTTCTGCATCTTCCTGCCCATCTTTTTCCTGATTCTTTTTGGTCGGCATCTTCGGTTTAAGACCGCAAATGGCAAGAATTGTCTCTGCACGCTTCTTGACGTCATGTTGATCCGTTATCTTTTCGGCGATTAATTTCGACAACTGTCGAGTGCGAATTCCCCCGCAGAGTCGTTTGAATTCTTCACTCATGCGGATACTTCGCTTGATACACTGGCTGGAGATACGAGAACGTAGCACTCCGCCAAAGTAACAGGTCTTGGGCGCTCCAAGATCGTCCCGGTTCAAGTTGGCCGGACTGTGGTTTTGAATAGCGTGAATCTCGATTAGCATGATCTTGTCCTTTCGTTAATTTGGAGGAATTGCTCTGCCCATCTGAGTCGGGTTCTTTCACGTTCCCAAATGGACAGGTCATCAGTTAGTTTCACCCAATCGACTCTCGGACTTTTTGAGGCAATATTATCTAGCGCCAAATGCAAAGCGGGCTCGATCAGGCCAATCGGTAGGAGTAGCAATTGATCGAATCGACCTTGGTATCGACGTCTTTCCCTCTCATCGTTCGGCTGACAAAGGCCTAATTGGCATGCAAAATAATCGCCTGGAGAATGCATGATCGGACAAAAGGCGTAGAGTTTTGCGATCAGCCACGCAACTTCCCGACGAGGCGCTCGCTCGTTTTTTTCACGCAATGGCCACCAGATCCCGGCAAATAGGTCAAACCCATCGACCGATTCATCAAGCCCTAGCCCAGCGTGGGTTCGCAAGAGCCCCAACTCACCGGCCTTCAGGTGCGTTAGGGCTTCAACGTATTGATCCGTTGCGCTCACTTCGTCCCTCCTTTGTTACGGCCTAGATCGTTATTTGCTCCAGGTCTTAATCGCACGACTGGCGTTACACAGGCAATCTGCTGTCGCCTTAGCACTGATACTGTCGTAAAACCTGGTGAAAGTGATTTGGCGATGATGGCCATCATTGCATGATATTCGTGGCCTGATTGTTCCCGAGCTAAGTTCTCTCCGGAAAACAACTTTTCAATTTTCCCAGACACTGTGTCTTCGACATGAGGACAAATAGCGACGATAGCCGCCTCAATATCTATATTTGAACAGCGTGTCCTCCTTTTATTTTCCTTGCTGAGCTGTTTCTTCAAAGTTCCTCTCTCCTTTAGCCACCATTCGACATGTTCAAGACTTTTGGCAAGTTCACTCGTCGAAACATCCAACGGAAACAGATATTCCTTTGCTTCCAAGTACTTATCATTCTGAACCGTTGAAAAGCCTACAATGGAAGCATAGACATTGGTGTTTGAAGTCCGATTTTTCTTAATTACCTCTCGTATTGAATCGATTTTCCCCTCGTCCCGAAGCAGTTCGGCCATAATTACTGCCCATTCTCCGGCAGCAGCGTCACGAGCGCCAAGAGTATCGCCAGCATGCAAAGATTCGTTTTTGCCGGTCTTTGAATAAAGGACATGAGGGTCTCGCCAAACTCGTCCTGGATCGTCCTCCCCTTTTTTTGTGCTCCCAATGCCATCAAACTCGCAAAATCGGACAAGACGATCTTTCCTCCCACATGAGATACAAACAGTCGCGGATGCTTCTGGATTGTTCAGCCACACCCGTCTGGTCAACCATGTTAATCCCGTCAGCAAAGGGACTTCATCTGTTTCTGAGAGTTGCAAATCCGGCTTTTCCCATGCAGGTATTCCCAGGTTCGACGCCGGTCGCCACGACAACCACAACGTTTCCGCAAGTGACATGCCTGTAGGTATGACGTAGACTGGCGGTTTTGCATTGATACCCGGCGGCTTGCCCCTGCCTCCTGATGTGGCAAACAAGGGCAATCTCAATAACCCCATGGCACAACAGGCGAGACACAATCCATCCTCTCCGTCCGTCGAGTGGCAGAAATGCCAGAAATTGCTCCCCGTAGGAATCTCCTGGATCAGGTAATTGGCAGATAGCTTCTTATGTGACCTCATGCTTCCAGAACGAAAACATTGATAGAACCTCCTACTCTCACCCAGCAGATTGAAGTAATCCTGGTTCTCTTCGAGTTTCAAGAACCAATCAGCAGGAAACGAGTCTTTTGGAAAGGCGTAACCTTCGTCTGTCGGGTTTCCCTTGCACTAATACAGTAACGTTAGAAGGAACCGTACAATTGATACCCGGTCCATAGGATTCGACGCGGCGATCTGGCGGATACGGCCTGCTTGTGTAAGGGCCTCCCTGATTCCGACACGGCCGAATTTTCCGTTAGTCCATAGAATAGGTATCCAGTCCTCCACTAGCAGATTGTAGTTCTCGGTTTTCTGTTTCATAGCTTCCTCGGACCTTCTTTACTCGAAACCAGTTTTCGATCGTGATAGCCAATGCCAAGATGAACGCCTGTAATATCCTGACTCAGCGTCAGTATGTCGGATGAAGATTTTCGCGATCAGGCTACATGTATATGGTCTTCGCCACATTCCTTACCCCCATCGCATCGTCTTTCTGGCTATAGACAAAGTCTTTTCAGGGAACTTGTGACTTAGTCTATTATATGGACGCCTAGATTAGTATGATTTTCTTACCTACCCGAAGCGAACTCCAAATGCCGTATCCAACCGATACTCAAGTTTTGATAGAGGTATTTTTACACACACGTGTGTCAAATAAGGACAAATGAGATGAGATTATTTTGACAGAGGCAAAAAAACTTCCCATCGCTGAAAGGTTTCCGCCAGCGCCAAGAAATTTATCGAATCAATGTGATTTGCATGCCGGCAGTTTCCGGACGGCGGCGCCCGGGATTCCCCTTGACAAGAGTCTACTGGTGAAGGAAGTTCTAGCTAAGAAGTTATAAACTCTTACGAAGGAATAATTGATGAACAAAAGCAAAAAAAAGATTGATAAGGCTCCAGAGACCAAGTCCTTGACGGACCAGATCCTCGCTCTAGCCAATTCGGAACTAGGCAAACGTAATGCCGTAGAGACCATGGAAAGCGCTAGGGAATCTCTCGAAAGGATCAGAAACGCCAAGCGTCGAGGATCAAATTTCCTTAAAGGATCATCTGGAAGGTGAAGTCAGACTAGCTCTTTGGCGCAAGTTCTGGTTGCATATGGGCTCAACGCTGCCTTTTTTGCCGGGGCCAATTTCCTTATCGAATCCACCAGCGTTACCAATTACAAATTCAGGCGGGGGTCGGGGCTGAAGCTCCAAACAGTGTTTCCTCAAGAGCCTTGCTGCGAGACTTTTCTGTCGGAATCCTGTGTCAATGTCTAAGCCTTCATTCCCGCACTGTCACAGCTTTTTGACCAGTGCCGCACGCATAAAGCAGATATATGACCACGATGAAAACTCTGGTCCTTTGCCCAAAGCGGAACGTAATACATCGATCAGAAGCTAACCTGATTACCGGCGCCACAACGAAACTAATAGCCTCCAAGATTGCTCTCATCCTAATTCAGACGTGTGACCAACAGGACAAACGTGATTATTCTCCCCAGGTGAGCCTTTTTTTTCACGATCCCTTTTTTGCTCATACGGCTTAGTTGAAAAACGAGCGTCATTAATGGGCGTCGTGCTATAGTATTTCAAATAAAAGAACTCAAACAACGGGAGAGAGCCGGCGATCATAACAAACTCAATAACTGACGTTGAAGCCGCCCTACCCGATATGTTAGAAGAAACGGTTAATTGTTGATTCGGCCAATTGTGGAGGAAACATGGAAAAGAAATACAACCCCGAAGTCATCGAAAAGAAATGGCAGGACTTTTGGGTCAAAGAGAATATTTTCAAGGTTCAGCTCGATGCCTCTAAAGAAAAATATTATTTGCTCGAAATGTTTCCGTATCCATCGGGAAGAATTCATATGGGCCACGTCAGGAATTACTCGATCGGAGACGTTGTTGCCCGGTACAAGATGATGACTGGCTTGAATGTGCTCCATCCTATGGGTTGGGACGCATTCGGAATGCCCGCTGAAAACGCCGCCATAAAAAACCGGTCCCATCCAGCGATCTGGACGAAAAACAACATTAATGAGATGCGCCGCCAGCTCAAGCGTATGGGATTCTCGTATGACTGGGACCGCGAAATCGCCACATGCCACCCGGATTACTACAAATGGGAACAATGGCTTTTTGTTAGGATGCTGGAAAAAGGGCTTGTTTACAGGAAGAAATCGATCGTCAACTATTGCGGGACATGCGCCACTGTCCTCGCCAACGAGCAGGTGGAAGACGGGCGCTGCTGGAGATGCGCCGAACCGGTGATCCAAAGAGAACAGGATGGGTGGTTTTTCAAGATTACTGAATATGCAGATGAGTTGTTGGAATGGTGCGATCGTTTGACCGGCTGGCCGGAGAGGGTCTTGATAATGCAGAGGAACTGGATCGGCCGGAGGGAGGGAGCCAGAATTCTCTTTAACCTGGAAAATTCGGATCAGTCAATAGAGGTTTTTACCACCAGACCGGATACCCTTTACGGCGCAACTTTCATGAGCCTTGCGCCTGAACATCCCCTCTGTCTGTCTCTTTCCAAAGGAACTACTCAGGAATCCGCTGTGCAGGAATTTGTGAACCGCGCTCTGACCCAGGATTGGCAAAGTCGCGTGGGAGAAGAGGCTGAAAAAGAAGGCGTATTCACTGGAGCCTATTGCGTGAACCCTTTGACTGGCCGCAGGATGCCGATTTATTGCGCCAACTTTGTCCTGTATGAGTATGGAACCGGCGCTGTCATGGCTGTCCCGGCTCATGACCAGAGAGATTTCGAGTTTGCCGTGAAATACGGTCTGGAAATCGTAGTGGTTGTCCAGCCCTCAGAAAGGGTATTGGATGTACCGGCAATGACCGAGGCCTATGTGGGGGAAGGAACGCTGGTCAACTCGGGAGAGTTCGATGGAATTGACAACGTGTCAGGCAAAAAGGCGATTTCCGGGAAGCTGAAATCCATGAATCGAGGCGGTCCAACTATAAATTATCGTTTGAGAGACTGGGGTATTTCACGGCAACGATACTGGGGCGCCCCTATTCCGATCATACACTGTCCAAAATGTGGGCCGACACCAGTCCCTGACTCAGATCTTCCGGTTGTGTTACCAACAAATATAGAATTTCCTGAAAGCGGCCGTTCTCCGTTGCCTGACCTCGACTGGTGGGTCAACACTTCCTGCCCAAAATGTGGCTCCGCGTCTCGAAGAGAGACTGACACCATGGACACTTTTGTGGAGTCTTCATGGTATTTTGACAGGTATACATGTCCCCGTTACGAGGGGGGCTTGCTAGATCCGGCGCAGGACGTTTACTGGTCTCCCGTTGACCAGTACATCGGCGGAATAGAACACGCTATCTTGCATCTTCTTTATTCAAGGTTTTTTACAAAGGCGCTTAGGGATTTTGGTATCAAGAAAGAGAGTGAGCCATTCAAGAATCTCCTGACCCAAGGCATGGTAATTAAAGATGGCGCAAAGATGTCAAAGTCAAAAGGTAATGTGGTAGACCCGGAAGAACTTATAAACAAATTCGGAGCGGATACGGTCAGGCTGTTCTGTCTTTTCGCCGCCCCACCTGAGAGGGATCTGGAGTGGACATCTGAGGGAGTCGAGGGAGCGCACAGGTTCCTTAATCGGATCTGGACACTGGTGGGACAACACAAGAATTTGACAAGACCTAAAGTCGCGCCCACCCAGACTCCACTGGGCAAGTCTGTGAGACGTGTCACCCACAAAACAATCAAAAAAGTGACCGAGGACATAAGCAACAGGTTCCGTTTCAACACAGCCATCGCCGCAATAATGGAAATGTCCAATGAGTTGGCCAAAATATCTCAAGAGGACATTTCGCTATCCAATGACGTCAGAGACGCAATGGTGGAAGCCATCAGTTCCATGATACTCTTGATGTCCCCGTTTGTGCCTCATATATCGGAGGAACTCTGGAAAGCTCTTGGAAAGAAGAGCGGTTTGACGCTGCAACCCTGGCCCACTTACGATCCTGGCTTGATTGCAGAGGATGAATTGACCATCGTCGTTCAGGTCAACGGGAAGAAACGAGCGGAGATTCGCGTCCCAGTGTTCGCCACAGAGGACGAAATCAAGCAGGTCACACTTGCTGAAACCAACGTGCAGAGATTTCTCGAAGGACGTGTAATTAAAAAGATGGTTGTAGTGCCCGGCAAGCTTATTAATATTGTGGCCGGCTGATTCTGACATGCCCAGACCCTGGGTTTGATTTGATTCGACCATTATTTCAGTCAACAGGACAGTTCCCGGTCTCTAGTCGTATACTGAGACATTGGGTTTAAGAGCCGAAGCTGTGAACGATGCCTTCTATTCGCTAACTAATCGAATTTTCAGACTCGGCGCCCAGCGATCGGTACTACTCTTAGTTCTGTTTTGTTCAATTAGCGGTTGCGGTTACAAGTTCGGCGAAACCGTAAAACCAGCGGTGTTTCCGACAAGCGCCAAAACCATTCTTATCGAGAGCGCAACAAACAATACTGTCATCACAGGGGTCGAGACCGAATTGACGAACGAGCTTCGACGCGAGTTCGCTTTGGACCCGAAGCTGAAACCTACATTCGAAAACGGCGACGTGATCCTGAAGACGACAATCGCCTCTTATGAAGACACACCATCAGCATTCAGAGCTGATGGGAAGGAACTAACAAGGGTTGGGACTTTGCGTGTCGCTTGCCTTCTTGATCAATCCGGCGCAAATCGGCAATTATGGAAGAATGATTTTTCGGCTTCGTACACTTATACAGTTACAGACTCGATCCAGGGAACACTATCCAACCGGCGTCGCGCCATCTCCCAGATGATCAGGGATTTAACCCCGCGCATTCACAGGTCAATGTACGATTCATTCTAGACGCTGTGAATATCGCCTGGGGTATATGGATACGCACCTGTCGAGACCGGATGGGTTGACAGCCTGGGAGCTTGGAGAATATGAATCTATCAAATTGGTTTTTTTGTGAACTACGGTTGGAAAACTTTTTAGGGCGGAAAGGGAGGAGAAGTCATGGCTAAAAAGAAATTAACGGTAATTGGCGCAGGAAACGTTGGGGCTTCAGTGGCGGCTTACGCGTCAGCTCAGGAACTTGGAGATGTCGTCTTGGTCGATATTCTGGATGGTATTCCTCAGGGAAAGGGTCTCGATCTATATGAGGCGACGACTGTCCTGGGAGTGGACACGATGGTAACTGGAACCAGCGATTATGAGGCCACAAGAGACAGTGACGTAATTGTAATTACAGCCGGCATTGCCAGAAAGCCGGGAATGAGCAGGGATGACCTGCTGTCAACCAATGTCAAAATCGTCGGAGATGTGGCGGAAAAAGCGGCAAAATATTCTCCGGACGCGATAATTATAGTTGTATCGAATCCTCTGGACGCTATGGTCTACACGGCATGGAAAAAAACAGGTTTCGCTCCAAGAAAAATAGTGGGCATGGCGGGAGTGCTTGACACAGCTCGATTCAGGGCCTTCATAGCCGAAGAGATCGGCGTGTCGGTAGAAGATATTCACGCACTGGTGCTCGGGGGACATGGCGACACAATGGTGCCTCTGACAAGGTACTGTTTTGTGGGCGGAGTTCCTGTTACCTGTTTCCTGTCTTCAAACCGTCTGGAAGAAATCGTCCAAAGAACGCGCCAGGGTGGGGCTGAAATCGTTGGTTTGCTAAAAACGGGTAGCGCTTATTACGCTCCAGCGGCTTCTGCGATTCAGATGGCGCGTTCTGTTCTGCTTGATAAAAAAAGGCTTCTGCCCGTGGCGGCTTATCTGGAAGGGGAATATGGAGAAAAGGGAATTTTTGTTGGTGTTCCCGCCATCCTTGGCGCAGCCGGAGTCGAGAAAGTTGTTGAGGTTGATTTGACTCGCGATGAGTCTCAAGCCTTCAAGAGGTCTGCCCAAGCGGTAAAGGATCTCGTAAAAGAAGTAGATAGATTTCTGAGTTAGAGACAAGAATGTCGTTACCAAAAAAGTATTTCGTTGAAACTTATGGTTGCCAGATGAACGAGCATGACTCGGAAAAAATGTCCGAATTGCTTGAACAACTGGGATTGGAAGCGGTTGACTCTGTCGACACGGCCGATGTGGTGGTTATTAACACGTGCGCAATAAGAGAAAAAGCCGAACATAAAGTATACAGCTCTCTGGGCAAACTGAGGCTTCTAAAACGAGAAAATCCAAACATGATAGTTGTCGTGGCCGGTTGCGTTGCCCAGCAGAAACAAGACCAACTTGCGTCCAAGTTTAATCATCTCGACGTTGTTCTTGGTACCCACCACATCTCTGAACTGCCGCAATTGATTAAGCGCATTAGCGTAAGCCGTGAACGGATAGTTAAAAAAGAATTCGTCGATGACATTCAGTCCCTTCATATGCCGGCTCCTGGTCGTGGTTCCAGTCCGGTATGCTCCTATGTGACAATAATGCAGGGATGTTCCAATTTCTGCGCTTACTGCGTAGTACCCTATGCTAGAGGCAGGGAACAGAGCAGAAAAACGGAAGAAATCATTGAAGAAGTTTCAAGTCTTGCTTCTCAGGGAGTAAGAGAGATTACGCTACTGGGCCAAAATGTTAACGCCTATGGGAAAGATCTTGGAAATGGGACTTGCTTTGCTGGTTTATTAGAGAAACTTTCCCCTATCAAAGACATTAAGAGAATACGATTTACAACTTCCCATCCCCGCGACTTCGATTCGTCGCTCGCTGAGGCTGTTGCCAACCTGCCCCATGTTTGCGAACATGTGCACCTTCCACTCCAGAGTGGATCAGACAGAGTCTTGAGGAATATGAGGCGAGCCTATACTTTTTCAGAATATCTTGAAAAAATAGATATCCTCAGGAGCAAATCTCCCGGGTGTTCAATCACTGGGGATATGATCGTGGGGTTTCCAGGGGAGTCGGATGACGATTTCCAGCAGACGATTGAAGCTCTTGAACGAATTCGATTTGACCAGATTTTTTCTTTCAAGTTTTCACCTAGACCCGGCACCGCCGCTGAATACATGAGCGATCAGATTCCCGAAGAAGTTAAGAAAGCGCGGCTCGCCGCAGTCCACATCCGGCAGGACGCAATAACAGAGAACTACCATCGGCTACTTGAAGGAACTGTCGCAGAAATCCTCATCGAAGGTCGCAGTCGCTATGAAAATCAATTTTATGGAAGAACCCGAACAAATAAAATTGTCAATTTCGAGACCGTCGCCAATCGTTTTATCGGTGACGTTGCACAGGTGAAAATAATGCGTGGATTGAGGCACTCCCTTGTAGGTTCCGTAGTCTGATTTCAGATCTGGGATTTTTGGCGATTTTAGACAGGGTCAGGCTTACAGGTTTTAAAATTATTTGACTATCTGGGGGTGAGGCTGTTATTGTTAAATCGACCTTGTTTTTAAAACTGACATCCGTGAGAATGCGGCGGGCCCAAAAAAAAGAAGCCCGACCGGTGGGGTCGAGCTGGGAGACGCCGTTATACGGCCGGGCTCACAAAAACGAATGGCCGATAAATACTAGAGAATTGCGCGTCTCGAACTGATTTGATCCGAAATTACTTGGTTGTTGATCGCTAGGAACTCCGGATCTTATCGTCGAGGTTCCCTGTGTACTCATCGGCCGACAGAAAACTTTAAGTTCTATTTAGAATATGAAGCCCATTTCCAGGTAACCGCCTTCAAGTGCGGTTTTCAGAATGTAGTCCGACGGGCATTTCTTGAGGTCGATCAGCCTGTATCCACCTTTCATGTAACCCCATCGTCCGCAGTTCATCGGGATGGTGTATCTTCCACCTGCCTGCACGTCCACACCTTCTACATCATCCACAAACAGCGCTGTCGCTTTCGCGTCGCAGGAGAATGTGCCACCATTGAGGTTTGTCGCGACACACTTCTGAAATTCAACTCCTACAGCCGCAGTATCCATACTTTTACTGAAAGTGTTCTGGTAATTTCCGCAGAAGTAACAATTAGCGTCTATGCGATCATCAGCGTGCATAAAGCCGCCGAATAGGCTCAGGGTTGCTTTACAACTCTTGAGAGCGTCATACACAAGTCCAACTTTTTGATAGCCATGTTGCCATCGGCTCTGAATCTGCTGCCCTGGAGACCAAAGTTGCGGACTCGATCCTCCCCCCTGGAACCCAAAGTAAAACCAGTTATCAACCCATTTCCCGCCTTTTACCTCGGTCCACAACCCTGAGTATTGGATACCCCAGTTGCATCGGAACTGATATTTGGCGTTGACTTCAGGAATCACCTGGTGGGCCGGTAAACCAAAGCTATCGGTAAAATCGGCCTGTTCCTGGTAGCCCGAGCCCCATTGCCACGTATACCGTGGCCATTGGACTGCGCCTCTGAGGCGGGCGTAAATACCCTGAACACCAATTTGCCATTGTCCCGGCCTGGGCATCGGCAAGAAACAGCCCATAGCCGGAGCTGACATGGGTAAGAGAGTTGGTGGCAAGGCTTTGACCTTCGTTATCCTGGAAGGTCCCGGAACATAGGGATTCCCAGCCCAAGGAGCCGGAAACCCGAAATTCGATCGTTTTGCCTTGGTTTGCTGAATGGCGGGGCTAGCCACCATATTTGAGTTATTGGGTTTGAGTAGGACATCGAGCGATTCATCGGGGGCAACCGCCCACGACGGGCTCAGAAAACACATGGACACCAAAAGAACTAGACATACCAACGGCGTGTAAGGGATTCTTCTCAACATACCCTTCCTCCCAGCTCGAAATGTTGGGAATCCCTTTATTTGATAAGGTGCCATGCTGTCAAGAAAAAAATGTAGTTTTTTATTAGCTAGTTAAAAATAATACCTAAATTAAAATATATGCAACTGCATAACATACTAATTTAACCTACGTTTTTGTCGTCATCATCTGCATGAAAAAATATGACTTCAAAATGATTTTCATCCCTGAAACGAGCGCGCATTGACAACGCATACTAAATATTATAGCGCTATATACTTAATAAGTTTAATTTTTCTAGCATGGACAGAAACAGCGTTTTGACGCGTCAAACATGGTTTTCCAATTCATATTTCATTACTTTATCCAATAAATTCAGGAGATAACTTCATAATGTTTATATTTTTTCTACAAAACTGCGCGTCGCGTCTTCTTCGCACGCTCGCGCGCCTGGAAAAGAAACAGCCCTGCCCATACGGAATTAATCGAATCATGCGTATTTGGGGCGCCATTTCCCTTTGCTTCGTCCTGACCCTGAACATAGAGTCAAACGCGTGCGCGCTCGTTGATCCACCCCCATTGAATCCTCAACTGGAAAAAATCATCAACAGGGAATTACCTCAAAATTGCGATGTCTCCTGTCAGGTGGCGGACCTCAACTCGGGCCGAATACTTATGGAAAAGAATCCTGATCTGGCCTTGACTCCTGCTTCCACTCTCAAGATTGTTACATCGGCTACGGCTCTGTCCGCGCTTGGCCCTGATTTCAGATTTGTCACCGAAATTTTTACTGATCGAATCAAGGGTGGTTCTGTAGGCAATCTTTTTGTGAAGGGTCACGGGGATCCTCATCTCGTAACTGAGGAACTTTTCTCCCTGGTTCGGGAATTGATTGACAGGGGACTCACGGAGATCAACGGATCAATAGTGGTTGATGATTCGTTCTTCACGCCCGACGCCCCCCTCGATGAAGCTGAAGAACTTGGTTACCGGTCGTATCACGCTCCGTATAGCGCGTTGTCGTTAAATTTCAATTCGTTAAAAATTGCTGTCATTCCTGGCTCAACGCCGGGGTCGCCATCCCGTCTCATTATGGATCCCATGTCCGGTTACGCGTCTCTTTCGGGACACGTTCAAACCATCGCCGGCGGCAGTCCACTTAAGATTGAGATTTCCAAGAAACCGGCGACCAATGGAACTGAGCATGTAATGGTCGAAGGATCTATTGGAGTTGAGGCCCCTGCTAAAGGCAAATATGTGAATGTTCAGTTTCCAGCGCTTTATGCCGGTAATGTTCTGAAAGATCTTTTGATACGTGAGGGGATCAAGATTCAGGGAAATGTAGTTAAAGGCCTGACACCCCCTGCAGCGAAGCTATATCTTGAGCATCAATCTATGCCATTAGGCTTGATTGTTTATTGGCTGGACAAATTGAGCAACAACTTCATGGCTGAGCAAATTTGTTTGGCTCTTGGGGCTTATTCTCATGGGGCGCCTGGTACCCGTGAAAAAGGTTTGGACGTAATGAGAAAATTCCTGGTCCAGGCAGGAGCGCCAAAATCCAGTTTCTTTCTTGCAGACGCCAGCGGGCTGTCTCGAAGTAACAAGATAAGCGCGTCCGCTTTGGTCCGAACTCTGGCCGTATCTTCACAGGATTATTACACCAGCCCTGAATTCATATCTTCTCTCGGGATTTCCGGTGTCGACGGCACACTAAGGGAAAAATTTACGGACAAGGGCGTTAAGGGGAAAATAAGGGCTAAAACTGGAACATTGAGAGGCGTAAACGCATTGGCGGGTTATGGGTTGGACAAGAACGGCGCGCCGGTTGTATTTGCCATACTTGTTAACTGCGGCCAGAAAGGGGTCGGAATAATTGACTATGCCGACAAGATTATGCGCTCGATATTCAACGCCGTGCTGAATCGTTAGGAATAACGACCCAGCAACGGCGTTGGCTTAATCTTTGTGTCGTCTATCCGATCTTTGGGATCAGATTGACCGAGTCATTCAATCGTTTGACCACTTTGTCTTTCCCCAATATTGCAAGAAGCTCAAAAAGGCCCGGACCAACTGAAGATCCGGAAACAGCGGTGCGTGCGGCGTTAATTAGCAAACCCGCTTTTACCTGCTTTAGCTCAGCGAAATCGCGAAAGACATTTTCTACTGTTTCAACGTCGAAGCTCGTCAGTCCATTGATTTGCGCCGCCAATTCAGGGAGATATTCAGCCAATCTCGGGTCCTGGCCCAAATTCTTTTTTACGGCTTTTGGATCGAAATCAAAATCATCCGCGAAACAAAATCTTCCTCTTGAAGAAAAATCCGTTATGACCTGATAACGTGATCGCAATTGGTCAATAGCGTTTAAAAACCACTCCTTCTTGGCGGCGGAGTAGGATGGGTCCCAAAGATCATGCTCTTTCAATTCCTTTTCGATATAAGGAACAAGATCACTTAAGGACATGGTTCTAATGTATGTCGAGTTAAAATGGATCGCTTTCGGATCGGTCCAGTTTTTGGGGTCCCCCGGAACGTAATTGAAAATTGAATTGTGCCTGTTTATGCGGGATAAATCAAATAGTTCTATCAATTCTTCGCGTGAAAAAAACTCCGTTCCATCCGGAGAAGACCAGCCGAGAAGCGCCAGAAAATTGCAGAGCGCCCAAGGTAAAAATCCTCTACGTCTGTAATATGATATTGTTACGACTTCTCCGTGGACTCTCTTGGAAAGTTTGGCTTTCTTGTTGTCAAGAGTTAATGGCATGTGCGCAAATGTGGGGGGTTTTATTCCAAGGGCGTCATAAATCAGTATCTGCTTGGGGGTGTTCGCAAGCCCGTCAGCGCCTCGGATGACGTGTGAAATTCGGTCCAGCGAGTCGTCTACGGCATTTGACAGGATATAAAGAGGGCTATGATCCGAACGTAATATTACAAAATCTTCAATATCGCCGGCGCGCTTTTCAATTTTTCCGTATACAGCGTCTTGAAAAGATACCGTCGAATAACCGTCTCGAGGGACCTTGAAACGTAAGACGTTGGGACAACCTTCTTCAAGCTTGTGTTGAATTTCTTCTTCGGTGAGGTTTCGGCAACGGCCGTCGTACATGAATGCGATTTTTTTTGCCTCAGCCCCTTTTCTTTGGTTCTCCAGATCTTCTTTTGAACAAAAACACCGGTATGCGTGACCGGATTTCAAAAGTTGTTCAGCAGCCGCTTTATGCTTTTCCAGATTGTGTGTCTGAAAATAAGGGCCTTCATCCCAATCCAGCCCCAACCATTTGAGCCCCTCCAGTATTTCTTCGACTGAATCGTGTGTGGAGCGTTCCACATCGGTGTCTTCAACCCTGAGAATGAAAACACCATTTAATTTCCTTGCCCATAACCAGTTGTAAAGAGCGGTTCGCGCTCCACCCAAATGTAAATATCCGGTAGGTGACGGAGCGAACCGAACTCGAACCGATTTCAAATCAGTGTCTGAGTCTGAAATCATGTTTTGAATATTATTCTCCTTGAATTGGGTCCAAAATAATTACTGTATTGCTTGACGCCTTCTTGAATGTCTCACGATCTTTGAGATCGCCGACTATATCCCCACAGTGCATGGGAACAGTAATCTTTGCGTTGATATTTCTGGCGGCGTTTGCCGCTTCAGATGAAGTCATCGTGTAAGTGCCACCTATGGGTAGAAGAGCTACATCAGTGTCTATGTCGCTCATTTCCGGAATGACATCCGTGTCACCGGAATGATAAATCTTGAAACCATCCACTGTTAATACATAGCCTACCCAGTTGTTCTTTTTGGGATGAAAATCTTTGTTGGTGTTGTAGCTTGGAACTGCGAGAATCGTGACACCTTTTTCGACAATAGTTTGTCCAGGGGCTATTACCTTGAACGCGTTTCCAAAATCTGCCTTGCAGTCGGGTGGGCCCACTATCGTGGAGTCCTGTTTCCTGATTAGAGCTACATCCTCCGGCGACAAATGATCAAAGTGACTGTGGGTTATACAAATGAGGTCAGCGGGTTTGGGATTCGTGAGTTTCCAGGGATCGATATACACCGTGGCTTTAGAACCGTCGATACGGAAACTTGCATGTCCCAACCATTTAATTTTGTCTCTAACAAAATCTTCCAATTTCATCGTTTAATCCTCCCAAGATTGCGAGATTTGAGAAACGAGAAATCAAAGGCCATTCTAACAAATTGCGCCATTCTTTCAACCATGGTATATTTCGAGTCGTTAAGAAAGAGACCCCGATGACACGCAATATGTCTGGAGAAAAAGAGTCTTTTCCACATAAGACCAGAACGGACCAAGATCGATTCATTATAATTTTTGGAATCGTTTTGTTAATTCTGTTTATCACGATAACATACTTCAGTTTAAATTCCGAAACATCCGGGAGCGTCCCAAGACCAAAAGGGCCTGTCAAGAATCCGGGTAAAACGTCAGGCACGTCAGCGCCTAACGCAACTACATACAGGACCGGCTGTGATGAAAATTGCCAAGCTACGCTAAAAGTTCTCGGACGTGTCGCAGTGATTTCTTGAACGTATCATGAGAAAATTTACCAGTTTTCCGTTAAGACTTTTTCTAACCGGCCTAGCGACGCTTCTGCCCTTTGTCATTACCGTCGTCGTAGTCGGCTGGATCGTGAAGCTGACGGACGCGTATGTCGGCCCCAGCAGCTATTTTGGACAATTGCTGGGCACCATGGTGGGAGATGATTACAAGTATCCTGGTTATTTCATTGGGTACCTGGTGGTTATCCTGTGCATAATATTGCTGGGGTTTCTTGTAACAAGAGCCACCGTCTCCAGATTTCAAAAAAGCGTCAACCGTATGTTCGCCCGGATACCTATTTTTGGAAAGATTTATTCCGCCGTGGTGCAGGCGGTTGAACTTTTTGGCCAAAATGGAGTCGGAGTAGGACTGGAAAAGTTTGGAGGCGTGGGACTGGCCAATCTCGGGACCGTTACCACAATAGCTTTGTTGACATCTTCTCAACGTTATACGCTTTCAGATGGTAAAGCCTATGTTCTAGTCTTCGTGCCTAATTCTCCCATTCCCGCTACGGGATTCAATGTTCTGGTGCCTGAAGAAAATTTCCAGAAGCTCGACATACCAATGGAAGATCTCATTAAGCTTACTATGTCATTTGGTCTTCTCGGCCCTCAAATAATCTGCTCAAATACAACCTCGATAGTCTGTGGGACCAATCCTACGGATGACAAGACTGGCCAGACGTAATAAGAAGTTCATGTTTCCTGTAATTTCTTGGTCACTGTGAATTTGGCTCCTTTATTGTCTCACTTGTTTTACAAATGAAATTTTCAACAGTTCAATCTTCCCACAGAGGCGCTAATTTAAGTATCCACCTGGTCATATAAACGCCGGTCACGGACGATAGAGCCACTACCGGGATCATAACCGCCCAGGCTCGCCAATCCAATGGAACTACCCCGAAAAAAACACTTACGGGCGTATACAACGCCAGAAGCTGTAAACATATTGCAAAACCATAACTCCAGAGTAACGGCCTATTGGACCATATTGAGAGCGCGTCCAGTTGGCGGACCACCAGAATGCGCGTAAAAGCGTGCAAGACTATACTTGTGAAAAGCATGGTTCTAGCGTAAGTGACTCCTCCGAATTTTAAGCCTACCCAGAAAATGAACAGATAGGCTACGAGGGTTCTCAGAATACTGCCCGCTATAGTCGCATAAATCGCCCTGTTGAGAATTGGTTCATCATGATGGCGAGGCCGTCTATTCATAAGCTTGGGAACGGCTGGGTCGGCTGCAAGGGCTGCCGCCGGTACCAGGTCGGTTACTACGTTAACCCATAAAAGCATTTGAGCCGACAGAGGGAAATATCCGCCTATGGAAAGGGCCAGGACCACAAAGACTTCTCCCAGACTGGTGCTTAAAAGATAATTTGTAAACTTCCTTATATTGTCAAAAATTCTTCGGCCTTCTTCTACAGCGGTTACTATGGTTTTGAAGTTGTCATCCAGGAGGACCATATCAGAAGATTCTTTGGCTATATCAGCACCCCGGACGCCCATTGCGACTCCAACATCTGATTGTTTGAGCGCCGGAGCGTCGTTTACGCCGTCACCGGTCATGGCCACAAAGTGGCCTTCATCCTGAAGCGCCTGAAGAACTTTTTGTTTTGTCTCAGGAGTGGCGCGGGCTATTATGTCAACATTGCGCATTTTGTCCCGGAGTTCCGCCTGAGACATCGTCTCGACTTCGGTCGATTCTAGGAATCGATTGCCTATTCCGATTTGTTTTCCTATGGCTCTTGCAGTGAGTTTGTTGTCTCCGGTGATCATGATCACTCGAATACCAGCGCCTTGAGCCTCTGCTATTGCCGATGCGGCCTCTGGTCTGGCTGGATCCTTCATGGCCTGGAAACCGAGCAAAGTGAGATTCTGCTCTGTTTCGTCATTGATTTCCATGGTCTCCAGTTTTTTTTCGGCAAGAGCGAGGACGTACATGGCTTCTTCTTCAAATTGATTCAAAGCCTGGTGGATCACCTTCATACGCGACAAATCTAGGGGTGTCTCCTTACCGTCAAACACCATGGATGAACAGCGGGAAAGAATAACTCCCGCAGCGCCTTTACAGTATGCCGTAAACCCATGGCCACTTTTATGGATTGTCGTCATCATCTTCCGTTCGGAACTGAACGGTATCTCATTTACTTTGGGAAAGTTTGTCCGTTCCAGCTCAACGTCCAAACCAACTGTTTGAGCCGCCTTGTACATCGCTGTGTCCACGGGGTCGCCGATTAACCTCGATTCAGGGTCCCTGACAATTATCGCTTCGTTACAGAGTGCGCCCGCTCTTATCAGTTCGATCTCATCACTATCGTGATTGTTTATATCCTCCAGATTGATTGGCCGGTGATCAGTCAGTATCCTTTCCACGGTCATTACGTTTTGCGTCAAAGTGCCCGTTTTATCAGTACAGATGGTATCTACCGAGCCAAGCGACTCCACTACAGCCAGACGTCTAATTACAGCTTTTCGAGACGCCATTTGGCGGGCTCCGAGCGCAAGAGCGAAGATCAGTACAATAGGAAGACTCTCCGGAATGGTCGCCACAGCCAGGCTCAGTGTGTTCAACAACACATCCACCACCTGCTCATGCAACCAGAAAAATAAAATCAGGGCCACGATTACCGCCAGCGCCCCCACTATTAGAGTCATCTGGCGAGCCATCACCTGGACTTCAATTTCGAAAGGGGTAGGCCTCTCGCCAATATGTCCCAGACTGACGGCGATTCTCCCAACCTCTGTGTTCATCCCCGTGCTGACTGCGACAGCCGTTCCCTTGCCGTGAGTTATGTGAGTGGAGCCGAAAACCATACTCGTTCTCTCCGCCAATGGAGCCTCAAGAGCGACCGCTGCCTCACTTTTCTCAACGCCAAGGCTTTCCCCGGTCAAAGCGGATTCATCTGTACGTAGGCTGTGAGTCATGATGACGCGGGCATCAGCGGGAACTTTTTGTCCGTGCGACAAGACAAGTATATCACCCGGCACAACCTGGTCCGCGTCAATCTCTTTGTGAACACCGTCACGAACCACTGTAGCTTTGAAACGGAGTAGCTTGTCCAACCCCCTAAGTTCTTTTTGAGCTTTGTATTCCTCGAAGAATCCAAGCCCGATGGTTATTGCTATGATCCCAAGGATGAACAGAGATGTAAGAAAACGATCCCCCTCACCGGGCATGAAACTGACAGCGTAAGCCAAGCCGGCCGCAAAGAATAAAATCAATACGAAAAAATTGGAAAATTGTTTTAGAAAAATTTCAAGGGGTGTTAGAGGCTTTCCGCGAATAATTTCATTTTTACCGTAACGCTCTAAACGTTCCTGGGCCTCACTTTCAGTCATACCCTCCATTCTGGCGCCGAGATTCTTTAATGTTTCCTCTATGCCCCGTTCATGCCACGCCATTGTTCCATCACCCCTCAATTAAGTATGTACAGATGACAACCCCTTCAGGTAAATGATCTTACTGTCAATTGTCATTCTTGGTAAATATCGTCATCTTAATATGTTATCCCTGAATGAAATTTATCCAGGTTTTTTCTATTTATGTTTCCTTCTTTAGAGTATAGGTTGCGCCGTGGACCAATTTACCGTCGTTTGTAATTATGGAGCCACGGTGACATTAAACCGGAAATTAGTTCTCGTTTCACTCCTCTATTTCGCTGAAGGTTTCCCTTTTGGAATAATCGAACAGACATTACCAATTTATTTTCGTATTCACGGGATGTCATTGACCGACCTTGGGTTGTTGAGTCTGGTGAGTCTTCCTTACGCTTTGAAGTTCTTATGGGCTCCAGCCATTGATTTCATTGGGGCCCGGAGGCAGTGGATCGGGATGGCTCAGCTTGTAATGGCTGGCTCCATCTTCCTGCTCTTACCGCTCGATCCCTCTAAACCAGGATTTTTATTGTGGTGCTCGATTGCTACCTTGTCCATTTTTTCTGCCACCCAGGATATAGCTATAGACGCCTATAGTATTGAACTCCTTGATTCCTCAGAGATGGGAATCGCCAACGGTTTTCGCCAGGCGGCGTACCGTGGAGCGCTGGTGGTGGCCGGGGGATTGTTTGTCGCTCTCGGAGGGTGGATCGGCTGGAGGTTCACATATTCGATAGCCGCAGGGATCCTGCTCATTTGCTTCGTATTTTCGCTCAAATTGCCTCACGTGGAGGTGCAGAGGCCTAAATTCTCATTCGCTTCTCTGATGGCTCCCGCCAGAGATTTACTTGAAAGGCCGAGAGTCCTTCAAGTGGTGATGTTTATATTACTTTTCAAATTGGGTGACATGGCGATTGGTCCGATGATAAGACCTTTCTGGCTGCACCGTGGGTTAAGCACAACAGAAATCGGGCTTATTACAGGCACTCTCGGGGTCTTTTCTTCAATTGCGGGTGGTCTGGCGGGCGGCGTTTTTATGGCTCGCTTCGGAATCTACATGGGTCTGTGGGTTTTAGGGATCCTCCAGTCTTTAAGCAACCTCTCATACGTTGTGGTAGCAGCGTATCCTCATCTTGGCCCCTTAAGCGTTTACGCCGCTTCCACAATAGAATCTTTTTGTGGAGGCTTAGGATCTGCGGCGTTTCTGGCTTTCCTCATGAGCATTTGTAGAAAGGAATTCTCCGCTACCCAATATGCCCTATTGTCGGCCCTGTTTAGAATGTCTGGAATAATTGCAGGCTCGCTGAGTGGATGGGCGACAATTGGGATAGGCTACACCAGTTATTTCCTTTTGACTTTCTTCTTTTCCATACCGGCTTTTGCGTTTATCAGGACCACACGCAAGTGGATTCCAGCCGAATAGCTGAATATGCACGACACATCCTGGTTCAGTTTTCGAGGCAATAAACTTTATAGAAACTCATGATGATGTGTGAAAATATTTATCCCAGGCTCCTCAGCCCTTGGCTTATGGAAATTCTACCGGCTCTTATCGCAGGAGGAACGGCCGCCACAATTCCCACTCCGCAGGAGACAGCGAGAATCAACAGCACTGTTTCGTACGTAATATCAAAGACAGGCAGAAACGATTTCAGCTCGATTTGAAAAAGCATCCCACCGGGAAAAGCCAAGGCCGCTCCCAAAATCCCTCCCATTAGAGCCAAAGAAATCGATTCACCGCAAATTAAACCAAAAATAAACATTGGGCTAAATCCGAGCGTCTTTAGGACTGCATATTCGGCTGACCTTTCACGAGCGGTCATTGCCATGGTGTTTGCAAGTACAATCAGTATGATGCCTATAACAACAATCGAAATCACCCTGACTACAGTTAGAATCGCTTCTGTCATCGCCACGAAGCCCATTTGAAAGGCTTTTTCGGTCTCAGTTAGCGTTTCAGCCAGGGAATTGCTAAATAACTAATCAATTTCTAGTGATATATTAGGGGCTTGATCAGTTTCTTTAATTCTGGTCAAAAACCAGCCGACCTTGTCCGTAAGATCTGAAGAGCTTTTCTTAAGTCTTTCATTAAGATAGTCGTAATGAAAAAAAAGCGCAGTCTCATCAGTATTTTTCCGGGCCCCTTTGTAAATACCCCTGATGGTAAGTTCAATATTTCCCGGATATATAGTTCCTTGAAGGGGTATTGTATCCCCTTTCTTCCAACCAAATCGTTCGGCTGTAGCTCGGCCGACAATGGCTGAACCTCTGTCTTTTGCGAATTCTTTTTTGTCGGTTTCATGTAACAGAAACTCAGGATAAAGACTCAGATAATCCAGACCACTAATCGCAAATTGGGGGAAAAAGTTTTTCTTGTCCTTGTATACTCCTCCGTACCAGATCCCGTATCCAAGCCCATTCACACCCGGGACCCGTAGAATCTTATTTCTGTAGGCCAAAGGTAACTGATAGATTAGCGAAATTTTGTTTCGGGTAACCAAACGATTGGCGGATGACGATTCCACGCCCGCATACCAGGCCCCCACAAGAGTTCTGAGAATCCCAAACGCGAGCATTGCAATAGCGACACCTGATAAAGTCAGGACGGAACGCAGTCGATGCCTGAACACGTTACGTAAAATCAATTTCAACAAAACTGTTCACTCTGAGATGGGATTAAGAAAACTTATGTCGAGGCCATTTTTCGATAGTCGGAAATTACTTGGGAACAATTAGCTATACCATTTCGCAAATTGTTGAGAACTGAAACTCTTTCATCAATTTGTTCTTTGATTGATTCGTTGAGACAACTCACAAGATTTAAGACAATTCTGCAGGAAATTTTATCCGCCAATTTCTCTATTTTCTTTAATCGTCTAAATGAGAAAACAATTATGAGAATCAACTCAGTTATAAGAAGGGCGATTATTGACGCCAGGCCCTCGGAGCTGAAAAGTGACATGAAGAATTGGAGAATGTGATCCGGCACGCTCGTCCATAGAAAGCCTTGGGACATAGCTGAAAAAGAGTTCATGCCAGAGAGTTTCAAGGCCATGACGATGAAAGGGAAAAACAAAACTAGCCATTGTATGCCTCTTCTTAACCTTGAGACAAAACCGTTCCACGAAGCAATTGTTTTTTCCAGCGCTGTTTCCAAAGAGATAAATGACACTTTTGAGCATTTGTCACAAATGGACGCGCCAATTGCATCATTTATTGAACTCATTTCCCTGATCGTCGAAAATAGTAAAGTAGCTGAAACGTCGCTCAGGTTCTTTTCCAACAGCAATAATTTTTGTTGAGCGACTCTCGAAGATTCAGTTTGCAAGATTGTTTCCAGCTCAGATATCCGGAATTCTTTTCCTGGTAAGCGTCTCGATAAAAGCTTTGACATGACCAAGGACACCGGACGGACGGATTTATCCTGACCAGTAAGGATTTCCAACATTCTTTGTTTCAAAGAAGTCCGCAGTTCAAGAAAGTCCCGCTCTGAAATGAAGTCGGATTCCTCTGGGCTTATAACTTGAATTTGTTGAACCGCCTTTGATTTGGTTTCAAGATCAGCCTCCAGTCCCAACTGTTTCAACACAATCCCAATTTCTTCAATAAGATTGGCTTTTTTTACAATGTTAATTTGTTTGGCGTTCCACTTATCAGTAAGATATTTCCGCAATCTAACAAATTCATGAGACAAGAAATCACTTGATGAACCCTTTTCAAATTCAAGAAGGGCCGAAACACAGAACAGTTTCGGTTCAACAATACCGGCTTCTTCTTTCAATTTAAATCCAAAGTCTCCGGATATTTCCTTGATCCTCAAATATGGATCAGAACCACTATCTTCCAGGATTTGATCCATTTTGTTCAGAACAAAGATAAAGTTCTCTTGATGAATCAGCGAGGTCCGGAGCAAGTCATATAACGCCGCGTCCGCATATTTTTCCGGGCTTGCTACCCAGGCCACAGCATCCAGATGTGGTAGAATCCCGGCTACTACTTCCCGATTAGACGTCTCCAGGCTGTCTATGTCAGGAAGATCAAGGATCACGATTGTCTTGAGTGAGTCATTATGGTGAACATTATCCGGACTCTTGAAAATCTCCGCAAACTGATTTAACCCTCTCTCCTGATCCTCATGTCGATAAACTACGATCTTGTCGGTGAATGGCCGTCGATCTGAAGGATCAGAGATTCTACTTCCGGCAATCGCGTTGATCAGCGTTGACTTGCCTACTCCAGATCCACCTGCAAGGCCGAGGTATAAATGGTCGAATTCCCGGCCCGCTTTTTCGGATAATTCCTGTAAACGAGACTTAAAAAAATCCAGTCTCGTGTCGGTCAGGAGAAAAGCGCCGTACCCGTCGAGAAATTTAACTGTTCGATCAATGATGAGGTCTATCTCTGAGGAATTCACGAGAAAATAGCACCAACAGAGGAACAAAATTTAGAGAAGTTTGATGAGATGAAACTCGTCAGTCAATAACCACAAACTGGAAACTGATTCACAGAAGTGTCGTTCAGGGTATGCGACACACTTCCGAGTTTTTGCACTCCGCATCCAAAGGTCTCAACCATGGAAACCAAACAGGAATTGGCTTTAGCGACAGGCAAGGAGCCCTAAATTCTATAGCCCGACAACTTCCAGGCAAACAAACAGAAAACTTGCTCAGACTTACCCAAGGCAGAATGTGAAATTCAGTTTTTATTATGGTAGGCCAGATCGGAAGATCAAACGGGACACTCAGACTGCCGATAGTTTCAGGTGGAACCGGGCGGTCCGGAACACACTGACGAACTGGGGAGCAGTCGGCACAATGTCCAATGGTCAAAATTGCTAAACAGAACACCAAGACTAAGAATCCTTTGAGTTTGACATTATGCTTCATATTTAGCCTCAATACATAAATAGTTAGATATCATACATGATTATTATCAAGTATTATGTTAGCATTATATGAGGCTGTATGTCAACATTTCTAAGGGCGCTTCTTGAATCCACGGTCAGCCGTTAGAATTCCCACAAACCGAGCAATTGAGACCGATAAAAAAAGAGACGGCCCTCGAACGGGCCGCCTTTCTGATTGAGTCAAATTAATGATGAGACATCACGTCTTTATTTGTCTTCGAGCAAAGAGGCATGAGCCGCCGCAAGTCTGGCAATCGGCACCCTTGGGCCCGAACACGATACGTAGTTCAGTCCTACTTTATTACAGAATTTTATTGAGGCAGGATGCCCCCCATGCTCCCCACAAATACCGATCTTGAGGTTCGGATTGGTGTTTCGACCTCTCTTGACCGCCATATCCATCATGGCGCCCACTCCCTCCACATCAAGGGCTTCAAAGGGGTTGTCAGGCAGAAGGGCCTCCTCCTGGTAGAATGGGAGAAATTTGTTTTCTGCGTCTTCACGACTAAAGGAGAATGTCGCCTGTGTAAGATCGTTCGTTCCAAACGAGAAAAATTCCGCTGTTTGAGCTAATTTGTCGGCGGTAACGCAAGCTCGGACAACCTCAATCATTGTTCCAAACTTAAATTTTAGCTTCACATTGTATGACTGTTCGACAGTTTCGCGAATTTCATCAACATATTTTTTTACCCATTGAAGCTCTTTTTCCGAGCAGACCTGTGGAATCATTATTTCGGGATTAACGTCCAGGTTGTCTTTGACGCACTCTGCCGCCGCTTCAAGGATGGCCTGAATCTGCATCCTGTAGATTCCAGGATAGGTGATGCCGAGACGGACGCCTCTGTGTCCAAGCATAGGATTGACTTCCCTCAGAGTCCTCACTCGCTGAAGCATCAGCTCTCTCTTGCTGATAGCCGCCTCGACAAGCGCTGGATCCAAAGATGAAAGATTTATGGGTAATCTTGAAAGGCCTTCCATGTAGCTGGCGTGAGCGTCTGAATCTACCATTTTAACGGCTTCGAGGAATTGCTCCGCAGACCGTATCGTTGATCTCAACCCTCGCAATTCCTGAAGCTGCCTGACAAGCTCATTTTCGTTAGGCAAAAATTCATGTATTGGCGGGTCCAAAAGGCGAACTGTTACCGGATAGGGGGACATCGCCTTAAATATCGCTTTAAAATCTTCCTTTTGAATCGGAAGCAGTCTTCCTAGCGCGACTTCCCTGTCTTCCGGGGTTTCAGCCAATATCATATCGACCACTTTCGGCAATCGGTCCGCAGCGTTAAACATTCTTTCGGTCCTGCACAGGCCGATGCCTACAGCTCCGTACTGCCGCGCCTTAGCCGCGTCCTCAGGGGTGTCGGCGTTGGCCATGACTCCCAGCCGAGCTATATCATCCGCCCATGCGAGCAGTGTGTTCAAATGTTCGCTGAATTCAGGTTCAATCGTAGGAATTTCACCGAGATAGACATTGCCGGTGGCGCCGTCAATTGTAATGATGTCTCCTTCGTGGATCACCCTGTCGCCGACAATCGCCAACCTGTGCTCCGTTTGAACGGTTATGCCTTCAGCGCCCGCTACGCACGGTTTGCCCATTCCCCGAGCCACTACTGCGGCATGAGAGGTCTTTCCTCCGCGGCTTGTTAAAATACCCTGAGCCGCAAAGAATCCGTGTATATCTTCCGGTTTGGTTTCTTCGCGGACTAGAATCACCTTTTCTCCATTTTTGCCACGTTCTTCCGCACTGTCCGCGTCGAAAATACATTTGCCGGAAGCTGCCCCGGGAGACGCAGGCAATCCTGTCGCCAAGGGGACCGCCTCGTAATTCGGGTCTAAGCCGGGATAAAGCAATTGCTCAAGATGCTCCGGATTTATACGCAGTAACGCCTCGTCCTTAGTCAATAGCCCTTCCGCTACCATCTCGACTGAGGTTCGCACCATGGACGCTGCGTTCATTTTTCCATTACGGGTTTGTAAACAGTAAAGTGTTCCCCGCTCTATAGTAAATTCAAAATCCTGGACTTCCCTGTAGTGTTTCTCCAGTTTGTTCCTGAGGTTTTCCAACTGTCCGTACAGATTTGGCATTTCCTCAGCCATGACTTGAATGGGTTTTGGTGTTCGAATACCTGCGACGACATCTTCTCCCTGCGCGTTCACAAGATATTCACCAAACATAACGTTTTCACCTGTGGCCGGGTCTCGAGTAAAACCAACCCCAGTGCCACTGTCATTTCCCATATTCCCAAATACCATGGCCACTATACTTACTGCTGTCCCGTTTGCTTTGTCCGGCGTGATATTGAATTCGCGGCGATAATCGACAGCGCGTTTACCCATCCATGAATTGAATACCGCTTTAATGGCAATGTTCAACTGATCGTAGACATTTTCCGGAAATGGTCTGAACGTTTGCTCTTCCACAACATTGAGAAATAATTCACTAACTTCTTTAAGGTCCTCGGTGGTCAAGTCCACATCCGAAATTGCGCCGGTTCTTACTTTTACCGCCGCTAGAGTTTCATCAAAGTACTGGTCGGAAATTCCCATGGCGATTTTCCCGTACAATTGAATGAAACGTCGGTAGGCGTCATAGGCGAATCGCTCATTGCCTGTTTGAGTGATCAGGCCATGCAAGGTAGAAGAATTCAGACCAAGGTTCAATATTGTATCCATCATTCCAGGCATCGAAAGAGCCGAACCTGAACGAACAGACACCAGGAGCGGATTGCTCGGATCCCCGAATTTTCTGCCGGTAGCGGCTTCAACCTCGCTCATATGATTCTTGACCGCATCCATCAAACCAGCAGGAAGCTCGGACTGTCCAGAGTCCAGGTACGTCAAACACGCGTCCGTCGTAATGACAAATCCAGGCGGCACGTTTAATCCGATCTGGGTCATTTCACAAAGACCAGCGCCTTTGCCCCCCAATAGCTTCTTGTTCTTACCGTCTCCATCTTTGAATGAGTAAACGTACTTGTGGCTCATATCACACTCCATATTGATATTTTCTGATTATATCTCAGCGAGTTACCTATTCAGGAAAAACGTCATGTATCATGGCGCGTCAATTTTTCCCTATATATGGATTTTGCAAGGTCAACAGTTATTCAAAGGTTGAAAAGCTTAGAATTTTAGATATATCAAATATTTTCAATTTAGACCAACAAAAGTGTTAAGAATTTTAGCTTACTGAGGTTGCCTTTGAACGCCTATCTTTACCGAGGGGAACAGTTGCATTCGAGTATGCGGCAAGAAAAGAGCCGCCATAAAATTGTCCATATAAGCGGGATCCTCAGACAATTCGACGTTCATCATGGCTCTAGCGATCTCTCTCGATTTTTCCAACAGGTTGTAGTCCATCACGGCCAAACGGGCTCCTTTAAGAGAAGAATTCCCAATGAAGGAAAATTTTTCTCTCGGAATATCGGGAAGCAGTCCAATAGTCACCGCGTGATCAAGATTTATGAAACTTCCGAAGGCCCCAGCTATAATGACCCTGTCGAGTTCTTCAACACTCAGGCCTATTTTTTCCAACAGGCATGTGTATCCTGAAAACATTGCGCCTTTTGCTCGTATGATGTTGTCAAGATCTACCTCGCTCAGGGTAATATCTTCTTTCAAACCACTTTGGGCAGCCCTGCAAATTACGTATTCGAAACCACTTGCCCCTTTTCTAATCCTTTCAGTGCCTAGATCCTGGGCGAATTTCGCGTTCTGGTTCAAGATTCCATTTCGAAGCATCTGGGAAATTATGTTTATGATGCCCGATCCACAAATGCCAATCGCGGGCTTCGCGTCAATCGTTTTGATCATTGGTTCAAAAGTTTCCGGGTCGATCAGCACACCCTCTATAGCTCCTGGAGCCGCTCGCATCCCATGTTGCAATCCCCCTCCCTCGAACGCCGGGCCGGCGGAACAGGACGCGGTCATGAGCATATCGCGATTTCCGGCTACTATCTCGCCGTTGGTCCCGATATCAATGAAAAGAGTCATAGCATCGGAATCCCACATTCCATTGGCCAAAACACCGCTTACTATGTCCCCGCCAACATATGACGCGACTCCAGGGAAAACACATACAAACGATCCTTCAGGCATGTCCAAACCAAGAGACACTGCAGGAACTGGGTCAATATTTTGCCCGACAGGAACGTATGGTGTCTGCCTTAGATATTTTGGATTAAGTCCCAAGAACAAATGTGTCATGACTGTGTTGCCTGCAGCCACCATGTAATTGATGGAATCCCTGGTCGTTCTGCTTAATTCAAGCGTTTCATTTATAATCTCGTTAAGCCCCAGGACCACACTCTGCTGCAACTTTTCCGACCCATCTCTTTTCAGCGCGAATACTATTCTGCTGATAACGTCGTCGCCCATGGAAATTTGAGGGTTGTATCGAGAAGCTCTGGCAAGGACCTCTCCGGTATCAATGTTGACCAGTTCCCCCCAAAGAGATGTGGTTCCGATATCGACCGCCAACGCGGTCTTCAGTGAAGTCTTGGCGGTAGATGATACCTTCAACAATCGATAGAGCGGTTGGATTCCAGGAAGCCGCTCAGGTTGGAGAGTTGCGGAAAAATGCCAGTTCTGTTCACGAACTTCATTTGGAATACTTTTCAGGACCTCTAACGGAGCCGTAACGGGAGATATCCCATGTTCAATTTTCAAGGTACGGATAATCCGTTCATAGTCACTGGTGTTATCATCCAACCTTGGTGGTTGAGGATTCAGTTCCGCCGTTATGGTCAGCGGATTCAGCTCAGGTATTATTGGTGATTCCATCGGACGGGCCATCGATTTCATCCTTTCGGCCTCATCTCTTGGAATTACCTTTCTGCCGACCTTGGCTTTCGGAACTTCGACTGTGACATTAGAAACAAGTTTTGTTTTACACGCCAGGACAAACCCTTCCATTCTTTCTTCAGGCTTTATCTTCTCGTTAGATTCCGAATAAACCTCTCCCTCGACAACTTTGACTTTACATTGAGCGCATGCCCCGGAGCCGCCACAAGCCGCTGGAATGAATACTCCCGCTTCTAACGCCGCATCCAGAAGAGACATTCCAGATTGTGTTTCGATGGTAATATTGTCAGGAAGAAATTGAACCCTAATTCTTTTGATCATTATTCCTCCACATGAGCAACGAAGACGCCACTTCCCCTCGGAATTTTTGGATTAAGTTTAAAGAGCCTAACCAGTATCCAAAACGTCATCTTGGAGCTAATGTATCTTTTCTATTAGAACAAGCGCCTATATACGGATGGCTTTCTGCTTTTTCGTTATTAATTTAGAATATGACATTTATCTAACACGACACAATATATGAATTTAAGAGTTTGTGAAATTTTCAAGAGTATACAGGGCGAATCCTCTTTCGCCGGCATGCCTTTTGTCATTGTTAGAATGACCGGTTGCAACCTTCGTTGTTCTTACTGCGACACCCAATATGCTTGGGAAGAAGGTCGTGAAATAGAATTACTGGATTTGATCCAACTTGTTAGAGATTTTGAAACTAAGCATGTGCTTCTGACGGGTGGAGAACCGCTGGCTCAACGCGGATCACTCGAGCTTGCTAACCGCCTTTCTTTGGAGAACTTTATTGTTTTGGTGGAGACTAACGGTTCAATGGATATATCACCGCTAGCCGGCAATGTGATTGTGATCATGGATATCAAGTGCCCAGGCAGTCAACAGTCTCACATGATGAACTGGGATAACATATCAGCGTTACGCCCAACCGATGAAGTGAAGTTCGTATTGTCCGACAGAGCGGATTACGAGTGGGCAAAGGAAATTCTTTCGAAATACTTCGCCGATCTTCCTCAGCGCATTCTTATGTCAGCGGTATTTGGCAAATTGTCGACAAGCGACCTGGCTGGTTGGATTCTGTCTGACAATCTCCGAGTAAGACTTCAGTTACAATTACACAAGTATATCTGGCCGGACCAGATCAGAGGCGTATGAGAAGCCCAATTCAATCGGACGCTCTTCAGGGGTGACGGCTTGCGGGCTATGTTGTCATCTGAAGAATATATGTAATAAGTTGACCATTTATGGCTTTTTGTTATATAATATTATTAAAGTATTTCAATAGCGGGGAGAGCCCCTGGGACAAGGTGTCCAATCTCGAAAGGAGTTTTTTCATGAAAAGGATAGTAGGCGCTCTTTTAACTCTACTTCTGGCTTTCTCTGCCCCAGCCGTCAGCTTGGCCGAAGAAGAAATCTACTGGGGGCAGGCCCCACCAACCAGTTCGGACATTACGGACAAAGATTTTTCCATTGATTTCGAAAAGCCTCAAGATCTGAAAACCTTCGGTGACCAGGAAATTTATGACACATACAAGGCTAGGGATTTGGCCCCGGAGCCTCAGAACGAAAATGAGACAAACGCCGCTTCCCGGGCGTCGACTCCGATTCAACCTGAACCTGTGGTCAGAACGGCGCCACCAATCAGGACCAATATAGGCGCTCCCTCGTCCACACAAAGACAGGCCCCAACAAATACAGGCCCTGCGAGAGTGGTACCGGCGACTCCTAAACCGGCTGAAACAACGCCTGGATCATCCAGGCCCGCTTCCAACTCGGAAACCGCCGTTAATAGTAACAATCAGCCATCTCCCGCTAATGAGGGACTCGACAGACCATCGACCAAGAAAATGAAATGGGGACAGACTGAGTCTAGCGCCGATGAATCTTCAGCCAAATTTCAATGGGGCAAGAAGAATCAGTGATTATTACCGAACAAAATTAGGTTATTAGTATCGTTCAGATTAATTTGCTTTTTAAGACTTCCGAATTTAGTATGTTGACCACTGTTCCGGCGTCCTGGTTTCAGACGCCGGTTTATTTTTGAGAAAATAGATTTGGCGTTTGACGCTGCAAGCTTGGTTGGTTTTACCTCACTTGAATTTGTCCAATACGAAAAATTTTCTAAGGAACATATTAATTGGATTTAAGGGTTTCTTTGTAGATCCATTCGTCCTGTCGCACAATCCCCCGTGGTTTGACGCTCGAGGAGTCTTTGTAGGGCTTTTTATCGGCACGGGCATCCCCCTTGGAGCCCAGACGATTTGTTTGGGTCTGTTCAGATTGGCCGTACGATTCAATGTGATTTTGGCGTTAGCGTTTACCTGGGTCAATAACCCTCTAACCGTGGCGCCAATGTATTACGGGTTTTACCTGATTGGATCGTTTGTGTTGAACAAACCTGCTGTAACAGATTTACAGCAATTTTACCTCTTAATTACCCCTGTTCTTCAAGCTAAAGAGATTCTTATAGCTATAAGACAATTTCTCGCATTAGGCTCGGACATTATTCTGAGTTGGTTTGTTGGGGCTTTTCTTACGGCTATACCTCTGGGGTTCGCAGGGTATTTTGTAACCTTGCGGATTCAAACGTCCCGAGCGATAAAACGCGCTTCGTTAACCCGGATTTCGCCCTAGTCTGTCCACAATCAGAACAGTCAAACACCACTGATCGGCTGACTTAAATCTAACGACCCCTTTTTCACTTGAACCCACCTTAGCGACTTTTTTTCACACCAACTCGCTCACAGTAGTCGAATATCGCGCATCTGGAACAAAATGGAGAAATAGGAGCACAGACATTTTGGCCCCAAGTTACCAAAAGATCATTGTATTCGATCCAATAGTCAACGGGCAATTTTTCGCGAAGAACCATTTCAGTTTGTTCCGGGGTCCTGGTTTTGACGTACCCGAGTCTGTTGCTTATCCTGTGCACATGTGTATCCACGCACACCCCTAGTTTGCCGAAGCCCAATGTTACAACCAGGTTCGCGGTTTTTCGACCTACACCTTTCAGCTTCAGAAGTTCATCCAGATCGTCTGGAACCTTTCCGTCGTAATCATTAATAAGCCTGTCACAAATGCTTCTCAGTGTTTTGGCTTTGGTTTTGTAGAAACCTACCGGAAAGATCAGGGCGGCTATTTGGCCCTCCTCTAGGGCCAACAGTTCCATCGGGGTTGAAGCCACCTCAAATAAACGCTTAGAAGCCGCACGAGTAACTTCGTCCTTGGTGCGGAGCGATAGTATTGTCGCCATGAGAACCTCAAAGGGCGATTTCTTGCGCTGTGAAATCTCCGTAACTATGGGAACTCGCATAGCGCCTACCGCTTTGCGCAGTATCTCTACCACCTTGCGGATATCAGTCTTTACCGTGCCTACTCCTTTCAATAATGTGGAGACTATCCAAACCACTCAATATTTTATTCCCACTTTTTTCCGAACGTCTTCTATTGTGGGAAAAGCTATTTCTCTGGCTTTTCTAGCTCCATCAGCCAATATTGATCTTATATGGCCAGGATCGGCCATTAATTTCTTTTTTTCGAGTCTCTGGGATCGAAACATCTCCCATAGAATTTCGACCAACTCTTTTTTGATGGCTCCGTAGGAGGCGCCACCCTCAATGTACATGCGTTTGACATCTCTAACCCTGTCTTCAGAAGCGAAATGCCTGTAAATCTGAAAAAGACTGCACGTTTCGGGATCCTTAGGCTGATCGACTGGCGTAGAATCAGTTTTGACGCTCATAACTTTTTTACGGAGCGCTTTCTCATCGAGAAATATCTCAATAGTGTTGCCGTATGACTTGGACATTTTTTGCCCATCCACTCCGGGCACCGTGGCTACTTGATCATTTATTTCTCCGTCTGGAACAACAAATGTTTCCCCATAGACTCCGTTAAACTTGACGGCTATGTCTCTAGTAACCTCAATATGTTGTTTCTGGTCCTTTCCGACCGGCACTACGTTGGCCTGATACAGCAAAATATCCGCAGCCATTAATACCGGATACGCGAAAAGCCCGTGATTAGGAGAAATTCCTTTGGCTATTTTGTCTTTATAAGAGTGACAGCGTTCAAGCAGCCCCATTGGAGTAACGCAGGTAAGTATCCAGGACAACTCCACAACTTCAGGCACATCGGATTGGACCCAGAAGATAGACCGATCAGGATCCAGACCTAGAGCAAGAAAATCCGAGGCGGCTTCCAACGTCCCTTCGGCAAGTCGTTCACCATCCGTCACACTCGTCATGGCGTGTAAATTGACTATAAATACAAAAAGAAGACTCCTGTCCATATAGGAAATCATTGGTTTCATCATTGCAAGGTAGTTTCCCAGATGAAGCGCTCCACTTGGTTGAATGCCCGAAAGAACTCGCAAAATAATAACTCCTTTCTAAGAGGCGCCGGCGCAAAACTGATTGTCGATTGGATTAGAAGCCGTTTACTATAATTCCATGATCCGGTCAACAATCGCTGCTTTTCCCAGCCTATAAATCAGAATTTCATTAATAGACAATCAAATTAGCCCATTAGTCAAATTTTGTGATAGTTTGTTCAGTGATTGATAAAAGACCGAAACCTTTAACCTTGCCTGACTGTTATCAGTCATCACGAAAGGATGAACATGTATCTTCCAGAAATTTTTAAACAGTTCGTGGAACGCCATGGAGAAGTGGCGGACAAATTTAGGGAAGTGGGCGAGCTTTGCTCTAAGGCCGGGCGCCTCGACGCCAAAACTCAACACCTGATTCAACTTGGAATCTCCGTGGGCGCAGGCTCAAAAGGAGGTGTCAGGTCCCACGCAAGACGCGCATTGGAAGCCGGGGCGTCGAAAGATGATTTGCTCCAGGCTACATTGCTTTCCGCCACGATAGTCGGATTCCCGGCGATGATAGCCGCTTACGGGTGGGTTCAGGAAATGTTGCCACACGCAGAGAAGAGTTAGCCCCTTGGCGCCGTAGGTTGCGCATTTTTTTATTTTATCTTTTCAGCGGCCTTGCCATACAGGGTTCTTTTTTTCAAGAAAGGCTTTGATTCCATTTTGCGCGTCTTGTGTCATAAGGTTCAACGTCATGACCTCGGTCGCATGGTCGTAAGCCTTGTTTTCAGGCATGTCGATCTGCGCGTAGAAAGCCTTTTTCCCAATAGCCAAAGTCAACGGGCTCGATTTGGCGATCGCTTCCGCCACATCTTGAGTAGTTTTTTCCAATTCCGCTTCAGGGGTGATTCGGTTAACAAGACCGTAAAGCTCTGCCTCCTTTGCTGAAACAAAGCGTCCTGTCATAAGCATTTCAAGGGCGCTTTTCCTTCCTATGGCCCTGCTGAGCGCAACCATGGGACCGCTACAAAAAAGCCCTATTTTTACGCCCGGCGTAGCAAACCGCGCTGTCTCCGTGCAAATGGAAAGATCACATTGAGCCGCTAACTGGCACCCTGCGGCCGTGGCTACCCCGTGAATCTGGGCGATGACAATCTGTGAGATCTCATGTATGAGCAGCATCATGTCCGAGCATTGTCTGAAAATAAATTTATATTCCGTAACATCCCCGTCAATCATTTCCGTCAGATTGTGACCCGAACAAAAATGCCTTCCTGCGGCCTTAATTATTATGACCTTTGTTGAAGCTTCGTCGCGGAACGTCTTGAGCGCGCAGGTTACTTCTAAAATCATATTCTTGGACAACGCGTTGGCGGTATGCGGCGAGTTCAGGGTTATTGTACCAATGGAATTTGAGGCGCTGACAATAATGTCTTTGTAATCCATAGTGTTTCCTCTTTGTTGAATTGTTAGCTATAATGCTGGAGCGATTTGTGATTCAGTTTCTTGAAATTCTATCCTAGGGTCAATGGATATGATAAAAAAACCATCAGAATCGGCGTCAATTAATTCAAATATTGTTCCTCAATTCTCTCTCGAACTTTTCTAGATCGCCTTTTATTTATGAACAGGATTCGCTCACTATTTTTGTTCCGTTTCAAAATGTCGTCGCTAGTTGTTTTGGCCTGCGTTTCATGGGCATTACCACCCATTCTCAGTAATGCTCAAACCCAGCACGCGGGGAAGCCTCAAGAACAATTATCGGTGGCCGCATTGATCTCTAAAGCTAAGCTGCTTAATGAAAAGAATAATTTTGCAATGGCTGTCAGATATCTGAATGAAGCTTTGAAACGGTCTCCTAAATCTGTTGAAGCGTATTTGTTGCGCGGAGAGGCTCTTGACAGGATGGGTCTCCCCATGAAGGCTCTTCAAGACTTCAATAAATACATCGGCTTGCGGCCGAATGATCTCGAAGGCTACATTAAGAGAGGTGATACCAACAATTTCAATCATGACCCTAAGGCGGCCATCGTTGATTACGACAAGGCTCTGCATTTTGTCCCGGATTCAAGGTCCGCCCTTCTGGGGCGAGGTATGGCCTATGCAAGTCTTGAGCGCTATGATCTTGCCATACGGGATTATGAATCCCTATTGAACAAATATCCCTGGGACCACGAGGCGTGGGCAAATTTGGGAATCGTTTACGCTCACATAGGAAAAAAGGACCAGGCGCTTCAGAGTTTCACAAAAGCTCTGAAGGTTGAGCAAAACAGCGAATGGAGGGCCAAAATAAATCGTATGATGGACGAACTCTCAGTCTCTTCTAAATCCGAAAAACCAAAACGCAAGGGGCCAACACGGTTTCCGATGAACCGAGACTCCAGATTGTGGTAAGAAACCACATGCGTTCTGGAAATCAACGTAGCCCTGCATTTGAATCCAGAAACCGGAATTCCCTATGCGACCTGCTCTTGTCGCCATCAAGATCGATTTATTTACTGGCCGCTGACAGCAAGAATTTCAACTACCATTGAAGGCGCTCCGACATTTCCAAAGAATTCAAAATCAGAACCTAAGAAAATGACTTTTCTGAAAAGGTCGAGCAGATTCCCGGCTATTGCTATCCCTTTAACAGGGCGAACTATTTGTCCGCCAGAAATCAGGAAACCCGAAGCTCCTACCGAGAAATCTCCTGTAATCGGATTCGCCGTGTGCAATCCCATCACTTCGGTAATCATGATCCCTGAGTTCAACTCCTTCATCAGATCCGGAATCTCCAGATTTCCTTTTTGAATAAAGAGATTGGTTATCCCGTTGAATGGGGTACTATCAAAGCCTGGACGCCTGCAATTGCCAGTGATTGACGCTTTCATTTTACGACTGTGATAGCTGTCGGAAAGTAAAGATTCGATTCTTCCGGTTCCGACAACTGTAGTGCGCCTGGCCGGAGTCCCTTCTCCATCGAACGGAAAAGCGTAGGCCCCATCTGTGTCCAGACCACTGTCGAATATGTTGATTAATGGAGAAAAGACCTCAACCCCAATTGTTATTCGTGGAGAGGCCGTCTTCTTAAAATGACTTTCAGCGAGAAAAGTATTTGAAAGGGTCTCGAGAAAGCTGGCAGCCACAATATTTTCGATCAGAACCGGACATTTCATAGAAGAAATCCGTTCCCCGCCCAGTCTCTTAATAGCTCGGTCCGAAGCGATGTGAGCCAAACGAACAGGATCAAGATCCCTTGGGTTCCTTGATTGATACCTCCAATAACACATTTCCTGCTCGTCGCCGGTTTGGGCCATCAATTCGATCCATATCGAAGCCAATCCCGATTTTCCATGAAGTCTCAAACCATGAGAATTTCGGATTTCAACATCAAGCTCAACATCCGTATACCCTGAAGATCTGATAGAAGTTACCTTTTTGTCATACGTGAACGCTGATTCTTCAATGATTCTAGCTACACCAATTTTGTCGAGTTCTTTCATTTCGTTAATTTCAGGATGAAATAGTCCGTTTGATTCGACTTTTGAATCAGTTGGCTGAACAAAACCGTAGTCTGGATCTTCAACAGTAACATCAGCGATTGCCTCGGCCGTTTCAACAGTTTGGGCCAAGCTATTTGCATCAAGATTCGAGCTGAATGAAAATCCCATCTTGCCGTTTCTCACCAATCGGACGGCTATTCCAGAAATATCGGCCTTTTGAAAAAAATCAGTCTCGAGTTTCTTGGTCTGGCAGCGAAAGCTGGATGATGTCTGCCAAAAAATTTCCCATTGATCTAAGTTCTTCTTGCTTAAGATCTCTTCAGCTATGTCGATTGCGTCCACCATGTCCTGGTCCTCTTTCTAAAATCCCTTTTTGAGTATTCTACGACGATTATCGAATAATACGCTACCGATTAATGTTGACAAAAATCGATCCAAACATTAGAGATAGTGTTATAGAGGATAAAATGATTAATTATTCTAATTCATATTATTACTTTTATTTTAGCAAAAGGAGCGGACAGCGTCTTCGCTTAGGATGATAGGTATATCAAAAGTAAACTAAAGCGGAGCGCAAACTCCGCTTTTTTTATTTTTAAGAGGGAAATTCCAGGATGTTAGAAAATGTATCTGCGGAAAAATCTTCAATTAAGGATTCGTCGCTGAAGAAACTCAATATCACAGAACGCCTTGCGCTCATTGGCCTAATCCACGATGGAATTCGTCATGGCAGTGAAAACTCTCCGATAGCGTCGGACCTTTACGAAGAACTTTGGGATCTCGTCAACACAACAGTATCAGGCGCCAAAATTGATAAGTTGAATATTGGCAAAGCCAACAAAGGTTTCCGGACTTTGGAAATTAATTCAGAAGATGGCGCCAACCTGGGGCGATTGAACATGCTTTACCTGAACAAACCAATCCCCTGTTATTATCTGGTTTACGTTGAAGTCTCCCCACCATTTCGGAATAAAGGGCTCGGTAACTTAATTCTTCGAGAGTTCAAGGACTTCTTGATCGAAAAATCCGCCATTGGCGCCTTGGACAACATAATACCCTCCGATGACCCGACTTTTGAAATCTACAGGAAACTTGACTGGAAATCGTTCAGAGAAGTAACCGGCGGGCAGGAACGGGAAAATGGAATCGACGACGCTTACATGATTTACATCCCACCAGCATTTGATGGAAAGGATTTGAAAGACCCAATAATCAAGCTTGTTCATCACATAAAAAGAAAGCGCCCATCAATAGATATGCGGGACAACGAACAAATGGTTCAGCGAACCATCGAAGAGTTCAAAGATTTGTACCAGGCGTTGCTGATTTATTTTCGAGACCAGATTTATTCCGGTCAACATGATTCTCTGATGCGATTCATGTTTACTCGTTACATCACCAAATTATTGGGCTTTAGAAGAAGAATATCACAACTGTTAGGGTATACAGGCGGCGAATCCATGCAACAGATCTCCCTGGATTCTTCGATCCGAAACATGCCCGCCCAATCATACGGTCCGGCCGAACTTAAAAGTAGAACCTGCTTTTTTTCAGGGGATAGAGAACTCTGGTTACGTCTTCCTGAACAACTGAAATTCAACCCAGCCCGGTTCATTGAAGCGTTGCCCAATTACAAACGACCAAGTTTCATTGAGTGGTTGAAACGCAACGATAAGAATTCGGAAGACTCTCTAACTTTAGGGGATCTTCTTGACATAGGTTTTGATCCAACACGGCTCAAAGAGTTGGAAATTGATGGAGAGAGCTTCATTTTCGAGCGAACCCAGATTCGAGCCCTACCCCGCATGGAAAGCAAGAAAGAATTCCTGACAAACGCATCAAAGAATGAATCCCTTTTTCAGATAAGAAATACGCTCGTCCGCTTCAATCCTCCATTACTTATAATCCGGGATAGAGGCAACGCATACGTTCTAAGAAAGAAAGTGCCCGGCATCCATTGGGAAGAAGCTCTAGAACAACTTCAGACCACACCGGCCCTGAAGGAATTAAACAATCATCTGGGGCTGGAAAGAATCGTCACCAGAACTGTGTCAAAAGTTATGGAAAAGTTAAGATCCCGACTTAACGGGGTGGATGAAAATGTGGTCGATCCATCAGGAATATTTGTTTCGTGGGACTTAAAGATAAATCAGCCCCGAGTGCTGGTAGATATTTCCAACTCTCACCTGGAAACTGTGTGGGTTTCCTGATCATTTTCTCGTGTTTGTTTGACGCCGATAAAAAAAAGCCCGACCTTTTAGTCGGACTTTGGAGGGTATTAAAATTCAGGTCGGGCTATATAATGGGGGAAGTCAGGACCTGCTACCGGTGGTTACACTATCATTTCAGAATAGGAAGCCGACCTGCACAAAAGGGCCGCCTATGGATGTGTTAAACATATTTCGGTTATTGTCTTTTTCGAAGAAAGAATATCTGTAGCCGCCTTTTACAAATCCAAACCTACCGGTTTTGATCGGAATCATGTAGTTGAGGGCGGTTTCTGCGTCGAACCCAAAACAGTCGTTTAGGAACATCACGTCCGCTTTGCAACTCAGATTCAAGCTGTTTCCACGAATGTTCTTGAGACATTTGTCAAATTCTAGGCCCACTACAGCGAGGTTGCGAGTAGAGTCCCAAACCACCGGCGTTATTGCGCCAACTCCGCTTCCAATCGATAATTTGTCCTGCAAATACATCCACTCGGCAAAAATACTCGCCCTCGAGCTTGTGGAATTCGTGAGGTTAAAAGTGACACCCGCTCTGTGTTCAAAACGGTCCCATTTCGATTGAATCAGCGATCCGGCGGCGAACAACTGGTCGGCAAAGGTGAAGGAAGCTGGGGTCGTATATGTTGATTCCACTTTAATTGGACTGAAAGAATATCTAAGTCCGAATCTTGGCCTGAGCTGATACTTTACGTCGACCCCCCAGATCAAAGTAGCGTTCTGCCCGAACCCAAGATTATCATTGAAGTTAACTGAAGTGCCAGGGACAGCGTTAGGGCCTATTGTTTTTCGGGCCTCACCTTGGATTTTTCCGAACCATACCTTTGGACCCGCTACAAATTGTCCTTGAGCTGGAGCAGGGAGAATGCATTCCTGTCCCCAGTTCGCAGGACTGAATCTTGAAAGCCCTTCCAGCTTGGACATGATTCCCGGGCGAACTTTTATCGGTACCGGCTCAGATGGTTTCACCTTGGAGATTGCTTTGTAATTTGGAGAGGCTTCCAGGCTTGCTGCCGCATAAGAATCCAGGTCTCCCGGAATGGATTGAGCAGATGCGCCGGCGACCCCTACCATTAACAAAACAGAAAAAATACACAAGTAATTCAGACACCTTCTTAGCATAACACCCTCCCTCAGGGTTCTAGTTAGTGGCAAGGTGGAGATTAGCTTGTTTTTTCTATTTGTCAAGAAAAATATAAAGGAAGTTGAGGTGATATATCAAATAACTAGAAAATTGTTTAGCAAAAGACCTTCATGTGGCTAGTTTGGGTAAATAAATCAGATTAAAAGCGCGCTCATAACGCTTTTCTCATTATTCTCACCCCTTGCCAACATGTAACATGTTAAGTTAATTGGATGTTTTTTCTAGGGACTTGTGTAACTAATAGCTAAGTGGGGCATCAGGAACCCGGAGGCTTAGTTCCTAGTCTTTAATGAATACGGTTAAATTACTAATATAAAGCAATATTTATTGGCGTGAGTGAAAAGAATAAAAAGGTCGTGGCGTCTATGAGATCAAGAGGACTCCATTTTCTGATTATGGAACCTGACTACCCCCCAACAGAAGTTATCAAAATATTTTAACGTTTGGACGGAGTATTTCTAACTGACTTCTTCGTAATAGTCACGTTTAGGTCGCCGGGAAGAATGGTCAAAAATGCGGAAGGCGCATAGCCCGAGCTTTTGCAGCCTGAATCGGAGCGCTGTCCACAATACACCGAATCCGTAAACCACTGATCGTCTGAAATTGATTGAAGACGCCTCTTCAAAATACCTTGTCGGGCACGACATCTCTCCGACATTAAACCCAAAATAAACGGCCTGAACCAACATTTCATTATCAAACATGAAATCGTCTGAATTCTGATGTATTGGCAGGCTTTCCAGGACTCTTCGGGAAAATGCCCTGTACCCAGTGTGAAACTCGGACAATTTGGACCCTATTAGGAGGTTTTCCACAAGGGTAAGAGCGCGATTTGAAATGTACTTGTAAATGGGCATTCCTGATTTTCTGGCTTTCCCGCCCAGGATTCTGGACCCCAAGACAACATCATACTCTTCGGACACAATCATGGCAGCCATTGCCGGAACAAGTCGAGGTGAATATTGGTAATCCGGATGCAACATCACGATTACGTCGGCTTTGGACTTTAGAGCTTCTGAATAGCATGTTTTCTGGTTTCTCCCATAGCCGTAGTTTTTATCGTGGAGGAAGGAACGAATACCAATTTCGCGGGCCAGTTTGACCGTGCGGTCGCTGCTGGAATCATCCACCAGCAGTATTTCATCTACTACGTTTCGGTCCAGTTCCGACACCGTGCGCTCTAAGGTCTTCTCGGCGTTATAAGCTGGAAGCACTACAATGATTCTTTTCCCGTTGAGCATGTCTATTTGGTTAAACCTTGTCGCTTAACTTCCTCGTTCTTTCCTGAACTAGTTCGGCCACAATTGACACCGCTATTTCCTGAGGCGTTTCACCGCCAATCGGCAATCCGATTGGAGCATGAACCCGGGCCAGGTCAGACTCATTAAACCCTTCCTCAATTAAAGAATCGAAGATTAGCTTGATCTTGCGTCTTGAGCCGATCATCCCCACATATGCCGCGTCGGTTTTTAGAGCTTGCGAAAGAGCGACCTTGTCATGTGCGTGTCCCCTTGTAACGATGACAATATAACTGTCCTGATCTACAGAGAAACCCGATAAAGCTTGTTCAAATGGAGTCACTACAACTTGTTCCGCGTCAGGCAGGTTGTCCTGGTTAGCGTATTCTTCACGGTCATCGATAGCTACAACCATAAAGTCGACAAAGGAAGCCAAATGACTCACGCAGGCTCCAACATGGCCGGCGCCTAAAATGTATGCGACACTTCTTGGATAAACCCATTCAATTAACATAGGCCATTGGGCGCCAAATGGCAGGATTAACTGAGCCGGTTTGAGTAGTCGCTTCGGCGGGATTGATTTCAAGCACAGATCGAGACCTTCGGAATGCCCCAGTGTCCCACCCATTTCATCAACAAAAAGCCAGTCGATTTGATTTTCGGTAGTTTGCCCGGGCTCCAGATCAACTTTCTTGATGAGAAACGCTGGTACTCGTTTTTTAATGCTACTGTTGAGCTTCCTGTATATTTGTTCTTTGATCGTGGCTTCTGGGTGGATCAATTCGACAAGTACATCCACAGAGCCTCCGCAAATCATTTGTTCGCTATTAGCGTCCTGACCGTGAAAAGCGAAGTTCAATCGAGCGGAAACCCCAGACTCCAGGGCGCTCATGGCAAAATCGCGAACATTCGCTTCAAACAGGCCTCCCCCAATCGTGCCCACAACGTCTCCATTGTGTAGGATTAGCGCCTTTGCGCCTACCTGACGAGGGGAAGATCCTTGAACAGACAGAATGGTAGCCAAAACAAATTTCTTCTTTTCCTGAAATTGCCGTATTGCGATTTCCCATATTGAAGGCATTGCAGAAATCTACCTCTGTTCCGGTCATGACAACTTTGGGGGATCGTAGCGCAACCGTTAACCGAACTTTTATAAATAACCGCTTGAGGGGCTTTTTGTCAAGCTCAGAGAGCGATTCTACGAGTCGAGCCTGCTTGGTTGACAATAAACCTCATGGGTTACCTGATCTTCTGGAACAGAACTATCCGGTTGGAATTTGTACCCGCCTGGTTATTATTTACACCCCAAATATTAGCGGTCTTGGTGAACTCCTGGGAGTTGATAAATATCCCGACGCAGTTGAATCCAACCTCTACTCCAAGAGGACCGATCGTTTCTTCCAGTTTGACCTTGTTTTTCCTGACTTCTCCAACTTCGAAAGCTACCCAGCTACCCGGTTTGGCCACTCTATGGAGTTCTCGTAACGCTGATTCCATCTTGGACCGCCATTTGGAAAGAGCGCCGATGTTTGAGATTTTTTGGGAAACCTCTTTCTGGTCTATGTGGTTAAACCATAGCCGAAGCCAGTTATCCTGAGCATATTGGACTACATTGAGAAAAGGTGGGGAAGTCACGGTCAGATCCACAGAATTGGCTTCCAGTTCAGGGACGCAATCAGCTTCAAGACTCGTGAATTTTGCGCAGGAGCATGCTAATCTCAAATTCTGTCTGTCGTTTGACGACAGGTTCCTTAGTAAGCTCTCGGACTTTCGCATTATTATTTCTTTGACGTCTTTGTATTCCGGTTGTTGATTCAGTCGTTCATTTATTCTTACCTGACTTTCCGGAGAAACGGCCTGGTTTGGTGGCAGCGTGTAAACAGAGAAAAATCCGCGAGAGTGCCCGGTCAGCCGGTTGGTAGCCACCATGCGGATCCAGGAGTCTATTTCATCCTCTTCCCTGCGCTTGGCTCGCTCAAAAAGATAATGTCTCAACGACAGAATTTCCGACAATGTTTTTCGTTGAAAAAACATGGAAAGATCAATGTCCGATTCCAGGTCATAACTCACTTCGATCCTTGAGAGCCGTTCAGAAAGTTCAGTGCGCTCCGGTGGACAAAGCCTGGGATAGACCAGGATTCGGCTCAGAGGGTTGATGTCATTAGACGCAACTCGTCTCCCAAGTAAACCGGCCTCAATAACCGTAGTTCCTCTACCGCTAAAAGGATCGAAAACCAGACTTCCAGGGTCGGTCAAGAGACGTATAAAGAATGACGGTAGTTGTGGTTTGAAACAGGCTCTGTACGAGATTTCGTGAATAGAGCACCCTCTACGTTGTTTCGAGGTCCAGAATTCCTCAAGATAAACTGGAGCTTTAAAATTGTTGAAATTAATGGTGTACGCCGGAGGACGTCGCAATAACATCCATAATGGATCAGACGAAGATTTGTTTCGCCAGGGAGCGTTCACTGATTCCAAAGAAGTTTCCACAATGATTATAGTTTGGCCGTCCCTATCTGGTTATGCTAAATTCCAGGGCTGTCACCCAAATATAGAAAATCGGTTGTAGCCCCTAACATCAATTGGCCCAGTTTTGATTTCCAGATCATGGCGTCTGCGACGCGCCGCGACCGAAACCAAGGAATTCGAATGGAGGTCCCTATGAAAAGAGTCACGATATTTGTTTTCATCCTTGCGATGCTATTAACTTGCCACCTGCCGGAAGCTTTTCCATCAACACCTCTGATGGCCAAATTCGGCCACGTAGGTCCTCCACCTCATGGACAAACAAAGGGCGTAGACGCGTTCGCTGAATATGTCCTAAAAAAAACCAATGGAGCGATTGATATCAAAACTTTCCAGTTCGGACAACTGGGAAACGAAAATTCGCTGGCCGATCAGGTCCAATCAGGAACTCTTGAAATGGCAACGATTTCCACAGCCGTGTTGTCAAATTATGTTCCGCAGATTGCTGTGACAGATCTTCCTTTTCTCTTCCCGGACAAAAAAACGGCTTACGCTGTCTTCGACGATCCGGAAGTCATGGCTAAAATTTTTGGGTATTTACCTGCCAAGGGTTTCATAGGAATTGGATGGACCGAGAACGGAATCCGCGACATCACTAACTCGAAGAGAAACATCAGGAAGCCCGAAGATCTTAAAGGTCTGAAGATTAGAGTAATGAGCAGCCCTATATATATTGACACATTCAAAGCGCTTGGAGCCTCACCGGCGGATTTACCGTTTCCTGAAATCTATTCGGCTCTGCAAAACGGAACCATAGACGGTCAGGAAAACCCTCTTATGACATCCATTCTGATCAAGGCGATGGAAGTCAACAAATTCGCCACTCGGACCCAGCACATTATTACCGAATGCATAATTATCGTAACACCGGATTTCTGGAACAAGCTGAACGCCGAACAAAAGCAGATTTTCAAAGACGCGGCCAAACTATGTATAAAGGTCAACCGTGAAGTGAATGATCAGCTCAATGAAAAATTGCCCCAATCAGGACTTTCTGTTGATGAATACTGCAAGAAAAACGGGGTGTCATTAATCGACTTGACATCCAGCGAGCGAGAGGCTTTCAAGAAAGCATGTGAGCCGGTGTACGATAAGTACAAGAAAATTATAGGGCAGGAGTTGTACGATTTTATTCAGACCAAAGTTAAAGCTCATGGTGGGAACGAATAACAAAGAGACACACGGTTAATGAAGAGCGCTGACAACATTATAAAGGCGTGCTTGAAAGCCTTCTCCAAAACAGAAGAATGGGTCCTCGTTCTTGTTCTGCTGTCACTCGCGTTCCTGACCTCTGCCCAAGTGATCTGCAGATATGCCTTGGGGTTCAGCTTCGTCTGGATGGACGAAATATCCAGGTACTTGAGCGTGTTCATCGCTTTCCTTGGAGCCGCCATAGGAACCAAGTACGGGACTCATTTTTCCATGGATTTCGTCTATGAAAGGATATCCAGCGATCAGGTTCGGCACGTTCTGCAAATAATAGTGAATCTTGCGTGCGCCGCGGTTTTTGTTCTGGTGGCGTACTTTGGCTGGGTACAAACGCTAAAGCTTTGGCGATTCGGAGTTCTGACCGCAGTGCTAAAAATTCCCAAGTACCTTTGTTACATACCTATTCCATTTTTTTCTGTTGTCATGGTCTTCCGTTTCCTGTCTTTGACTGTAAAACACTTGCATGGTCTGATTCATGGCCGGCCTTTTCAATTGAGGGGTTGGGATTAAGTTTGATCATCACACTTCTTGTAACTTTTTTTGGTCTTTTGATACTCGGAATGCCGATAGCCGTGATGATGATCTCCACCACAATTGTGACCATGGTACTGAATACCTCTGAATCACTGCTAGTAATCCCTCAGCAACTTTTCAACGCTTTGGACAATTCTGTTCTGCTGTCTATTCCGTTTTTTATTTTGGCCGGCGTTATCATGACCGAGGGCGCTACAGCGGCCAGGTTAGTAGCTATAATAAATTCATTCGTCTCTGGTTATCCTGGAGGACTAGCGCTGGCTGCTACTTTGTCCTGCACTTTTTTTGCGGCTTTGTCCGGGTCCAGCCCGGCAACTGTTGTCGCGATCGGATCCATCATGTTTCCAGCCCTGAAAAAGGCTGGATATGACGAGCGTTTTTCAATCGGCCTGGTCACGTCGGCGGGGTCCTTAGGAATAGTAATTCCTCCATCTATTCCCATGATCATGTATTGCATGGTTATGAACACCTCTGTGGCGGAGTTGTTCATGGCAGGGATAGCTCCGGGGATCCTGATCGCTCTCTGCTTTATGGCGTACACCCTATATTTGGCGATTACAGGAAAATGGCAGGGAGGACCTAGAGTCTCGGGTCGGGAGCGTTTAAAAACTTTGCGGGATGGAGCCTGGGGTCTCATGACTCCAGTAATCGTGCTGGGCGGGATTTATTCGGGATTGTTTACACCCACTGAGGCTGCGGGAGTCAGTGTCGTTTATGCGCTTTTTGTGGAACTGTGCATATATCGAGAAATTACTATAACTCAAGTGCCGAATATCTGTCGCCAGGGATCGATATTATCAGGGTGCCTTCTATTTATTCTTGCAGGAGCGATGACTCTCATCTGGCTCCTTACCGCCGAGAGGCTTCCCCACCAGGTCGCTGATCTGATTATGGCCAATGTCCACAGCGGCTGGATGTTTCTCATAATGGCCAATGTTTTGTTCTTGCTGCTTGGAACAGTTATGGACAACGTGTCGGCCATGATGCTGTTGGCGCCGTTATTCGCCGCCACATTGAGTCGCTTTGGGATAGACCTCATACATTACGGCATTATCATGGTCCTGGTAATCGAATTCGGATTCCTGACACCACCGTTTGGGCTTAATCTTTTCGTAGCTATGGGGATGACAAACAAATCGCTGGTTGAAGTTTCTCGAAGTGTCGCTCCCTTTTTGCTTCTGCTCCTCATCTGTCTGGTTCTTGTGACGTTTGTTCCTCAGATCTCTCTATTCCTGCCCCGATATTTCCTCCGCTAATCCACTATTTACATTTTACAATAAAAACATAACAATATTGAATAATAAAAATAATAAGCTTGTAATAGGCTTGCCTTTATTAAACTGTTGGTTTTAAGTATGTCTTGGATGTCATAATTTTGTTTATAGTCTTGAGAGTAAACATTGGAACAAATTATATTGAAATCGTCTCTATATTTATATATAGCCTTACAGACCTCATGCCCGGCGTCTTGCGCGTCCAATAAACATCATGAGGAGGCCCAGATTGACTGAACCAGGGAAGCAGATTCTGCCCTCAGATCCATTTCAGGACGTCCTGAAGCCCCACAAGAAACAGAACCGGAGATGGTCTCTACTGGGAGGTCTGGCCCGCTTCAGTATGTTGATTATTATTGGGGTGATCTCAGGTATGGCCGGAATAGTGGGGCAGGGTTACATATATTTCACTCAAAGTGTGCCAAATGTTGATAAATTAAGAAAGTACGACCCACCGGTCGTCACTAATGTTTACGCTGATAAAGGTGAATTGATAGGGGAATTCGCATACCAGAAGCGATACCTGATTCCTATGGAACAAATCCCAAAGGCTCTCCAGGACGCCTTCGTGGCCGCTGAAGACAAAAATTTCTGGCATCATTCCGGGGTTGATAAAGAAGCCATACTCCGCGCTATAAAGAAGAATCTGGTTTCCGGCTCTCTGAAAGAAGGAGCCAGCACCATAACGCAACAGGTAGCCAAGACTTTTTTGCTTACCCCGGAGAGAAAATTCACAAGAAAGATCAAGGAGGCCATTCTATCTACAAGGATAGAGCAATCTCTCTCCAAGGAACAGATCCTGTACCTCTACCTCAATCAGATATATTTGGGTAGCTCCGCCTATGGTGTTGAAGCCGCCGCCCAGACTTATTTCGACAAAAGCGCCAAAGAACTTAGCATTGCGGAATGCGCCATGCTGGCTGGGCTGGCCAAGGCACCTTCAACGAATTCACCGAAACGTAACCTAAAAAAAGCCATGGACCGGCGGTCGTACGTTCTTAAACGTATGTTTGAAGACGGGTTCATTACTGAAGCCCAGTATGAACAAGCGTCTCAGGAAGAACCAAAGATTTACCATGGGACCAACCCCAATCTTCGAACAGCGGCTGATTTCGTTGAATATGTACGCAGACTTGTCGAAAGAAAATACGGTTCCGACGCTTTGTACAAGCAGGGTTTGAGGATTTACACGTCAGTCGACCTGAATTTGACCAAGGCTGCTAGAGATTCTATGGACTCGGGGCTCCGTGAACTTGACAAAAGGGAAGGATACCGGGGGCCGGTAAAGACACTTAATGTAAAGGGAGTTCTTGAGTTTCTCGAAGAAAAATCAAAAAACATGCAAGAACCCCTCAAATACGGAGATATAACCGAAGGTGTGGTCACCCACCTCGACCACGAAAATGTATATGTTCGACTAGGCACATACGAAAAGGACGGCGTCAAAAAAGAATACTTCGGCCAAATCAAGATAGATAGTGATCCGAAGTGGTGGATAAGACAGCCGTACATAAGACCTGAACAGCGAACCAGGAATTTCGCGCCGGGAGAGGCGCCGTTTCAGGTAGGGGATTTGATAGAGGTCAAAATCCTGGACCCCAATCCGAAACGTCGTGAACTTTATATGAAAAAGTTCGGAAAGACCGATCCCGAGATGAAAAACTACAAAGAATACTCTGAGGAAATATCGCCCTATTTTCTCCTCGCGCCGGAGCAGGAGCCTGTTGTGCAGTCGGCTCTGATGCTGAGAGAAAACCGCACTGGTTATGTCAGGGTCCTTATGGGAGGTTACAGCTCCTCCGAATCGAAGTACAACCGGGCGATTCAGTCAAGACGTCAGGCGGGTTCTTCCTTCAAGCCTGTAATATACGCCGCTGCTTTGGACAAGGGATTTACCGCTTCCGATATTATTATGGACAGTCCACTAGCGTTGACGGTGCCGGGGACAGGAGAAGTCTGGCGGCCCAAAAACTATCGGGGAGGTTTCGCTGGACCTGTGACTTTCCGGGATTGTCTTGTCAAATCCAGAAATATTCCAACAATAAAAATTCTCCAGCAGATCGGGATAGACTACGCCAAGAGTTACGCCAAGAAGCTTGGATACACATCAACGCCGACTGAAAACCTCACTATGGCTTTGGGTTCTACCGGTGTGTCCCTGGAAGAACAACTACTGGCGTATTCGGTGTTTCCCAACAGAGGCTATCTCGCTCCTCATATTTATGTGACAAAAATAGTTGATCGCCATGGAAAGGTTCTTGAAGAAAACCTACCACCCGTCTTTCTCGATGATCCCATTAGAAACAACGAAACCCCATTGCAAAAGATCTCTCTCGAATCCGATCGGGTAGAACGTAGCCCCGGCCAGGCGCTGCGAAGAATTGATCCCGCAACCGCATACATCATGACATCGCTGATGCAGGGTGTCATCCAGGAAGGCACTGCGTCGAGTCTCAAAAAGATTATCGGCAGACCCGATGTCGCGGGCAAAACCGGAACAACAAATGAAAACATCGACGCGTGGTTTCTCGGATTCTCTCCTGATTATACCTGTGGTGTGTGGGTAGGATACGATGATGAAGTGTCCATTGGTGAAGGCGAAACCGGAGGAAAAGCGGCTGCGCCAATCTGGGGCCATTTCATGAAACAGGTCCTTAAAGACGTACCCGTCAAGGAATTCTCCGCTCCGTCCAATGTCGAATTCCGACGTGTTGATTCGCGAACAGGTCAGTTGAGTTCTTCTGGGGAAGGTTTCCAGGAGATATTCAAAGTCGGTGGCGCCCCATCGGCATCCCTTGCCAAACCGATTCGCGGAGCCGCCTGGGACTATTCCGGGTCAGACCTCGATCAGTTCTAACCTTGAGAGAAACGTCAAGTGCCTGAAAATCCTTTCTAGTGAAGCTGGAAAGCGGTTTTCCATTAAGCGCTTCCCAACCTGCGACGATTATTCTATCACATCCCAATACCTATTCATTTAACATTGACGTTCCCGCTTGACAGAGGTCACTGGTAACTATAACTATATTGTGTAGCAGGTTTTGATGTAAAAAAAGCGCTATATCGACGTTTTGAACAAGTATTGTATGATTACGGACGCTGTATAGCCCTATTTTGATTGTTAAAAGGATTAAAACAATGGCAGACGATATCGAAAAACGAGACGATTTTGAGGATGATACTCAACATAAGCCGCAACCGATAAATTTTGACGACATTCCGGACATCATGCCGTTGCTGCCTGTCCGTGATGTGGTCATTTATTCATACATGATATTGCCCCTTATGGTGGGTCGTGAAAAGTCAATCAGGGCTGTCGAACAGGCGGTTTCGGGAAACCGGCTCATTTTCCTGGCCACACAGAAACTCTCTACCGATGAAGATCCTGCTTCCGGAGAGATATATTCCCTGGGAACTGTGGCCATGGTGGTCAAGATGCTGAAACTCCCGGACGGAAGAGTTAAGATACTGGTGCAAGGAGTCGCCAAGGGACGTATCGTCTCGTATCTGTCTTCCGCCAATTATTTCATGGTTCAAATTGAGAAGATCCAGGAACCGGCCATTGAGGGCGTGACGATAGAAATCGAAGCCTTAATGAGGACCGTGAAAGAGAATTCTGAAAAGATACTCCAGCTTCGAGGTATCGTGTCCCCTGACGCCGTCGCCATACTGGATTCCATAGAGGATCCAGGAAGACTGGCTGATCTCGTCGCTTCAAATCTCAAACTCCGGGTTGAGGAATCCCAACAGATCCTTGAGATCATTGATCCTGTTCCACGATTGAAAAAAGTCAATGAACTTTTATCAAAGGAACTTGAACTCTCAGCCATGCAGGCCAAGATTCAGACCCAGGCCAAGGAGGAAATGGGGAAAACTCACCGGGAGTATTTCTTGCGTGAGCAACTCAAAGCGATCCAGGGCGAGCTTGGAGAAATTGACGACAAGACAAAGGAGATTGAAGAATTCAAGTCCAAGATAGCCAAAGCCAAAATACCCGCTGAAGTCCAAAAGGAAGCGGACAAGCAACTTAGCCGTCTGAGTCAGATGCATCCCGACGCTGCTGAAGCTTCGATAATAAGGACTTATCTCGACTGGATGGTTGAATTACCCTGGTCAAAATCCACAAGAGACAAACTTGACATAAAGAGGGCCAAACAGATTCTCGATGAGGATCATTATGACCTTGAAAAGATAAAGGATAGAATCCTCGAATACCTGGGGGTTCGCAAATTGAACAAACAGATGAAAGGCCCGATTCTTTGCTTTGTCGGCCCCCCCGGTGTCGGCAAGACTTCTCTTGGAAAATCAATAGCCAGAGCATTGGGAAGAAAATTTACCCGTATTTCTCTCGGTGGCCTCAGGGATGAAGCTGAAATCAGAGGACACAGACGCACTTACATCGGCGCCCTTCCCGGCAGGATTATCCAGGGACTAAAGAACGCAGGTTCAAACAACCCGGTTTTCATGCTCGATGAAATAGACAAAGTGGGCGCTGATTTCCGTGGAGATCCATCTGCGGCTCTACTGGAGGTGCTGGATCCTGAACAAAACCATGCGTTTAGTGATCATTACCTAAACGTGCCTTTTGACTTGTCAAAAACGATGTTTATCGCCACAGCGAACCTTGCTGACCCAATAATTCCGGCCTTAAAGGATAGAATGGAGATTATTGAGCTTGCAGGGTACATTGATGAGGAAAAACTCAAGATAGCCAGACAATATCTGATTCCGAGACAAATCAAAGAGAACGGGATCAAAACCAAGGATTTGGACCTCACAGATGAGGCCATACTCAACGTCATCAATTCTTACACGAGAGAAGCGGGGCTAAGAAACCTGGAACGTGAAATAGCGAATGTTTGCAGGAAAATAGCAAGAAAAATCGCCGAAGGGGAAAAGAAGATCCCGAGGATTACAGCGAAGAATTTGAGTAAATTCCTTGGGGTTCCTCGCTTTCTACCGGATCTCGACAATAGAAAGGACGAAGTTGGAGTGGCTACCGGTCTTGCATGGACCCCCTACGGAGGGGATGTTCTCTACATCGAGGCCACACCTATGGAGGGAAAAGGAAACCTGCTGTTGACCGGTCAGTTGGGAGACGTAATGAAGGAATCCGGTCAGGCCGCTATGTCATATTTTAGGTCAAGAGCCGCTAAGTTCGGCCTTACGGAAAATTTCTACTTCTCGAAGGATATTCATGTTCACGTCCCGGCCGGCGCCATTCCAAAAGACGGACCATCGGCCGGAGTCACCATGGCTTCCGCCCTGGTAAGCGCTTTGACCGGAATGCCAGTTCGTTCTGATGTCGCCATGACAGGAGAGATCACCCTTCGAGGCCGGGTCTTGCCTATTGGGGGACTGAGGGAAAAGTCTCTGGCTGCCCTAAGAGCAAGAATATACACGATTATTGCGCCGGAACAGAATCAGAAGGACCTTGACGAGATCCCTAAACACATAAGACGAAGACTTGATTTCAAATTCGTTAAACACATGGACGAGGTGCTTAAACTAGCCCTTAGGGGCTATCCAGGGGAAGATGTCCCCGTGACTGAATCCCCGGAATCTGAAAAACTGAAAGAGAAATCGACTGGCAAGCCTAAAAAGACGGTTGCGCAAAAAAGTTAAATAGGAAAGTGGAAACGGCAAGGGTCGCGGAAACGAGGCTCTTGTCAAATCCTGAATTTCAGACTAACCATTACCTTTGAGGATTTCTCTGACTTTGTTTTCCGTTTGTTCCTGAACGCGCAACATCTCCCGTTCAATTTCGAGCCTGAGATTTTCATAATCCTCATTTTCGAGACCTGTGGGAACATCAGTAGGCTTTCCGAAAGCAATGACGATAGTGCTGAACGGCAATGGCAAGATCATGGAATCCCAGGACTTGAACCGTATTTGGCGCGTAGCCCAACTCACCATAGGCACCACAGGCTGCCCGGTTTCTTTGGCCACAACCACAATCCCTATCTTCACCTGTCTGGAAGGGCCTCTAGGGGCGTCCACGGCCAATCCGGAGCAATATTGGCGCTCATTTATCATGTCAATCATCTCCCAGAGCGCTTCTTTGCCTCCCCTTGATGAAGAACCTCTCGTAGTGTCATACCCCATCCTGCGTATGGACCTGTCTATGACTTCACCGTCCCAGGACCGGCTAACCATAACCACACCAGGGTATCTACGACAATAATATACGGGAAACAGCATCGTTCCGTGAAAACATGCGCACGCGAAAGGTTTCTTACGGCAGATTTGGTCTTCATACTCGCGATTTAGGAATATCTTCTTGGAAGTCAGGTCCACTAGCCGGAAGTATCCGGTTACCAAACGGGGAACAAGGAATAATACCATTTTGAACCAGAGGCGATTACCTTTTTCGACCTTCCGTTTTTCCGTGGTCATCTAATTTCAGGCCTGCTCTATGTTTTCCAGGGCTTCCAACGCGGCTTCTTTCACGTCGGGATTTTCGTCTTCGGCGGCTTTTCTCAAGGCGGGGACAGCGTCTTTCAATCCAATCCTGCCCAATATGGACGCCGTGTCGCCCCTCAAACCGAAATCGTCTGATTTCAGCATATCGACCAACGTGTCGAGTATCGGATCGAGTATACGTGGATTACGGTCAAGGGCCTCTTCCATAACCAGTAAAGCCCCCATACGCTGCGAAAACTCATTGGAAAGGTAGATAGGAACAATGGCGTCAGCCCTCTGTCTGTCGCAGAGCATTGCAGCGGCGTCTTCCGCTCTGCCCGCCTGAATCATCGATCTGAGCGCCTCCGGCATTGATTCCTCGTCATTGAGGGTGATCAGTTTTTCGGCCAATTGGTTTGTTTTTATACCGCCCACAAATGTGAGTCCATCATTTACTATTATCGTGGGGGTTGACTTGATTTTGTATTTTTCCGAGATTTCCTCGAAATACAAGGAGTCGATGACAGATACCCTGATCAGTGGATTGGCCAGGGCCACAGTTAGAACGGATCTCACTGCGTCAGGGCAATGAGGGCAAGCGCCCGCCACAAATGTCCAGACTTCCACAGGGAAGGCGCAGTCATGTATGGACTGCTTGTACTTAAAATCCGGCGGATCAGAAGCCATGCCCAGCCAGGCTATGGCGTCAAGAAACGGACCGAATTCCTGGCCTTCCGGGAAAACCAGATAGGTGATGTTCGAAAATTCCCCGTTGCTAAGGGTTAGAGATGGTTTACCCGGAAAAGAACTGACGTCACCCTCTTCGATACGGATTTGATCGAGAGAGACCCCCTGAAGTTGTCGCGCAATATTGGCGAGATTGTTTTCAAAAGCGTCTTGATTGCCAGTCAGGTTTACATTCAACGTCACCGGTCGCTTTATGTTCCGGCTGACGTCCTGAACGAGGATCAGTTCATTGTCAGAGAGCACTACTGTCTTACCACCACAAAATTAGTTAGGTTTGCGTCTAGCGCGTGCCTGGGACAAAACTGGTCGTAACCTGTCCCGATCCTGGCGGAACGGCGTATGGCGACTGGACTCCCCTAACAGGAGCAGGCATGTAACTCCATAGATAATCGCCAATTTGATACAGCCCGTTAGCAGCCTCTGGCAATAAACCTTGAGGAGTCGTATTAGCGGGATTTTGCCCCTGCTGGTTTTGGGGAACGATCAATGCGGGCTGACCGTACATGTTCATGGGGCCCTGATAGGACCTGTCATAAATTTCTGACGCCTGAGCGAACATCCCCATGCTCAGCGCAATCGTCAAAGTAACTGCAAATAAAGCTAAAGTTTTCATGAACCGCCTCCGACACAATTTGTCGTATTATAATTATAGCATGCTAATACCTGAAAATAAAGCTTATATCAGTTTTTACAGCTTGTTTCAGTAGAATTCAGAATAGCTTGACATACCAGCGATAGCATGACAGAGAAAATCTAATCAGATGGAGTGATGGAGATTTCTATGATCAGGAATCAGGTTGTTCGAATTCTAAGCATTATCGTGGTCTTCTTTTTGTTTACCGCTTTGGTTGGTGATTCCGCCGCTGTTGCGGGAAGATATGGCGGAGGAGGATCGCGTGGTTCATCCAGCTTTGGTAAAGGTTCTTCCTGGTCATCCTCCACACGTGGAACATGGAATCGAAGTGGAGGAGGAATCTTTGGGGGTGGACAGTCTTCGTCCGGGTACTCCAAGCCTTCCGCAAAGCCATCTACTCCTAGTTCTTCGCCCTACTCCAAGCCATCTTCGGAAACTTCTTCAGGATACTCAAAGCCAGGTTTCAACCGTGAAGCCGCCCCGTCTAGCGGATCGGGCTACTCTAAACCGTCCCTGCCAGGTCAGGGCTCTGCCGAGAGTCGAGGCGCCGGCCCCGGAAACAAGTCCTCTTCAGGATATACAAAACCTTCAGCCGCTACAGCGCCAGGCGCAGGTTTTTCAGGTGGGTCAAAATTTGATAAGACTACCATCCAGGAGCAACGGCGAAAATCTTCACAGGAATCACTGAAGACTTATCAAGCTGAACAGGCAAAATTTAAGGAGCCGGTTTACAAGGGGGACCAGTCCAAATACGAATCCAATCCCCTTTATCAGAAGGGTAAAGTATACTCAGGATTTGATTACAAGAGTCATTACGGCAACAGAGACAACTACTACAAGGCTCAGGGCTATCAGCCGCCGCCTTACGCTTTCAATACCGCTCCCAGTTTTGGGATGTTTGATACAATCTTTTTGTTCTGGATGCTCGATCACTTGAGAGACAAGGGCGTCGCCGCCACAGCGTATAACCACGCGGACGATCCGGGTTACAAAAAATGGCGTCAGGAAGCTGATACCCTGGCCAAAGACAACTCAGACCTGAAAGCGAAACTCAATGATCTCGATACTCAGGTTAAGTCCATGGCCGGAACGCCAAAAGATCCGGGATACCTTCCCAAGGGTGTTCCGCCGGATGTGGCTCTGGCAGCGGCGGCTCTGGCGACAAAAAAGCCGGAAAACCCTCCTCTCAAATTGGCGACCGGTCAGGAGGGAGGCTGGTACTACAAGTTTGGTAAAATCTTTAAAAAGGACGCCGCAGGCATTAATGTTCAGTTAATACCATCATCTGGATCCCTTGAAACTCTCAAGATGCTTACAGGAGGACAGGCGGATCTTGGTATCGTCCAATCCGACGCCCTAGCTCTCCTGGAAAAGAAACTCCCGGGGAAAAAGCTGGTTTCAGAACAGACTTCCCTGTTTCTGGAATACGCTCAACTGATAGCGAACAAGGACAGTGGCGTTAAATCCATCAAGGATCTGGACCCAAAGAAAAACATTATCTACGTTGGCCCTTCAGGTTCAGGAACCGCCATTACCTGGGAAGCCCTTTCTGAACAAAATTCACTTTACCGCGGGATCCCCATTGTAAATTCAGACTACATGACAGCCTTGAAGGAGGTTGAAAAAACACCTAGAGCCTTGATGTTCTTCGTGGGGGGATTGAACAGCGATTTTCTCAAGAGCGCTGAAGAAGCCGCTAAAAAATCTGGACAACTATTGCTGGTAGCGGTCGATGATGACAGCGTCAAGGAGAAGAAGGACCAGAACGGTAACCCTATTTACGCCATGGTCGAGATCCCGGGGAAAATTTATCCATATCTCGAGAAGGGATGGATATTCAGTCATGAAACCAGGACACTCGCTGTCCAGGCTGTCCTGGTTTTACGGACCGAATGGGCTGCGCAATATGGTCCTACGGCCATGGACGCTCTTTCTTTAGCCATTAACCAGTCTCGGCCGGAAATTGAGAAGCTTGTTAACGGCGGCGCAAAGTAGACATGTCATTTCTGATCAGTTGATTTTATAGTTTCTTTATAGGATACGTTTAATCATAGAAGGGAGGAGTGGTCTCCGATGTGAGGGGCCCAAGCAAGATGGCTTCAACATGGAATCTGTTCAGGAAAATAGGCCAAAAGAAAGTTGATGAATACAAAGAGTCATACGGGAAAAGTTTTTCTGATAGAATAGATAGGGATTTACCTCTCGGATTAAGATTTAATTGTCTAGTTGAATTTCCAGAGGTTGACTTTATCCTTGCCGGTTCAGATCTATTAATAAAGTATCCTGGATCGGGTTGTTCCGTAATCTCTTTCGGAAAATTTCCCGTCGGCGATTCTATGGCTTATCGTTTTTATCTGAGTTCATCAGCAGGCCCTTATATGCTTCAACTTGTGGCGGACAGCAACAAGGTTATAGAAGAGAGTAAACTATTCATGCCGTATGATGAAATCTTCCCCGAAGATTGGGGGTTTTGGCTTGCCGATAATGATGGGTACATTGGGCTAAGCGTGTTCGACACCAAGAACTCCACGCGTTTCTACAGGGTATGGGAGAACGCCGAAGCGACTAGAGTCGTTGAGGAAGACGGACAAGGCGGCCAAATAGATAGAATACCACCTGTGAGATTTGTGGAGAAAATTTTCACTGACCCATTCGGGGAAACAACCGAGAATGTTACCCATGACAGCATGCTGTATGGCCGTCACGTCAATGAGAACGTGGACGAGTATCTGCTGATATCAGCGATCGATGAACCTGAAGGCGCCTCAGTTCAAATAATGGTCGGGCTGGAATTGGCGTCAACATCGATAAAGGTCATTTGATCTTAAACAACCAGGAGGAACAAACCACATGGGTGGAGTTTTTGGATTCTTAAGAAGTTTCGGAGTTGAGAAATTGGGAAAAGTGGGAGAGACCATAACCCAAAGAATCGTGGCATGGGACCCGGAAACAGCGTCTCAGGCTGAAATTGAGGAAATGATTCGTGAACTCGACAAGATAACCACTGAGGCTGGTAAGGCCAGGTCTGATTATGATCGGGAACGCGCTGAAGCTGACGCGGCCCAAAAAAACTACGACAAGTTTATGGCGGCAGCCGAACTCTTAAACAAGAGGCTCGACGAATCTCAGGCTCTTGGGGATCAGGCTAAGGCTTCAGAAATCTCCAACAGCCTCAATAAACTGGTCGATGAGCTGGAAAAACTCAAACCTGACCTGGAACGCGAGACTCAAGAGGCCAATGAGGCCAACGCCTACTTCGAGGAGTTAAAGGAACTCGCGGGCGTGACAGCGGATAAAGTCAAGAAGGCCAAAGAAATGTTGGATAAAGGCCGTAGGGATATGCAACGGGCCGAGCTTGAACGCCAAAGGGCCGGCGCAAGAGCTGAAAAAGCCCAGAAAATGGCGGGGCTCAAGAATGAAACGTCAAACCTTGGTGTGGCTCTTGCGGCGATGAATCGGCAGGCTGATCAAGCCAGGGCTATGGCCGCCGGCGCAGACATGAAAGCCAAGCTCTTGAGCACGGAGCGTGAAGGCCAGGATGACAATATTAAGGCCGCTTTAGCAGAGGTTTCCGGAGAGCCGGAGGTCAAGAATCTGCCATTGGCGGATCGTCTCGCGGCGCTCAAGAAAAAATAGCTGTGTTACAACCCTAATAATTAGTTACCACTATAACGGGCGACGAGAAATCTTCCTGGTTCTGAGGCGCAAAATGTTGGAGTTGATTTCCTCAATCATAGTAGATTTCTCGTTTCGCTGGAGATAACCCCCTTCATAGGCAAAACGACTAATCCTTTATGGAAACGGTCAACCCTGAAACGCCTTCTTTTGCCTTGAATTGTTTGGCAAATTCGTCCGCCTTCTTTTCCGAGTTAAATTCTCCCAGAAATAGTCGATACTGTACCCCGGAGTTAGGCCTCGCCATCGGTCGAAGCGCCACTGGATATCCACGTGAGCGCCATTTATTAGCCCACTCCTGGGCAACCCTCGGGTAACTGAATACTCCAACCTGGACCGCGTAAATTTTGCCCGTTGAAGAAATTCCGGACACTTTTTCTTCTGTCTCCTTTGCTGGGGGGCACGCGCCTGAAAGCGCAGGAGCAGCGAAACCGGCTTCCTCTCGTGCAGTCTTTACGTCCGATTGACCTGAATCAGACGTTATTCCGTTTCCTGCCTCTGAGGTCTTGGCTTTTTGTGTTGCTCTAGGGACCAGTTTACCGTCATCTTCTGATTTTAGTTGCTTGTAAAAAGTAACTTCCGGAGTCGGGTGGCAGGGTTTTTCCTCAGCTTTAGGCTCCTCTTTCAACCTCTCATGAACAACAGTGACGAAATTACTGGAAGGCGTTTCCTGAACAACCGGTTGACTGTTAGTGGTTGTTTGCTGGCGAATCAAACGGAGGTTGAGAAAAGTTAGGCCTGCCATTACGGCTACAGTGAGCGCGACTCCCAGAATCAGGCGTCCATTTTTCGGCTTTCCGCATGCAGGCGCGGCATTCCTCTGAACGCGCGTCGGGCGGCGTTTATTAAAAATGCCCTTGCTAAAATCTCCAAGCGTTCGCATGGAAAGCTTCACATTCGCTCCGGAGCCGTTACCCCTAGAATTGTCAGTCCGTTCTCAATAACCTGCCTCACCGCTTCCACCAAAAACAGCCTGGATTTCCTGATCCGATCATCCTCTGTCAACACTTTATTGTCGTGGTAATACGAGTGAAACAAATCCGAAAGCTCCAGCAGATAAAACGTTACGCGATGTGGCTCCATAGCCTCGGCCGCATCTGCAAGCATGTCCGGAAAATCTGCAAGACGTTTCATGAGTTCTTCCTCTTCCGGAAGATTCAGAGCGGATAAATCCGGAGAAGTCATGTCCGAGTCAATGTTTCGCTCCTCAGCTATCCTGAAAATGCTTGCTATCCTGGCGTGAACATACTGGACGTAATAAACCGGGTTGTCCCGGGATTGCCGTTTGGCGAGGTCCAGATCAAAATCAAGGTGACTATCACTTCTCTTGGTCAGAAAGAAAAATCTTGCGGCGTCTGTCCCTACCTCGTCCAAAACTTCCCGCAACGTAATAAACTCCCCTGACCTGGTTGACATGGATATTTTTTCTCCGTCCCGAATAAGATTGACGAACTGCACGAGCATGACTCGAAGCGTTTCGGGAGCATAGCCAAGGGCCTCAATGCCAGCCTTTACACGAGGGACATAACCATGATGGTCAGACCCCCAGATATCCACAAGTCTGTCATAACCACGATCCAGCTTGTCCTTGTGATAGGCAAGATCTGCAGCAAAATAGGTTGGCTCTCCGGACGCGCGGACAAGAACCCTATCCTTTTCATCCTCTTCTCCGGACATCTTAAACCAAATTGCGCCTTCCCTGTCTTCGATCTTATCGTTATTTCTTAACTCATCCAGAGCCTTTTTTACGGCATCCGCCGCATACAGGCTTTTCTCACTAAAGTATCGATCAAATTTGACACCAAATATCTCCAGATCTTCCTGTATTCCCTTAAGGATTCGGCGACAGGCGTAGTCAGAGGCAAGCGGCAGGGCGTCTTCTTCCGGCAAATTTTTTAGCTTCTCGCCCAGGGGTGTTCCTTTAATTTGCTGAGCCAGTTCCTTAATGTAATCACCCTGGTAATGGTCAGTAGGAAACTCAACTTCTCTTCCCGTCATTTCGAGATATCTCAACAGTAAAGACCGACCCAGGATCTTCATCTGGTTACCCGCGTCGTTTACGTAATATTCAGTCTCAACCTTGTGTCCGCGAGTCCTCAGAAGTCTGGCGAGAGTATCGCCAACAGCCGCTCCTCGACCATGGCCGACATGCAACGGACCGGTAGGGTTTGCGCTTACGAATTCAATAAGCGCAACGGGCTTATTCAATGTCTCTTCATGACCAAACAGTTTCCGTCTTTCGTGCACCTCGATGAGTACGCTTCTCCAAAATTCTGGAGACATCCTGAAGTTTATGAATCCTGGGCCCGCTATCTCAACACCACAAACAAAAGCGGCGTCATAATTCATGTTATCTGCGATGGTCCTGGCCAAGTCCCGAGGTTTCAAGCCATGAACTTTTGAGAGAATAAGCGCCACGTTGGTGGCGTAGTCGCCGAAGCGCGCGTCTTTTGATCTTGAGACTTCTATTTCCTTCTGAAAAGATTTGTCATTCAAGTCATAGTTTGAAGGAAACGTCTTGGTCAAAGATTCATATATGATTTCCCGGATGGAGTCTTTTACAAGGTTAGTCATTTTTGCGGTCTTCCGTAATATTTTTCTTGTCATCTGTAGCGCATTCAGGGACTCCTAACATGATATCTCTCGTGTAATCCATGCATCGTGTCGTTGTAGCGCCATCCATGAGAAATTTTTTGTTGCACGTCGCGCGCCATGCGCATGTTACGCAGGTGGTTTTTTGATCGTCCATTTCTGCTCCATTTTACATAATTTTCTTTTATCATTTTATATAATTAGAATCAATATATTTGATATTAGTTTAAATTATGCTTTATTGACAATCCTCCAATTAGATGATCATTTATTGTTTATATGTTCTAGACGAGGATGACCCTATGGAAATTTTTGATTCAGACGACATACGTCTTTTCCCTGGTCAGGGAGTTAAGGCCCTCTGTCGATCTTTAAACGGGAATTCTCAAGAGGTCGGTTTCTTCCTTCGTCCCATTGAAGATAGCACGGGTAAACCGGATCCGGTAGGTGTGCAACAAAGAGCGGGCCTGGTTAAATTCAACGATGTGCTCCTGGTGCTGACTATCTTGAAAATAAATAACGATGATGATGACATATTCGATGTCTGGTGGAACTTCCATGCGCCAAACGGCCCTTCCTGGTTCAGCAGAATGTCCAAACAGGAAGACATTGTGGTTCACATCTGTGATGAACGTGGAGCGCGTTCTACTGTTAAGATTACAAATGAATTCAAGAAATTTTTCGGTTATCTCTTGAGGGTTCTAGACCATGCCACGCCGTGGACTGAGATAGAGTTTGACCGCGCGGTAACAGGATTTTGCGCCGAAAACTATCCGAAATCGTCATTATGGGACATGGTGCAGTCTGATTCTTCCCGGACCGAAAGTGATAAAAATCAGAGCCATTCAGTCAATGACTACCCGGGATTCATTCCTCTGGATCTAAGAGATTTTTACAGGTATGAGCCGGAAATGGGGCACTGTGTAACAATTATTCCTTCTAACCTGGAATGTGAAGCGGCGTCTTTTAATCTTGAAGATTTTCTGGAGCTTGCGCCGGTGAAAACAGTCCTCAGATGCGGTGTCAGGTGGCTCAAGGGGTATCCTGTCGCGCCTATACCGTATATACCGGGCCATGGATTGGCGATACCGCCGGAAGATGTCGAATTCTAAGAATAATGAAACGACATGAAATCATGATATTGTGTACTTGACACTTTTTTGTCTCGTTGTTATCTGTTGTTGCGGTTTCAACCTAGGCCCAGTACAAGCATGAAAGGCCGGTTTGAGGACCAGTTATCAATTTTGAAAGCAGGCGCCTGATCAATTGGACGAGTCACAAGCCCAATCATCTGTTTTGTTTCGCTGGATAAAAAACAAGGTGGGACTGGACCGAGTACCCAAGGAGATCCAGCAGGTAATAGATGAAAGTGAAGAACGTGGCATTATAGACGAAGAACAGGGGGAGATGATCGAAGGAATCTTTGATCTCAAGCAAACGGTGGCGAGAGAAATTATGATTCCCCGAACCTATGTCGTAGCTGTCCCCCTGGACTCCAGCATCGAATCCATCCTCTCGACGGTCATAGATTCCGGTCATTCGCGAATCCCCGTATTTAAAGAAAATGTTGATCAAATAGTGGGGATATTGAACGCCAAGGACCTTCTGCCTTTCTGGCTTGATCAGACGCAGGAATTCGACCTGTCAAAGATTATTCGTGAACCATTTTTTGTGCCTGAGACTAAGCAAATAAAAGATCTGTTAAATGAACTGAGAAGTAAAAATTCACATCTTGCCGTAATTGTGGATGAATATGGTGGCACATCGGGGTTGGTCACCATTGAAGACATCGTCGAAGAGATCATCGGTGAAATAAGAGATGAACATGACGCAGAGGAAGATGATTTCGCAGTGCAGCCCGATGGGTCATTTCTTGTGAACGCGTGGGCAAACCTGGACGATTTCGAGGAGTTATTCTCCGTAAAAGTCCCGCGTGAGGGCTATGACACAGTAGGAGGATTCATAATTCATCTTCTTGGAAAAGTCCCGCAAAAGGGTGAGGAAATCAATTTTGAGGGGCTTCAATTCAAGATACAACGTAGTGATCCCAAGAAAATCACTCGCGTTCTGGTTACCTCCCAGATGTCCACTCAATCGCCTGATGGTTCAGGATCGGTTCAATCTTCGGAATGATATTTTCATCGATCTTATCGGTCGCTGGAGGACTGATTCTTTCGGCGGCCTTTCCCACTCTAAACCTTGATCTCCTGGCGTGGCTTGCGTTTATCCCTTTGCTGGTAGCTTTGGAGCGGGAGAAGTTTTTGCCACGGGCCGCTATTTGCGGCTTTTTTTTTGGTTTGGCTTTCTTTGCTGTGGACTTGCGATGGATAATCCAGACCATGGTAACATACGGAAAATTCCATCCGTTTACGGCCACGTTGATTTTCGTTTCGATGGTAAGCGCCCTTGCTCTTTTGCCGGCTTTGTTTTCAGTTGCATGTGTTTTCCTGAACAACCGTGGTTTTGATCTTCTTTTGATCGCTCCGGCGGCATGGGCTTCGCTCGAATATATCAGGACCTATATTTTCACAGGATTTCCGTGGGATCTGGCTGCTTACTCCCAGGCCCACAGGCTTGCGCTCGCTCAGATTTGTGACCTGACAGGGGTTTATGGGCTCTCTTTCCTCATTGTCATGGTTAATGTTGGGCTGTTGTCTTTCATGAAATTTTTTGTCGATAAAGACTGGAATCATCTTTTTAGATTGTTGATAACGTTCGCGTGCTTGGGCATAGTCCTGATTTACGGGACAGTAAGGCTGAGAGACTTTCCCGAAAACAAAGTGGTCGCGGATACCGTTTCCGCAGGCATACTCCAGGGCGACATCTCACAAGACATCAAATGGGACCCTTTATCCAGGTCCCAGACATTTGTCAGGTATGAGAGTCTTGCGCAGGACGCTGTCAAGCATGGAGCAAACCTGCTGATCTGGCCCGAAACCAGCGTTCCGGTCGTCATAGGAGGATCGGACCCTTCCTGGAAGTACGCTACCTACATTTCCAGGAAGCTCCAGGTCCCAATGCTTATTGGCGCTCCTTATGAAATGCGCTCTCATGACAATATTAATTTCTTCAATAGCGCCTTTCTGGTAGAAAATGGCGAATTAACGGAGCGTTATGACAAGATTCACCTCGTTCCATTCGGGGAGTACATGCCGTTGTCCTGGATGTTGCCCCTGGGACCGGGACTGGCGGCCCGCGAAGCGGATTATTCCGCGGGATCCAGGGTAACAATTATGAAGCCTGGAGGGTTTCCCCCTTTTGGTGTGCTGATATGCTATGAAGCCATCTTTCCGGACATTGCCCGTTTTGCGGTACTCTCGGGGGCCGAAGCGCTGATTAATATAACAAACGACGGGTGGTTCGGAAACAGCGCCGCCCCGTACCAGCACCTCGGGATGGCCGGATTTCGGGCAATTGAAAATAGGGTCTGGCTATTCAGAGCCGCCAATACGGGAGTAAGCGCTGTTTATGATCGAGCCGGCAGACTGGTCGCGTCGCTGCCGCTAATGGAACAGGGAGCGCTGGTCCAAAGGATCCCGGCCAGACCTCAAGCGGGGTCGTTCTATACACGCCATGGCGATATTTTTGCCTGGACTGTGACAGGGTTGCTCGCCATAATGTTTTTCTTCGGGTTTTCAATTTCCAGGCCTTTGGCTAAGGGGTTCAAATGACTCCCGCAACGACCAAAACACTCGTGAGATTTGGGGCAGGCTTTCTTTTCATAGCTTTCACAATATGGATGATGTGGGCTCTTGAATCGGTCACCACGATACTGCTGGTCGCCCTTTTTATGGCCTACATCTTGAATCCTCTCGTCGGTATTCTAGAAAATAAAGGAGTTGGCAGATCTACAGCTTCTTTTCTTGCCCTGCTGCTGGTTTTAGCCGTATGCGTCGGACTTGTGCTGCTGGTCTTTCCCGCCATTTTTTCGGAACTGACGGAATTCTCCAGGCGAGCGCCACGATATTTTGCCAAGCTCCAGGAATTCGGGCTCAACCTGGTTCAGTCGTTACAACTGGATCTGCCGCAGGATTGGAATGAATTTCTTGGGTTGTTACTGGACAGGGTCAAGCAGTCGTTACCAAAAATAACCTATGCCACGGGGGCGATTGTATCCTCAATTTTCAGTTCAACTTTGAGCTTCATTTCAGGGTTCCTGAAGTTAATTCTAATTCCTATCATTGCCTTTTACCTGCTTGTTTCCTTTAACGACATGATAAATGGAGCCGTGGATCTCATTCCGGCTTACACCAAGGAGCCGATCCTCCAGAAGTTCCGGGAAATAGACGCTGTAGTGGCCGCGTTTGTAAGGGGGCAACTGACCATCGCCGCTATAATGGCCGTGCTTTATAGTTTGGGGTTCCTGATCATCGGGATAGATCTGTCCGTTGTCTTGGGTATCGTGTCTGGAGTGCTGTTTGTTGTGCCATATCTTGGAACACTTATAGGCATCGTAGGTGGATCGATCATGGCGTTTTTCAAATACGGCGACGTATTGCATGTGATCTATGTGCTCTTGTGGATCGGGATTGTCCAAGCATTTGAATCGTATTTTCTTACACCAAAGATCGTGGGAAAGGCGATTGGCCTGAATCCGGTCGTATATATCCTTGTGTTGATTGTTGGAGCCAACCTTTTCGGGTTTGTGGGGATGCTGGTCGCCATTCCTGTCGCGGCTGTGGTCAGGGTACTTTTGATATCAGCGCTTGACGCCTATCGTAAATCATATCTTTACGCGGATCAGGACAGGAAATTGTAAACGTCTCCTTATCGTGGCGCTCCGCTTGAGGTTCCTTGTGGCCTCGATTGGTGAGCCCATGCTGTCTCGAAACATAATTTGAAATGCCGGATCAATCTTGAAAACAATTAATAACGGGTTTGTTTCTGAAAAAACCATGCCGACTCACGGCGTTCTTTACGTAGTGGCCACCCCCATCGGGAATCTGGATGATATTACGTTTAGAGCTATCGAAACACTAAAGGCCGTGGATCTTATCGCATGCGAAGACACAAGGGTCAGTCGCGTGCTTTTGGACACGTGGAATGTTTCTACCTCTATGCTAAGTCTCCATCGCTTCAATGAAACCAGGAAGACCTCGGTCATTCTAGACCATCTACGTAAAGGGAGCAATGTCGCCCTGATTTCCGACGCAGGAACCCCCAACATATCCGATCCGGGCTATCGATTGGTCAGATCGGCCATGGACGAGGGGTTCCGGGTCGTCCCTATACCGGGGCCTTCATCGGTTGTTGCGGCGCTTTCGGTTTCGGGGATCGATGGCTCATCATTTGTCTTCATGGGTTTCAGCCCAAAAAAGAAGTCAGCTTTGGAACAATTCTTCCAGACTGTCAGTCATGAAGGAAGGACGGCAATATTCCTGGACACAGCCCGGCGAATCATGAAAACCCTGGAGATCGCTGTTCGGATCATTCCGTCACGAAGGATGACGCTGGCCAGAGAGTTGACCAAGAAGTTTGAGGAGATAATATCGGGAGAGCCTGCGTCTATTTTCGAACGTTTCAATCAGCGTCAAAATATCAAGGGAGAGTTTGTCGTCATAGTTGAACCGGCCAAAGTTCAGTTGGATTTGGACGTCGACTCGATCGTGAGAGGCTTGATCCGTGAAGGTTATTCAGGAAAGGCGCTGGCGGACGAGGCGCGAACCAGATTTGGAGTTTCCAAGTCAGTGGCGTACTCGAGGTTTCTCTCTTTAAAAGAATCCAGCTCGAGTCTTTGAAATTGGTAAAGGAAAAGATTTTTGTTTCTGGGTTGCAGATGATACTATATGAAAAAATAATAGCGAAAAAGTCTCGCACTTGGTTCTAATTTCTACAGCGCCCGATCACAGAGGAAAACTACATGTCGTTCACTGAATTGGGGACCAAAAAAGAATCGGAAATGAGCCCGTATCAGAAGCGGGTACAGCAGATTGACACACCTATTTTGTGCGTGGCTGAAGCTGAAAAGATGATTAGTGAAATTGGCCTGGACCTGATAGTCGATATGGATATTCCCAAGAGACCTTCGTTCAACGTGTTTAGATCAAGGACCTTCCTGATGTGTTTCAGACGGCTAACGGTTGGGTAACAGATAGCCCATTTAACCATAACCTAATTTGTTTTGGGAAATCTGACCCCCTGGGAGAGGGGGAAGGTCAAAGATCTCCACGGCGATGCCGTGGGCTATTGTGACATCGCCCCTGCCGGGGGCTGTCGGAGACATCCGGATAACGCGCTAATGGTGTCATTCCAGAACCCGGAGGGGTCACACAAAATCCCCCATAGCAGCGCTATGGGTAAATGTCGGTATTGCTATTTGTTACAAATCGAGTTGGGTTGAACCGATCATCGTTACGCTCTCTCTGCTGGAAGCCCCGGCGCCTAATATTCATCATGAAGCCCGTCTGTATTTCACAGAGCCTTTGCTTTCGGTAACTAAAGCATATGGCTGTACCAGCGCTTCGGCAGATAATCCCAACAATTTAGAGAGATTTCTGATCATGGGTAGTGTAAGCGCACGCCTGCGATTTAAAATCTCGGAAACTCTAGCCCTCGATCCAATGCAGGGTTCGAGGTCTTTGCGCTTCAAACCGAGTTCTTCCAGGCGAATATTTATAGCGTTGATTGGATCGGGGAACTCCATAGGGTAGTTTCGACGTTCATACGCTTCAATTAGGTCCAAGAGGATTTCCAATTCATCGCGTTCAGCGGTTTGTTCAGCAGCGTTCCACAACTCTTTCGCGCGAGATATAGCGAACTTGTAGTCAGCTTCATTCCGTATAGGGGTTATAAACATGTTTTTCCCTCCTGAAAAAGTTCAGGGCAAACAGGATCAAATTGTTCTTGCGTCAATCCGATCATATTCCGCATGCGTACCAACAAAACGAATGAACAGTCTCTGTTGGGCATAGTCTATGTCCGAAATCAGTCTGTATTTATTCCCTTTTATGTTAAAGACGACCCTGTTGTCGTTCAGAAAACTTGCAGATGGATAAGTTTGTTTCACATCCGATGGCGCCACCCAGCTTGCACGGGACACAACATCGTGCCAAGTGAGCAGAGGATCTTTAACCTCGGCATGGCCGGCTTCCCAGAATTCACGGAGCGTGCTTTTCGAAAAAATTCTCACTGGTTTATTCATATCACGATCCCATGTTGGGATCAATGATGGCGCATTTGTGAAACAAATACTATCAATTTTTTACCAGCGTCCCACGGGACACCCACGGCGTCGACGTGGGCTATTATGACGCCTCCCTTACGGGGCTGTCGAGGATGTGTGGGTAATATATTTGTATTGTGAGGTATTCCAGACCCCGGAGGGGTCACACAGAATAGCCCATAGCGGCGCTATGGGTCTAGATCGATATGGCTATTTGTTACCTGAGAAAGCAGGGCGTGACGCTATGATTCTATATTGAAATTATTTGGGACCCGTTTGGTTGGTCCTCAACAAAACGGACCTCGATTCGTCTTTGAAGCGCAGACGCAATCTTCGCGGCCGTTAAAAGAAAGTCTCCCTCGTAATCCGCTTCTTCTATATCTTCGATAACTGAAGCCGCTGTACCGGCAAGACTCGCCAGTTCCTGCCGAGTAAGACCCGCTCGATTGCGCAAATCGTAAATTTCGTGGGCTATCTCGCTCTTGACAAGCTCCTCCTGATACGATGCGACCCTTTTGGGATCATCCTTAATATAGCGTCGGAAAAGACATTCAAAGGCATCCGAACCAAATTTCTCATCTTCCATGTTCTATATCTCCCATTTGAAAATGTGGGATTCAGGGATTGTGTCAAATCTCTTTCGTAATACGATAGCCTTATTAATGTCTCCCTGTGTAATTTGTTTTTCTTTTGTGAGGCCGTTAGTAAGAACTACTACACTCTTTCCATAGAAAAAGTACAAAACCCTGTAATTAACCGTTTGATGCCTCAACCTTAATTCATATATACCGTCCCTCAGATAATCAGCCTCGGGTCGTCGTAATTCATGTCCCAGATCCCTGAGTCTTTTGACCCGGGCTGTACATTTGTCCTAAACTTTACCAGGCAGGCCGTCAAGCCATTTCAAAATGGGGACCGTTCCATCATCTTCTTTGTACAATAAGACCTGGACTTCCGCCATAAGTTCTCCATTCCACGTGTTATGGGCGATTTGTAATAAAATGTCCAGCAGTGGTTTTGGAGTTTCAACCAGGAACCGATTACTCCTAACGAAATTCCGGCGACAGGACCATGAATGTTCTGGATGTTCTAATATCGAAGGACACGGGACACCCACGGCGCGCCGTGGGCTATTATGACGCCGTCCCTAAGGGGCTGTTGGAGACATCCGGACAATATGCTAGTAGTGTCCAGACCCCGGAGGGGTCACACAGAATAGCCCATAGCAGCGCTATGGGAATTTGGCGTCATAAGTTGATGGGGAGAACATTTGAAATGGCGTTGGACGTTTGATCCGGCTCTGATAGAACTCAGAACCTGGCGGATCGTGATGAATTAACCGCCGGGGTCAACTCGCTGTTGATACTCCAGCGGAGGTCTTTGGAAAAGTCTTCGTTGCCCGATGGTTAAAACCTAGGCTTTGGTTCACTTTGCTTTCTTTTTTGACTTGCCCTTGTCCTCAAGCAATTTTGCCGCATCAGCCGCAATAGCCTTAAATTGCGCATCCACTTTTTTTGCATCAGCTACTGCTGCCTTTTGCGCTATGTTGATTGCTTCAGATATCCGGTCCGACCCAGCTATTGCCCCAGTAGAACCTGCCATGAATGCAGCCATCACTATCAAAAATATCAAACTTTTCATAAGTCTCCTCCGTTCAACTTTTTAGTCCAGACAACAATAATGGCAATATTTAATTTACACTAATTAGAGGTAGGCTTGATGGCAAGTTTTTTGAACAGCTTATTTCGATTGTGGTCCGGCTTTGATTGGGTTTAGGCTAGTGTTATGAATGGCTGTGAATTATCTGATGCCTCGCTTCCTCGAATCGAAATCACAAACAAAAAAACGGAGGATCAATTCGATCCTCCGCCCTGTTTAATCGTTTAGGTTGTTGGGTTCAGAATGTGCCTTCGAGCTTGAATTCACTGCCCCAGACAGGGTCAATCGTCTTACCAGGGTTAGTGCGGAACGCGTCACCATTTAAGCTACCGCCCCAAGTCGCCCAGTTGTTGACACTTTTATCTACGCACGCATAGCTCCACCATTTGCCAGGCACCCAGTATCCAAACGTGCATCTTGCTGTAAGTCCTTCAAGTAGCTTCCAATCAAATCCTGCGTCAATTTCATACCCTAATGCTCCGTCAGGGATTGTCGGAATCCTGTTGCCACCGTTGGGAGAATAATTGTTTAACACAACCTGTCCTGCGTACGGTTGGGTACCAGTTGAAGTCGCCCCACCCAAACCTGGGGCTGTCGTCGTAGCAACCGTAAGAACCCCAGCCGTATTAGAATTTGTAGCAGGTCGCAAGCAGCCCCAAAGAAACCCACTCTGGGAAAATCTTTCGGCCCAAGCGAAGCTACCGAAAAGGTTAAGGTTTGCGGCCGCTGCGTAATCAAGTCTTGCGCCGTAGAAGGTAGCGTCCTGCACAAAACCGTTACCTGTGTCTCTTGCAAAACTAGATCCCAGACCATATCCATAGACCATCAAATAGCTATATGGTCTGAAGACTCCAGTATTAGACCAAGTATCCGATTGAAGACCGGATGTCACTTTCACCATTCTGTTGGCACCGTTGAGTGTGGATCCCCGATAATCATCACCGGTAAACCATGCGCCGATCAATGAAACTTTCGCTGGGCCGCAGAGAGTTCCAAGTTCAACGGCTCCAGAATCGTGCACAGTGTAAGCAGGTGGAGCGGTTGGGATTGAATTTGCAGAGTAATTTCTTTGGTCGGTAATCCTGTCGAAAGAGTATTCGGCGTTGAGGAAAAATCTCCCGTTATTGTACTTGAAATAGGCGCCACCATACTGTTCGCCAAAGTCTGTAGAAAACTGATTTGCAGCCCATCGAGTAGCTGGAGCCGCAATAACTCCTTCTTTGCCCCTATGCCTAAATACCCAGTTCAGGATAAAACCTGCTGAAACTGGACCGGCATTATAAGTGACGTTAGGAATGGTTAAATCAAAAACTCGCGTGTTGTTTTTGTCAGGGCGCTCGTTGTACCAGGCGGATGCTGTACTATAGTCATCCGATCCATAACCTCTCCGAGATGGGTAGAATGACAACTGAATCCTGAGAGGGCCATAAGGTACTGAAAGAGCCAATGAGTCTGAATGCCTGTTATCCTCACCGTTATAAGCTAGGCCCATACCCCAACTAGAGGGTCTCTTTCCTACCGTAATTTCGCCCCACGGTAGTTGAGCGGACAACCAAAGGGTTCTCCAGTAACCAGGAGAAAAAGATCTTTGTACACCAGCGGCATCCTGATTTAGCATTCCTGATGAAACCATCAAGCCCTGAGATGTGCTGTAGTTTGGAGAATTCCATGATCCAACGAAATAGTTTCCCCTGATACGGACCGCCTTATTCATCCTAATCTGCATGTTTGTGGACATGTAAATAATGTTCCATGATGCGTCCGACCCGGAAACAATGGATTCTCCGCCGGCTAGCGAAGTTCCCTGTCCGCCGTATACAGCCGCATATGGAAGCGGTTGGCCAGTCCCCACTGTCGTGAAAGAAGTGCTTCCCGTACCAGCCACCTTGTGGAATCCCCCGAGATAAAAATTATAAGGCGCAAAACCGCCTGGTCCAAAACCGCTGTTCGTTTCATCATTAGCTTGGTCGTACTGACCGAAAAAGCCGCTGCTACCAAGTTGGCCCCTCATTTCAAGCTGCCAAGTGTAGGTCCCGTCCATCGAGAACTCCCATGCGCTTGCAGGACCGGCCAGCAAGACGATGGAAAGCCCAAGAATGAGGGCGAGGATTAATGATTTACGATAATTCATAACCTTCCTCCTTATCAAATCACAAAGGGGACGGAGACATATCCGTCCAAATTTAACATCCACACATCATCATCGACCTTGGGCCACAACTGCCAACCAGCGATTGAGCCTGAAGATCAACAAAGACAATTTTCCCAAACAGAATTGATTTGATTAAAAATCTATTTGAAACCTAATGGAGTGTCAATATAAAAAAAGCCTGATAAAATAATAACTAATACAATTTTGTAACATTTCGCAACACCCGTTAAGTTTAGCTTACATTTGTGTCAGGTGTGTTATTTTTGGGTTAGAGAGGTGTTTAAGTGGGCGCGCTCCAGGAGTAGTTCCTCGGAAAGGGAAGGTTCTTTCGGCAGACAACCTAGGGCTTCACCCACCGGATCCGAGGACGGTGGAACGAGATAGATCAGCCCATCATATTCGAAAACACGGGTTTCCTGACCAGGTTTGATATGATGCTTTTTCCGTAGACGAGCCGGAATGACGATTTGTCCTTTGGCCAGCACCTTTACACTTTCCACGTTCTTCTTCACCTTTTTAAGGTTAAACGCTTTCTACTATCGTAATACCTACCTATTTACTGTCAAGCAAGTTTCCGGCATGTTCCACAGAAGACATTAATCACGCAATCTTTCAGGGCTTAGATCATCTTGACACACCCTGCGGAATTGCGTTAGATTCGATGACGCACAAACGGAGGGATGGCCGAGTGGTTTAAGGCGGCGGTCTTGAAAACCGTTGATCCAAAAGATCCGGGGGTTCGAATCCCTCTCCCTCCGCCATTACCTTAATCTGCGCTAGCCGACTCCTTAGACTCGTATTCCCTGTAAAATCTTACAAAATAATCCACACCGGACCACAGGGTAAGCGCAAGAGCCACATACAGCAGGACAGTCCCAATCTGGTTGAAATTTATATCCACTATGAAATGATAATTGTAATGAATCATCAAGGGGATAATAGCGGCGAACTGGAGGAACGCCTTCCATTTTCCGATACGGCTGGGCTTCAAAGTAGAATCCCATGATTTGGTGGTCGCCCGTAAGGCGCTTACAGCAACCTCCCGGCTGATGATCAGCATCACTATCCATGCGTCAACCCTGTCCAGGTTTATCAACATTATCAAGGCGGATGTCACAAGAACCTTGTCAGCTATCGGATCCAGAAAACGGCCGAATGACGATTCAACCTTCAACCTGCGAGCGATAAAGCCATCAAAGAAATCCGTGAGTGACGCAATAAAGAAAAGAAGCGCAGCCAATGCGGATGGGAATCGGCCGGGGAAAAAGAGCAGAGCGACTATTGGAGGGACCAGCAACAGGCGGCCCAGGGTAAGAAAGTTCGGTAAATGCCTTTTCATTATTTTTTGCTTGAACTCCGAGAAGACACGGCGGTTCTCATGGTTTCCCAGGGATAGATAGCTGTGGCCATACGCTCGACTGGAAGGAACACTTCAAAGGTAGAGCCTTTACCGGGCTCAGATGATACCCGAACGGCTCCTCGATGCTCCTCCAGCAACAAATGCGCCTTGGTCAATCCCATGCCGGCGCCGGACGTTTTTGATGTAAAAAACGGGTTAAATATATCTGAAATGTCCTCTCTGTGTATGCCCACACCATTATCAATAAAAGAGACAAGAATACCGGACCTGAGATTCTTGATCGCTATACGCAGTCGCCCCCCATTGGGCATAGCTTCAAAGGCGTTTCGGATAAGATTGAAAAACACTTCTTCAATTGCGGTTACGTCAACATTAATTTCTGGAAGATTTTTCTCAGCTTCGATACTGAAGCTGATCTTTTTTGCGAAAGTCTCGGGTATCAATTGAATAGCCTTGTCCCTCGCCCGTTCCACGAGGGGGATCACGTCCGTCTTCACAAAATCGAAGTGGTATAATTTGGAGAAACGGACATATTCTTCAATATCCTTGACCATTTTTTCAAGGCGGACCACGTCACGAAGCATGATGTCCGTATATTTCCATACGGTGGAATCCTCTTCAGACATGTTATTTAATCTCTGGGTGAACCCGCCCAACGAAGTGAGGCAGTTTCTAACTTCATGGGCCACACCCTCTACAACTTTACCAAGCGAGGCCAGTTTTTCAGACTGCTTGAGACGTCTCTCAACCTCGTACACACGGGTTAATTCAGTAATGACAATAACTATCCCCCGCGGCCGATTGTTTTCCGTTATGATTGAGGTCGAAAGATAACCCGGAAATGTTGAGTTGTCCTTTTTTCTGAAATGGAATTCGCCTTCAACCTTTCCATCTCGCAGGGTGTCTTTCACAAGATCACGCTGTAGCAGGTCTCTGGCCTCCCCGCGAATGAGAAAATGAATATCTTTGTCCTTCAGTTCCTCAAATCTGTATCCCCAAAGGTTGGACGCCGCCCGATTGATCGACTGGATCTTTCCACCCAGATCGGTAGTGATTAGCCCTTCATTAATAAGCGTAGTAAGATGGGCGAGAAATCTTTCGCTTCTACGGATTTCTTTCTTGAGGCGTACATTCTCCTCACCAAAACGACGATTCTCAAGAAGTTTTTCCGCCAGGGCCACAACATCCTCGGCTGCGAAAGGTTTGGTGAGATAGTCATCCGCCCCAAGCTTCATGGCTTTCACACCTATCTGGGGATTCTCGGCGGAGGACATTACAATTACTGTCATACGAGGTAGCTTTTCCTTAGCGAATCTGAGAGTCTCCAACCCATCTATCCTGGGCATGTGAACATCTATGAGGGCAATGTCCGGTTGCTCCTTTACAAGTAGGTCTTTTCCCTCTGAGCCGTCGAACGCCTGAAAAACCTCAAAACCATGTTCTTCAAAGACATCCCGGAGCATGTTGTTCAAAATCGTTGAGTCTTCAGCGATCAATATTTTAGGATTTTCTAGCCCTGAAGCCATATATGGAAACCTGACTCAATTATTGAGAAATCTTTTCCGGCATTCATCCGAGCAAAAATAAAAGGTCTGGCCTTTAGCCCGCAAGGTTTTGGCGTCGCGAGCCAGGACGTAAGTTCCGCAAATTGGGTCTTTTACCATTTCGTTAACATCTGTCGAACTTGATTTCCTGTCAATCCCGCTGGGACTCGAGCCGGCGCCTAACGCTTTAAAAGCCCACGTTAGCAGTCTATAGGCTACATAAATCCATATCGCGGTTATAATTATTCTAAGCAACCTGTTCCGCCTTCTGCCGATCGACGCCTTTGAATAGACGCACCCCACTGACCTGATTGTCCTCGAGCCCTGCCAGAATCTCGCGTAAAGACATATTTAGCGCCGGATGCGTAAAGTCAGGGGCGATTTCCACCAGGGGGACCAACACAAAAGCCCTGGACGCCATTCGGGGATGGGGCACTTCCAATTCCTTGCTGGAAAAACATCTTGAACCGAACAACAGAAGATCAAGGTCAATCGTCCTCGACCTGTCGCTACTGTGGGAACGACTCTTTCCAAGGGACCTTTCAATCTTCCTGAGATCGTAAATTAATTGCTCGGGGCTATGGTAGGTCTGAACCTCAACCACAGCGTTGACGAATTCTCCTCCACCGTCTACCAAGCCTACAGGAGCAGTCTCGTAAAGGCTGGATATATTCGTGATACATACGCCTTCCAAAGTTTCGATCTTTTTCAATGCGCTATAGAAGGTCTCCTCCGGGTTCCCAAGATTCCCGCCGAAACCTACATATGCGATTGATCGCATTGATCCCAGCTTTCGACCCTGTTTGTCAGGGAACCTATACCTTCAATCCTCACCTCAACGGTATCGCCATTAGCCATTGGACCTATACCGGAAGTGGTTCCGGTGGCGATGACATCCCCCGGGTAAAGTGTCATTACGCTCGTTATGAATTCAACCAGTTTATTTGGATTGAAGATAAGGTTTGATGTTCTCGATGACTGCTTAATCACCCCATTTAGCAGGAGATCGATCTTGAGATCCGAGGGATCGATATCCGTGTCGATCCAGGGCCCGATCGGACAGAAAGTGTCAAAACCCTTTGCCCGGGTCCACTGGCCGTCTTTGCTCTGCAAATCTCGGGCAGTCACATCATTGAGGCACGTGTAACCGAGTATGACGGCGCCGGCGTCTTTCTCCGGGACTCGTTTGGCCTCCTTGCCAATCACTATCGCTAGTTCAGCTTCGTAATCCACACGAGCGCTCTGAGGTGGCATTATTACCGTGTCGCCCGGTCCAATTACGCTCGAAGATGGTTTGAGAAAAAGGAGGGGTTCTTCGGGCAGTTTCATGTTCAGTTCTTCAGCGTGGTCACGATAGTTCAACCCCACAGCCACAATCTTTGAAGGGGAACATGGGGCCAGCAATCTCACGTTGCTCAGGCGCTCTTCTCTCAGGGCAGGATTGGCGCCTCCAGGTAGGATCACATCTCCTTCAATTACTCCGGAAAAGATCCCATGCTCTGTCTGGAATCGTACCAATTTCATTTTGTTTCCTTTAGACCGAGGACATCTCCCATGTCGTACAGCCGACCGGCCGGTTTATCCGCGAGCCACAGGGCAGCCTGGACGGCGCCCTTAGCGAGAGCGTCCCGACTGTGGGCTCTATGGGTCAATTCAATCCGTTCACCATTAGTGCAAAACATAACGGTGTGTTCTCCGACTATATCCCCGGCCCTGATCGACATTATACCTATCTCTTTGGGTTTTCTGGCGCCTACCATACCGTAACGGCCATAAATGCCCACTTCGTCAAGGTCCCTGTCCAGCGCTCCTGCGATAATTTCCGCAAGCTTCGCCGCTGTTCCGCTAGGAGCGTCCTTTTTCTGATTATGATGGGATTCTATTATTTCAACGTCGTAATTATCCCCAAGGCAGGACGCTACTTTTTCAACCAGGCTAAACAGCAGGTTGACACCCAGGCTCATATTCGGCGCCATTAGACAGCGGGTCTTTAACGCGGCTTCATTGACCGCCACTTTCTGCTGATCCGAAAGGCCGGTAGTTCCTATGACGATCGCTTTTTTCTTTTTTGCAGCCTCTGCGACGTTTCTTGTGGTAGCTTCCGGCGACGAAAAATCTATAAGAACGTCACACGACGCAATCGCCGCCTTGTAGTCATCGGTAACAGCAACACCTATTGGGCCTATGCCCGCAATATCTCCGGCGTCTTTCCCAATGCTGGGAACATTGGGAGCGTCCAGCGCGGCCGTAATTTTTAGTTTGGGATGTTCATGGGACAACGTGATTATCCTTTTTCCCATCCGACCGGCGGCGCCGCTAATTGCAACCTTGATCATATCTTCTCCTGAATCATATCAAATTAAATTTGGCCAGAGTCGTTCTGATCTTCTCCAAATTCGCGGCGGAAGGCATACAGAGGGGCAGCCTGAACTCCGGTTCAATTTTGCCCATTAGCGATAAAGCCGCTTTTATGGGGATTGGGTTGGTTTCAACAAACATCGTCTGGCAAAGCTCGTAGATTTCAAAATGAGTGGTCCTGGCTTTGTCAACATCGCCGGCCAGCATGCTCTTTACCATGTCGGACATTCTGTCCGGGATAATGTTCGTCGCCACCGATATTACACCTTTTCCGCCCAGAGCCATCAAAGGAAAAGTCATCTGGTCGTCACCAGACAGCACATCAAAATCCGACCCGCAAAGTCTTATGACTTCACTCATTTGCAGGATTGACCCGGAGGCTTCTTTAACACCTACGATGTTTGGAATCCTGGATAGTTTCTCCATAGTGGAGTTTTCTATGTTTACGCCGGTACGACCCTGAATATTATATAGAACCAATGGTATATCAACTGCTTCGGCTATTGCCTTAAAGTGATTATAGAGTCCTTCCTGAGTGGGCTTGTTATAATATGGGGAAACGAGCAGAGCAGCGTCCACACCGACCTGTTTGGCGTGACGCGTGAGACTTATGGCTTCAGCCGTGCTGTTTGATCCTGTGCCTGCAATAACTTTTACCTGTCCCGAGACTTCTTTGACAGTCATTTCTACAACACGATTGTGCTCTTCATGAGTCAGTGTAGGTGATTCACCCGTAGTTCCGCATGGGACGAAACCATTAACTCCACCGTCCATTCCAAATCGGATCAGGTTTTTGAACGCTTTTTCATCGACCTGTCCGTTTTTAAACGGTGTAACAATTGCTGTGAACGCTCCAGAAAACATTATTAGCTCCTTTGTTTTCCCTCAAGAATGTGACCCGGGATCCTTTCTCCTTTGATCAGATCTTCATAGGTCTCTCTCCGCCTTATCAGGTAATAGTCCGAACCATCAACCAGGACTTCGGCGCAGCGTGGCCTGGAGTTATAGTTAGATGACATTGAAAATCCGTAGGCCCCCGCGCTCATCACAGCAAGGAGTTCTCCCACCACTGGTTCTTCAATCTCCCGGCTTCGAGCCAGAAAGTCCCCGGATTCGCAAATAGGACCGACTATGTCGGCGACCATAGTCGGAGCGCCGGATTTTTTAACCTTGGCTATCGAGTGATAGGCCTTGTACAGGCTGGGTCGGATCAGATCATTCATTGCAGCGTCTACAATGACAAAATTCTTGTCTGACCCACGTTTGTTGTACAACACCCTGGTAATCATGATACCCGCGTTTCCTACCAGAACTCTACCCGGCTCCATAATGAGAGTAATATTCATGTCTGAAACCAGGTCAAGAACCGCTGCCCCATATTCACCCGGAGCGGGAGGGGTTTCCTGGTCGTACGGGATACCGAGCCCGCCTCCAATGTCTAAGTACTTGATGTCAATTCCATCAGCCCTTAAGTTCCCTAAAAGTGTTCTGAGTATTGAAACAGCCTCCAGGAACGGAGCTAACTCAGTTAACTGGCTGCCGATGTGACAGTCAACTCCTATAGGTTCTATAGCGCTGTATTGTTTTGCCTGGCGATAAATCTCTCTGGCCTGTTCAATCTGGACACCGAATTTGTTGGATTTCAAACCTGTAGATATATAAGGGTGAGTCAATGGATCTACATCAGGATTGACACGAAGAGCTACCCTGGCCTTCTGGCCCATGGCTGCGGCTCTTTCATTCAAAAGACCGAGTTCCTCTTCAGATTCAACGTTAAACATCAATATATCAGCATGAAGCGCTTCATCTATCTCATACGCCTTTTTGCCAACACCCGAGTAAACAATCCTGGAAGGAGAAACACCAGCTCTCAGCGCCCTGAAAAGCTCGCCGCCCGATACAATATCAACTCCGCCGCCCAAATTCCCGAAGATCTTCAGGATCGCCAGATTGGAGCACGCTTTCATTGAAAAACAGATCACATGAGGCGCATCTAGAAAGGGGGCCTCGAAAGTCCTGAAATGCCTTTCCAGTGTCCTGCGGCTGTAGATAAAAAGAGGGGTTCCGAATTCCTCGACTATGAGCCTCACCGGGGCCTGTTCGCAAAAAAGTTCGTTGTTCTGGTAACTGAAATGATGCATTCGATTTCCCGTAAATCAGTAGTTATATCTCAGAGCTTCTGACGCCGTTCGCGCTGATTCTTCATCAGGCTTTCCATTGGGAAAGGCGGTAACAGCGTATCGGTAAGTTCTCCCCTTGGTAACCCGGTTATCTAGCAACCAGGCGGCTTTCACAGGTTCAGGGTTCACTTTCTGAAATACGCCGCCGCCCTCGGAACGATAAACGTTGTAGCGGGTTTCCTCGTTTTCTATCTTAACCGGGTTCCAGTACACCCTAATTCCCTGACGGCTCATCGCTACATTCACATCTTCGGGGGCTCCCCAGTAGACGCCTGGCGCAGTAGCTTCCACGACATTTGAGGGGTTGGATTCGACCAGCGTTCCTTTGTTCGATTTCACAGACCGGATAGCGTAATAATACTTTGTGTTTTTTTCCAGGTCTTTGTCCACGAACCATGGTTCTCGGTAAGGAGCTGTTCCGATTGCTTTCATCTGCTTTATGTTGTTGACGGTTCCTCTAAAAACTTCGTAACGGTCTATTTTTTCATCGCTCGGCGCTGACCACTGCAGCCTGATGTGGCCTTCATCAGGCTGAGCCGTGAGACTTGTCGGAGCGGTCGGTGGAGCTTCATAATAAACATCCACAGGGTTTCCAATTCGACCTTCCCGGCCGCGCATGTTATACGCGGCTACGGCGTAAGTATAAATCTTACCCAGAGAAACATCATTGTCTCTAAAGATCACCTCATTGTCTTTTATTTCCGCGTTGGAAGGTGTTTGAAAATCTATGTTGGTTAACAACTCGCGCTTATCCTGACAATCTACGCAGTCTTCATCGACGCCTCGCGATCCCCGGTATACCTTGAATCCAGACAAATCCGTCAACTTGGAACCGTCTGAATTCAAACCAGGAACAGTCCATTTCAGTTTTATCCCATTTGGGTCCGCTTTGACGTCGATAGTCTTGATTTCCGCAGGGATTCTGGTCGCTGTTGGTCTAGGGTTAGTCTTATAGCCACAAGACCAGAGCGAGCCCACGAAAATGAGAAAAATCAACGGTAAAGCAAACTTCTTCAATCGGAGTTGATTTTTCCCTTTTTGCCATCGGCTTGAGAATCGCGCCCGGCTTGCCGCAGGAATTCCATGCCTTCTTCCAACTGGCGCGTCACGCTCTGTTTTCCGGTAGCGCCCTCCTGACATCTTGATTCGACCATTTCTTCCGGCGTTGGAGGAATAAAGCCGGGTTCGGATGTTTTTCCACGGATAATAGCGCCGACGTGAGCGTGCGCCTCGCGAAACGGCATTCCCTGACGGGCAAGAGAGTCTGCCACGTCGGTCGCTGCAAGGTACGGAGCCGACGCCGCTTCCAACATGACGTCACCCCTGAATCTGATCCCTTTTATCACGCCGGTCATGACCTTAAGGCTGTTGATCGTCGTGTCGATGGCGTCAAAGACGGGTTCTTTGTCTTCCTGGAGATCCTTGTTGTAAGTCAGTGGCAATCCCTTAAGGATGGTAAGAAGCGCAACCATATCTCCATAAACTCGGCCTGTTTTTCCTCTCACCAATTCACACGCGTCGGGATTTTTTTTCTGAGGCATGATGCTTGAACCGGAGCAAAAAGCATCGGGAAGTTCCACAAAAGCGAATTCGGACGATGACCACATGATAAGCTCTTCGGAAAAACGGGACAGATGCGCCATCACCAGACAACAATTGAAGACGAACTCGGCTGCGAAATCCCTATCCGAAACCGCATCCATAGAGTTTCGGCTCAATTTGGAAAACTTCAGGTATTCGGCCGTCATCCTGCGGTTGATAGCAAAGGTGGTCCCAGCGAGAGCGGCCGACCCGAGAGGCATTTCATCGATTCTTTGGTCAGTGTCGGTAAACCGCTCCCAGTCCCTACGGAACATTTGAAAATAGGCCATTAAATGATGAGACACCCTTACAGGCTGAGCCCTTTGCAAATGAGTATAGCCTGGAAAAATCAGGTCAAGATTCTCTTCCGCCTTTTCCATCAAACCCTTGTTAATATCGAGAAGGGATTCCTTTATCAAAGTCGACTGATTTCTCAGAAATAAACGAAGATCCAGCGCTATCTGATCGTTTCTGCTACGAGCCGTATGAAGCTTCCCGGCTACATCACCGATTTTAGCTTTCAGCGCTTCTTCGATGTTTATATGAACGTCTTCCAGATCCTCCTGAAATTCGAACCGGCCATTCTCAAAATCATCCAGGACATCATTGAGCCCCTCTTCAATACGTTTCGCTTCATCCAGCGGGATTATGCCCTGAGCGCCCAGCATACGCACGTGGGCGACGCTGCCCTGTACATCCTCTCTGAATAGACGTCGATCAAACGAGATTGAAGCGTTGAATTTCGCAAAAAGCGGATTCATGCCTTCTTTGAATCGGCCCTTTCTAATGCCGGAAGAGCCGTCAGTTTTACCCGGAATATTCATACTGTTTTTCGAGCCCATTTTTAAGTCGCTATAGATTCCAGCCTATTTCCTTTTCCTGGCCATAAGGGATCCGATTCTTAATCTCAAGGCGTTAAGGCGGATGAACCCCTCAGCGTCGGATTGCGAATAGACCTGATCCTGCTCAAAGGTCGCAAACCTCTCATCGTACAGAGAGTTGTCCGATCTTCTGCCTGTAACCGTAACACTACCCTTGTAAATTCGCAGTCTTACATCTCCGGATACTACGGAAGACGCCATATCTATCGCGGACTGAAGAATTTTTCTCTCCGGCGAAAACCAGTAACCGTTATATACAAGCCCTGCATAGCGAGGTATCCATTCATCCTTGAGTTTTAGGACCTCCCGATCCATCGTTATGGATTCCAGGGCCCGTCTGGCGGAGTGGATGACCGTACCGCCCGGAGTCTCATAAACGCCTCGGCTTTTCATACCCACGTACCTGTTTTCTACCATGTCCACACGACCCACGCCGTGAGTTCCCGCCAGCTTGTTCAAATGATCCAGCAACACAGCGGGAGTCATCGTTACCCCATTTACAGCGACCGGATCACCTTGCTCAAAAGTCAGGACGATCTCCTCCGCCTTGTCAGGGGCATTCCTCGGATCGACCGTAAGCACAAACATGTCTGAAGGGGGTTCAGCCCATGGATCTTCCAGTATTCCTCCTTCAAAGCTCAGATGAAGCAGATTTCTATCCATACTGTAAGGCTTTTCAACGGTGGATGTTACTGGAATCCTATATTTTTTCGCGTAATCGATAAGTTCCGATCTGGACTTGAACGACCATGTTCGCCATGGAGCAATAACTTTAATCTCCGGGTTGATTGAATAGTATGTCAGTTCAAACCGAACCTGGTCGTTACCCTTCCCGGTAGCGCCATGGCTAACGGCGTCGGCGTTTTCCTTTGCGACTATTTCCATTTGCGCCTGGGCGATACATGGCCTGGCTATTGATGTCCCAAGAAGATATGTCCCTTCATAAACCGCGTTCGCCCGAAACATTGGGAAAACGAAATACTTTACAAAATCTTCCTTGAGATCAATCACGTATATGGACTCAGCCCCAGACGCTTCGGCCTTGTCATCCAGAGTGTCCAGTTCTTCACCCTGCCCAAGATCGGCCGCAAAGGCTACAACGGGGCACTCATAGGTTTCGACCAGCCACCTCAGGATTACTGAAGTGTCCAACCCTCCGGAATAGGCCAGAACTATTTTTTTTATGTCCTTCTGTTTCAATGTTCCTCCAACTGTTGTCAGCAAGCCACTGTAGTGGCCTATACTCATTTCAATTGCTAAGCAAGTCCTCTAGTAGAGCCTTCTGAACATGGAGCCTGTTTTCAGCCTGATTCCATATTAAAGAGCGATCCGACTCCATGATGTCTTCCGAAATCTCTTCCCCACGGTGCGCCGGCAAACAATGCAGCACATAAACAGGATCGCCGGCGTGCTTAAGTATGCCGCTGTTCACCTGATATCCCTGAAAGACCTCTTGACGGATCACGGTCTCTTTTTCCTGTCCCATGGAAGCCCAGACATCAGTTGATATCGCATTGGCTCCTTTAACCGCTTCCAATGGATTACGGGTCAGTTTCACATTCTTGCAGTCAACTTTTACAGCGGGGTCATAACCTTCAGGACAAGCCAAAACAAATTGGAATCCGAGTTTCTGGGCTGCATATATCCATGAATTCGCGACGTTGTTTCCATCACCGATCCATGCGGCCTTCATTTTTAAAATATCCAGTCCAGCCTCCTGAAGGGTCAATAGATCACCGAGGATCTGGCAGGGGTGGGACTTGTCGGTCAGGGCGTTTATTACCGGAATGGTGGACCATTTCGCGAATTCCTCGACTATTTCCTGGCCGAAGGTTCGTATTACAATTGCGTCGAGGTATCTTGAGAGGACTCGGGCCGTGTCCCTGATCGGTTCACCCCGACCAAGCTGGATGTCACGCGAATTCAGAAAGATGGGGTGTCCGCCCAACTGATACACACCCACATCAAAAGATACTCTGGTTCTTGTGGAGGGCTTGTCAAAAAGCAGTCCAACACTCTTGCCCTCCAATGGTAAATCGGGGCCTTTGCCGGGTTCGCCTCTTTTCATGGCTTGGGCGCGGTGGATCCATCCAAGAATCTGTTCCTTGGAGCAATCGGCAAGACTCAGGAAATGTCGAGCTTTTTTCATGGCGCTAATCCGTGATTCTAGATAAGGACGCTTCCAGAATGATTATCATTTCATCGATTTCTTCGCCGGAAACAATCAACGGCGGGAGGAATCGAAGAACCGTATCGGATGTGCAATTAACCAGGAGCCCATTTTCTCTCATTATTGTAACGAGGTCGGCTCCGGCTATTTTCAGATCCATCGCCTGCATCAATCCCATGCCTCGAACTTCTTTGACTACTTTATGTTTGGCGGCTACGTCTTCCAGTCGGGATCTCAAATATCCACCCATTATCCGGACACGATCCAGAAAGCCGGGTGATAGAATCTCCCTGACTACCGCCACTCCCGCGGCCGATGACAACGGGTTACCACCAAACGTGGTAGCGTGGTTCCCCGGCTTGAAAGTTTCCGCTATCCTGTCGGTAGCAAGCAGCGCCCCTATGGGAACCCCTCCCGCCAGTCCTTTCGCCAAGGTCATTATGTCAGGAGCGACGCCGAAGTTTTCGTAAGCGAACAACTTGCCGGTCCGGCCCATGCCGGTCTGGACTTCGTCGAAGACCAGTAATACGCCCCTATTGTCGCAAAGTTCGCGGACTTTCCGGAGAAAATCCGGAGGGGGAATCCGCACTCCCCCTTCACCCTGAATCGGTTCGATCATCACGGCTGCGGTGTTGTCCGAAACAGCCGCTTCCAGCGCCTCGAAATCCCCGAATGGGACATGGGAGAATCCGGGTGTATGGGGTTCGAATCCCTGGCGATACTTCGTCTGCCCTGTAGCGGCGAGTGTCGCCAGTGTCCTTCCATGGAAGGAGTTCTCCATCGTGATTATATGGAATCGGTCCTTGGCGCCGCTGTCGTTGAAAAACTTTCGCGAGAGCTTTATAGCCCCCTCGTTCGCCTCGGCGCCCGAGTTGCAAAAGAAAGCCTTGTCAGCGAATGAATTCTCAGTGAGTAGCCGCGCTAGCTCGATTTGAGGCTGTATATGGAAAATGTTGGAGACGTGAATAAGTCTGGCGGCCTGCCTGGAAATAGCGTCCACAAGGACAGGGTGCGCGTGGCCAAGAGGACACGCCGCAATACCTTGCACAAAATCGAGATATTCTTTCCCTTCGCTGTCCTTGACCCTGACTCCTTTGCCTTCTACCAACATAATTGGCGTCCGGCCATAAGTGTTGAAAACATATTCATTGTTGGCGGAAATAAAGTCTGATGATTCCTTTGCCATTTTACGTCTCTCTTAGGCGACGAGTTTCACAACTCGTCTGGTGAAAATTGATAAAGGCTGAACCAGGATCCGGTTCAGAATGCGCATGACAAGGCCTAAAGGCCCGGCGCTTTTTCGCGAACAATTTCGGTGCCTATACCCTCATCCGTCAGAAGTTCCAGCAACAGAGCGTGAGGTACCCTGCCATCAATAATGTGGGCTTTCGGCACTCCGCCTCTGATAGCCGATAGACAGCTTTTAATTTTTGGTATCATTCCGCCGGATATACCTTCGGTCTTTATCAACTGTTCCGCCTCTTCTTCTGAAAGGCTTGAAATAAGATTATTCTGCGAATCCAGCACACCCGGCACATCCGTGAGCAACAGTAATTTTTCCGCTTCCAATGCCGCAGCCATAGCCCCGGCGGCCGTGTCCGCGTTTATGTTGTATGGTTTTTCCTGTGGACCTGCGCCTACTGGCGCTATAACGGGAACAAACCCCCGGTCTTCCAGTGAAGCTATCAAATCAGGGTTAATCCTTTCAACCTCTCCTACCAGTCCAAGGTCCTCATCAATACCGGCCAATCTTGCAGGCTTGGCTTTTTTTGCCCGGATGAGCTGACCATCGCGGCCTGATATGCCAACAGCCCGCCCGCCGTATGAATTGATCAGTGAGACTACGTCCTTGTTTACCTTTGCCACCAGGACCATCTCGACAACGTCCATAGTCTCTTCATCAGTGACGCGAAGCCCTTTGACAAACTTGCTCTCTTTACCCAGTTTCTTTAACAGCGCTCCTATTTGAGGGCCTCCACCGTGGACAATGACAGGTTTAACTCCGATGAAACTCAGAAGCGCCACATCCTCCGCAAAATCCCGTTTGAGATCGTTGTTCGTCATAGCGCTGCCGCCATATTTTATGAGGATTCGTTTGCCTCTAAACTTCCTGATATATGGAAGAGCTTCAGCGAGTATACCCGCTCTCATCTCCGGAGAAACAGGTTGTGGAGTTTTATCGTTGGTCATTCGAAATCTCTCGTTTATCGGCGCAGCCGGCGAAATATCGAATCGTCGTCGGCTTTCACGCGCTAAAATTTCTATTTTAACATGAACTTCTAAAATTCGTTAAGGAAAATTATTGATTTTCACGCGTTTTTCACAGCGTTAACAATCATTTGATGCCCCAGGTTCGTAAATCGTATTGTTTCATCAATCAATTTCCTGAACGGCTTCAGCGGTTGAAACACTGTTTCTAGTTCCTCTTCAGGGTGGTACAGCTTCTTTCTCAAGTTAAAGGATCTGGTTCTCACCTGGATTTTCCGGAATCCTACCGACTCCAGGATTTTCACAATTGTGACCGGATCAAAAAGAACTATATGGTCAGAGCCGTTCAGATAAACCCACTCAGGTCCGTTTACCATCCTGGACAGGGAGTTGAAATTTGTCGTTGAAAGACGCAACAGGCCACCGGGTCTCAAGCTTGTATATGCTCTCAGCAGACAGGCTCTTGGAGATTCCAGATGTTCAATCACGTCCCAAAGTCTTATCGCATCGAATGATCCTTCGGTTGCCTCGAATTTTTCCGCTCCCGATGTGATTATTCTCTTGATACCCTTATTAATAAGATTTGCAATAGCTTCATGGTTGATCTCTACTGCCCAGGTCTCCCAACCCATAAGTCTCGCCGTGTTCAGGAACCAGCCCTTGCCGGGTCCTATTTCCAGTATTTGGTTTAGCTTCCGGTAATTTCCAAATATCGCGAGTTCCCGACAAATTCTATTTAGCTGGCGGGTTGAAAGTTTATCCTCACCCATTGCGCCGGTTCCGGAAACTCTCTGATATTGCTCGTGGAATTTTAGATGTGGATCTACAAAAACAAGTCCGCAATCCCAGCAACGAACATGCCTAAAGCCTTCTTTTTCAAAGATAAGACTGGAATTGTCCGACCCGCACAAGTCACATACTCTGTGAACCTTTTCCTCAAATTGACATGTTGATTGACATGGGCCCATGATCTGCTTATCGCCAACAAATGGTATTCTTGTCAAAATATTTTAGTTTGAATACCTTATCAACATATTATCACTTGTTTTTAATCGTATCGCCTTGATTACTTTGATGAGTCGTGATAAATACTTGGTAATTATATATTAGTAAGTTATTAGGAGCTTATGCTTGGAGCTTAAAGCCATTGCTGATTTCTTGTTTGAGGTTGGGATGCTTAAACGCACCCCCAGATCCGGTTTTCAGTTCCTGGGAACGGGAAAAGAAACGGTAGCGGAGCATAGCCTTCGCTGCGCGGTGATTGGTTACACTCTCTCCCGGATGTCCGCGGAATCTGACACCTCCAGGGTAGTCTTGATGTGTTTGTTTCATGATCTTGTAGAAGCCCGGACCGGAGACCTCAATTACGTAAACAAGAAATACGTGATCGCAGATGAAAAGTCTGCGGTGAGAGATATGACGGCCAATTTGCCCTTTGGTGAAGAAATCAGACTCTTAACCGAAGAATTCAATTCAAGGACCTCTTATGAATCGCAGCTTGCCAATGACGCTGACCAGATTGAGATGATACTCCAACTCAAGGAACTCGGAGATCTCGGCAATCCATACTCTCGAGAATGGATACTGACCGCTACCAAGAGGCTTCGGACGGAAAAAGGAAAACAACTGGCCCGGAGTATAATGAATACTGATTTCTCAGCATGGTGGTTCCAGGAAAAAGATGACGAGTGGTGGATACACGCTGTCAAACCCGAAGAGAGCGAAAAGTAGTCTGTATCCCCAAAAAATATGTTCCGGATCAAAAACGGTTTGACAGTGGGTAAAAGGTGACGTGCCTCATGACAAAGATTTCGTTTTTAATGTCAGGACCAAATTTGATTTCGATAATTCTCGGCGCAGCCATTATGATTGGGCTCCCCTCGTGGTCCGAGGCTATGACCGTGAACCCCGATGAGTGGCCGGGGATTGTAGCGGGGGCCTCCGGCGCGGGTGAGGCTCTGAAACAATTCTCCAACTCGTCCGGCCATCTGCTCAAAACCAACGAAGAGCCAAAAGCGAGATATCAGTGGCTGTTTAAGGAATCCCCGTCATCACAACCAAATGTGGATTATGACAATGTAAAACTGCTTGAAAAGCTTGATAGGGAAGTTCGGGAGGCAAGAAGGCTATATCTTGCGGGAGAAATCGAAAACTCCATTTTGAAATACAGAAACGCTATCGATCAGTTTGAGTATTTGCTGGACGATACCCCGCCGGCCCATCCTCTCCTGAAAGATCTTGAACAGAGATTTTCTCTTTTTGAAGAAGTGGCCACCAAAATTCTGGGGCCTATAACTTCGGATGTTCAGGAACAGAACTCTCCCCGGATATTCCATCTTATGGAAAAAAGAAGACTCGCCCGGCGTAATCTGGCGATGAAAAAGGCCGGATTGATCGAGCCGTTCGATGTTCCGGCTTCCTTGATGAAACTTGAGAGCGAAACATTGAACCAGCTTGTCCAGACCAAGGGGAAGAGGATTATTCATCCATCGGAACCAACCGAGGATGAACTCAGGAACCAGATTGTAGAATTAAGACGCAAAATTCAAAAGGATTCTCCTACCTGGACCTTGTTCCAAAAAGGCTCCCCAGTGACCCTGGCGGAAATACAAAAAGAAACACTGGGACCACATGAACTCATTATGGATTTCAACCTTCTTTCAGACCGAATGGTCGTGGGATTGATATCCAGGGAAAAGGCTATTTATACCCAATCTGCCATTCACAGAGCCGAACTAGACAAGGCGATCTCCAATCTTCAGGAAAAACTGAGGGATTACTCGACCGGTGACCAGTCCACCTTTATGGGGCACGCATGGAAGGAGCCTTGTCGTCGGGTTTATAGACACCTGATAGGAAAACTGCCACCAATCTCCAAAGAAAAAACCACCATATTGGTCATTCCAGACAGATCGTTATGGTATACCCCCTTCTCGCTCATGCTGGATTCCGAGGATCGCCCGTTTGGTCAAGACAGGCTGATATGTTTTGTCCCATCGGCCGACATACTAAAAGGCATGAGAGTCAAGGAAAATAACAAATCTAAATCAACGACCAAGAACGATCTTCTTGTATTCGAATCTATCCCCTGGGTTTCTGAAGCTAGCCTCAAGGAGAACTCCCCATCGGACAAGCCTCAAAAGAAAGCAGCGGTTAAGATTACGGAAGGAGAAAAGATAGAAAGGCTGATTTTGTCAAACAGCGTCTATCCGAGGCCTTCGGACGTAGTTGTAGGGGTCCAAAAAATATTCAGGAATTTTGAGGTGTTCGTCGGCCCGACGGCGACTGTTGATAGATTTCTCAGTGTTAAACCGCGTTCCGAAAAGGTCTCCATCCTTGCTGTCCCATTGGAAGTGCAGGATTTGGTCATGGATGACAAACAGCCTTGTTTTTTCTTCTCCCCGGACAAGACTGGCGAAAGGCGTTTTCTGATAAAAAATCTTTTTTCTATGCCGATGTATTCCGGAATGACAGTTTTGCCTATAGCGTGGTTTGAAATCCGCGATCCTGACAACTCAAATGGCGATGGCCCGTTGCTGACGTGCCTGGCCCTGCTTTACACAGGATCGAGAATCACCCTGATCAACTATTCTGACCCAAACTGGGGATCAGAACAGCCATTCCTAACAACTGTCCTCAAAAAAGTAGCGGCCAAAGAAACGCCCATTCAGGCGCTGGCTGACGCCCCGAGGGAATTGCCGAGCGGCATGGATTCTTCTTTTAACGGTAAGCCGCCATCCTGGTCGGGTTGGATCCTTCTCGGAGACCCGGAGAGATAAGGCTCGTGAGGGGGTGGCTGGTAGCGAATCGATCCCCGCGTTGCCAGGCAGGAACGCGGGTACGGCTAACGCTAACCGGCCAGGAAGTCTATTAAGCGGCCAGTTTTTTGGATAGCCTGGATATTGTTCTCGATGCCGTATTCCTGTGAAAAATTCCCTTGGTGACACCCTTACTCAACAGAGACATGGTAGAGTTAAGAAGAATTGACGCTTCGGGAGTTTTTTCTTCAATTGCTTTGAGATATTTTTTGACGGCCGTTTTAACTTTGGACTTGTAGGATATGTTTCTTAGGCGCTTCTTCTCGTTCTGGCGCATTCTTTTAAGTGCTGACGGATGATTAGCCATTAATAGCTCCTTTTATTTTTCGCCCTTTCGCCGGTGTTTTGTTCCCGCGAATTCATAAGCGACGAGACGCGCTTCTCCAGCGCTCGTGATCAATTCTTCTATATCTCAAAAAAATGCGTATCATGTCAATAGCTTTTTGATGAAATCGCATAAAATAAGGCCTCTTCCATTCATTAGCAAAAAAGGTTAATTTAGTTCGAGAGCAATAAAATTGCCTTCTCGTTTCCGCTTGGCGGGAAGGACCGTCAGGTTTAACATTTTTTCATGCCCATCATTCGAAAACAAATCATCCTCAAAGGAATTTTACAGGGAATAGGTTTCAGGCCTACTGTTTATAGACTCGCTGTCAAACACAGGTTGTCGGGTTGGGTTGTGAACACAACCGGGGCTGTTCGCATAGAGGTGGAAGGAAACCAGGATCGATGTCAAAAATTTGTTGATGAACTGCCATCGTCCGTGCCTTTTCCTGGTCGAATAGACGAATATCGGATATTTGAAAAATCAGTTACGGGCGCTACGTCTTTCATGATTCAGCAGAGTCTGGAAACCCAGCGAGATATTACCCCAATCCCTCCCGATGTCGCTACTTGCCCCTCTTGCGCTTCCGAACTCTTCGATCCTCAAGATAGAAGATTCCTGTTTCCTTTCATCACCTGCACGCTATGCGGTCCCCGGTTTACCGTAGTCAGATCATTCCCATACGATAGAGACAGGACCAGCATGGCGGATTTCGTCATGTGCGATGAGTGCCGCAAAGAATACGAAAATCCTCTTGATCGCCGGTTTCATTCACAGACCAACTCATGTCCTGTTTGCGGTCCTCGCATGCGACTGGTTGATAGAGCGGGAAACGAGATCGATGATGATCCGGTCATGGGGGTCATAAAGTTTCTGAAACAGGGTAAAATTGCGGCCATTAAAGGGATTGGCGGCTTTCATCTGGCTGTTGACGCTTATAACAGCAACGCCGTTCAAAGGTTGCGAGACTTGAAAAACAGGCCTGAAAAACCCTTCGCTATCATGACGCGAGATCTTCAAGAGGCGCGGAAACTCTGTGAAATTGACGCGGCCGAAGAACAGGCCCTCACATCCGCAATGGCGCCGATAGTTTTGCTTAGATCCAATGGGGCCAAAGTTGCGCCGGAGGTCGCTCCTTTTGTCGGTTCTTTGGGCGTAATGCTCCCATATTCGCCAACGCATCATTTGTTGTTCAGGCGCCCCTCCTTCGAGGGCAGCGACTGTCTCTCAGCATTGGTAATGACATCAGGAAACCACTCGGATGAACCAATAGCTGTGGAAAACGGGGACGCTCTGCAGCGACTGGGATCAATCGCCGACGTCTTCCTCATTCATAATCGCCAGATCGTTTTGAGAGCGGATGATTCAATCGTAAGGGTCATAAGAGGGAAGCCTTCGGTTTTCAGACGATCCAGGGGTTATGTCCCTATGAGTTTTCGTTTTCAGAAATCGACAAGTTTTTCAGACGGCGATAGAGTGGAGATCCCCGGAATCCTTGGCGTAGGAGCGGATTTGAAAAACGCCCCTGCGATTGTCAGCCGTGGCTTGATTACACCCGGTCCACACGTGGGAGATCTTGAATCGCCTGAAGCTCAGGACCATTTCACTCGTTCAATTGATATACTGACCAATTATCTGGAGGTTACCCCATCGGTCATAGCGTTTGACCCCCATCCAGGTTATTTCAGTTCACGTTTGGCTCAACAGCATGACAAACAATTGATTCCAGTCTATCATCATCACGCTCACGCTGTCAGCTTGCTTGTTGAAAACGGACTGGACGGTCCGGCTCTTTTTGTGGTTTTTGATGGGACAGGCTATGGAGAGGATGGAACAATATGGGGTGGAGAATTTTTACTGGCGGACAGGTCATCCTTTCAACGTGTAGCGCGGCTTGGGCTATTCCCTCTGATCGGGGCCGAGATGGCGATCCGGGAGCCCCTTAGAATCGCTGCGGGCTTGCTCGCTCTCTCTAATGGAGGGACAATCCCGGCCGGCGCCCTCAAGCTGTTCGGCGCAGCTTCAGCTAAGACCCGTCTATGGTTAGAAGCATGGGAAAAGGGAATAAACACTCCATTAACGTCGTCCGCAGGCAGGTTGTTCGACGCTGCCGCGGCGCTTACGGGATTTAGGCGCCCCGTAACTTTCGAGGGTCAGGCGGCGATGTGGCTTGAATCTATAGCTGACGCAAACGATAACTATTCTTACAAAATAGAATTCAATGAAACGGAATTGCTGGAACCTGACGTGGCTTCATTGACTCGTTGTCTGGCTGAAGAAAGTTTGGCCGACGTTTCGCCTGCAAGGCTGGCAGCGCGATTTCACAACTCAGTGGTGGAATTGATTGCGGAAACGGTCCGAAGATTAGAACATCTGATTCCTGACAGAAAAGTGGGATTGACGGGAGGCTGTTTTCAAAACAAGCGACTCGTTCAAACAGCCGCTGAAAGGCTTGAAAAGGACGGCTTTGATGTTTTACTCCACAGTAATGTTCCTGTTAATGATGGCGGTATAGCAATCGGTCAGGCTATGGCCGGCATGGAAATCTGGTTGAGAGAGAATCGAACAAAATTTGGACAAAGCGGAAATTTACGTGAAAATTAACCTTTCCGGTCTTGTGAGGATGTGATTCATGTGTTTGGCCATACCAATGGTACTTGTTGAAATATCCGGTCCCGGCGTTGGAAAAGTGGACGCCGGGGGTGTAAAAACCGACGTTAGCCTGACTATGGCGCCGCATGCGAAGGTAGGAGATTACCTTATAATACACGCTGGATTCGCCATTGAGGTTCTTGACCATGAAGAGGCCTCAATAAGGCTGGATCTGTTCAAAGAGCTTGCGGAAGCTACAAAAAATGAGGCTGTAGATTGAAAGTTGAAACGGAAAAACACGCGGCGAAAAAACTTGCCGCGGACATTAACTCCATGTTGTCCGAATACCCAGGATCCATGAAGTTTATGGAAGTTTGCGGCACTCATACTATGGCGATTCATTCATCCGGCATAAAAAGCCTGTTCACAAAACGGCTTGGTCTGGTCTCAGGCCCCGGGTGTCCCGTATGCGTGACAGAAAAGCTTTTTATTGATCAGTCCATCTTCTTGGGAAAGGAGCTAGGGGTATGCCTGGTGACCTTCGGAGATTTGATCAGGGTGCCCGGATCTTCGGGCTCCCTGGCTGATTTCAGATCCCAGGGCGGCATGGTCAGGGTGGTTTACTCGCCTATGGACGCAATAGATATTGCCATTCAGGTTGCGCCTAAGCCTGCGGTTTTTCTCGGCATAGGGTTCGAAACAACCATTCCCACTGTGGCGGCCACAGTGAAAACCGCCCGGGCGAGAAACGTGCAAAATCTTTTTGTATTGCCGGCTTTCAAGACTATCCACCAACCTCTGAAAATGCTGGCTTCTCAGAAAGATTTGACCGGATTCCTGTTACCTGGTCATGTTTCAGCCATAATTGGGGCCGATTCTTATAAATACCTCGCTTCGGAATACTCAAAACCAGGCGTCATCGCCGGCTTCGAAGGACTGGACATACTCCTGGCTCTTAGAAGCCTGGTCCGTATGACCATTAATAAGGAACCGAAGATCGAGAACAACTACAAAACCGTGGTTCGCCAGGAGGGTAATATCTTTGCCCGGGCATTGATAGATGAGATCTTTGAACCCTCCGACGCTTCATGGAGGGGCCTGGGATTGATACCTGGCAGCGGTCTTGCCTTCAAATCCCCCTACGAAGAGTTTGACGCCTTGAACCGGTTTAACGTCGAGGTTCAGGAAGAGCCGGATGACCCACGCTGCAAGTGCGCCAGGATTCTCACGGGAGAACTGACTCCAAATCAGTGCGGGCTGTTTGGGAGGGAATGCGTTCCGGAAGAACCGGTTGGTCCTTGCATGGTTTCATCAGAAGGCACATGCGCGGCTTATTATAAGTACGGAGGGGTTTCTATTGACGCCTAGATCTAACGGAAAATCCATTTCCCTCGCCCACGGTGGCGGCGGGAAAATGTCTGGGAGACTCATTCGCGACCTGGTTCTCCCCAGGCTCAATCGAGGGAAACTTGCCGCCCTGGCGGATTCAGTAGTGTTGTCGGACTTTGGGGATAAAATTGCTTTTACGACAGACTCTTTCGTGGTAGCGCCGATCTTTTTCCCGGGTGGAGACATAGGATCACTTTCGGTCCACGGAACATGTAATGATCTTGCATGTTCAGGGGCAAGACCCACCTTTTTGTCCGTGGGTTTGATCCTCGAAGAAGGGTTCCCCATGGACGATCTAACAAGAATCCTCGACTCTATGTCTTCCGCCGCCGATACCTGCGGTGTGGAAATTGTGACCGGTGACACAAAGGTTACGCCCAAAGGAGCTACCGATCGCATATTCATAAACACAGCCGGCATAGGAAAGGTAGTCTCTTCCGTTGAGTTAACTCCCAGCCGCATTGAGCCAGGCGACATCATCATTGTTAGCGGCCAGGTTGGAGATCATGGTATGGCCGTGATGCTGAGTCGCGCTGAGTTTTCTTTCGACTTCGACGTTAAATCCGATTCAGCGGGTGTCTGGCCGATTGTGGAACGATTGCTCAAGCTTGGAGGGGCGTTGAAATTCCTGCGTGACCCTACAAGGGGCGGACTTAGCGCCACACTCAATGAAATTGCCACAATGACAAATTTGACTGTTTCTGTGGATGAAACATTGATTCCCGTGTCTCCACAGGTTTCAGCCGCTGCTGAAATCCTCGGTATCAATCCTCTTGAAGCGGCCAATGAGGGGAAAATCGTAGCAGTGATTGACGGGCGCTACGCAGCGCAAGCGTTTGACATGCTGAAAGATTGTCCTCAAGCGTCTCAAGCTTGCGCCATAGGGACGATGACTTCGGAGACAAAACCGAGAGTTGTAATAAAAACCAGAATCGGCGGATCAAGAATTCTTGCAGAACCTTCGGGCGAACTTCTTCCAAGAATTTGTTAGCCAATCGCACAAGAATCTGAATATATGATCTGAACGTCCGAAGTTTGTTCCGTGTTCATGCATGGCGGCATTACGAGGGTAATCAAGAATGGACCGAAGCTCTAATCCGGAAGCGTCCGAAAATCCGGGCCCACCTTGCGCAATTAACAATTCCGGAACTTTGCCTAAGAAAACAGGCGAAGACAATCCGTATATGAACGCGTTAACGCAATTTGACAAGGCTGTATCTCATCTGAATCTGAAACGGGGAGTCATTGACATGCTTCGATGTCCGAAGCGTGAGTTGTCCGTAAATTTCCCCGTCATGATGGACAATGGGCATATAGTCATTTTTAGAGGCTACCGGGTACACCATTCTGTGGTGAGGGGACCGACCAAAGGCGGGATCAGGTACGCCCCAGGTGTGACACTCGATGAAGTTCGAGCCCTTGCGATGTGGATGACGTGGAAATGCGCTTTAATGAATCTCCCCTATGGCGGAGCCAAGGGCGGAGTAATCGTCGATCCCAAGCAGTTGTCCCAGCGCGAACTGGAACGCCTCACTCGAAGATACGCAACTGAAATCAGTGTCTTGATGGGACCGGAAAGCGACATCCCTGCGCCTGATGTAGGAACTAATCCTCAGATTATGGCATGGATAATGGATACGTATTCCATGCATCGCGGTTTCTCGATCCCTGCGGTTGTCACGGGTAAACCCGTAGAAATTGGCGGATCGCTGGGAAGGACGGAAGCGACCGGTCGTGGTGTAGGTTTTTGCATACTTGAAGCGCTTAAGCTCAGTGGAATAAGTCGCGAAAAAGCTACTGTGGCCATTCAAGGCTTTGGAAACGTCGGATCAGTGGCGGCTCGCATGGCCCACGATCTGGGAATGAAAGTCATCGCATTAAGTTCATCGAAGGGCGGGATCTGCAGATCGAACGGAATCGATCCTTCAGACGTCTCGCGACACATCGAAGAAGGTGGTTCCGTAACGAGTTTTTCGGAGCAGGATTTTATTTCAAATGAGGATTTGCTCACTTTGGATTGTGATGTCTTGATCACGGCCGCAGTTGAAAACCAGATCACATCGCATAACGCCTCCAAAATAAAAGCCAAAATACTGGCGGAAGGCGCTAATGGTCCTACCACGCCGGAGGCTGATGAAATTATCAACAGCAACGGGGTATTTGTCATACCGGATGTGTTGTGTAACGCGGGCGGAGTAACCGTGAGCTACCTGGAATGGGTTCAGGACCTTCAGTCTTTTTTCTGGCCGGTAGAAGAAATTAACTTAAAACTTCAGTATTTGATGACCAAGGCCTTCGAAAGCGTGATCGAGGCTTCGAAGCGGTTCGATGTTTCTAATAGAGAAGCCGCCCAAATCCTTGCTATCCAGAGGATATCAGACGCCATATTGATTAGGGGGATCTACCCTTAACGGGGCTGAAGGAATGAAAGTCGCGTTCAGACTGACTTTAATGGAGAGGTTCTCCAACCTTCCAGATCTTTGATGATACGTTTCCCTATGGCGTATTTGTCAAATTTACAAGGAGCGGCTCTTGAGCCGGTCTCGAGAAAATTGATTATCCTGGGTCCAAATTCCGTTTCAAGAACCTCATCTTCATCCATTATGACAATGTTGCCCGCCGGAGCGCTCCTGGCTCGCTGTTCTTGTTCTCCGGATCCATGGCTTTCTGGGATTATGACCGCTTTTACCCCAGTCAAAAGTATCTCGTTAACTGTATTGTAACCAGCGCGGGAAACTACCAGATCAGCCTGATTGAAAAGATCCACGAGATCCAGCGTAAATCCCAGGAACCGGACTCCATGGCCGAGAGGATGGGAAAGAATTGTGGAACTCGATTCCGGATCAAGATAAGTATCCAGAACCACGACGATTTGAAATTTGGCTTTCAGGTTGAACCTGTCGATAAAATCCAGAATACGCAGCGTAACTGCCATCGCCTTGGAATTACGGCCAAGAGATATCACTATCAGGGGCCTGTCAGGGAGTCCGAATCTTTCGAGCGCCTTTTCCCTCTCCGGAAGTTCTTCCGAAGTTCTATTTGTTATCTTTCCCAGATAATGAATCTTTTTATCAAGCTCCGGATCGCTTCCCAGGAATTCCTTGTTGATGTCAATAACATTCCTATCTTCAAGCACATACATGAAATCGTATAGAGACCCTATGTTTATGGATTCTGAGCGATGTCTCGGATTCTGGTAAGGAATCCTAAGCAAAGGAACCCATTTCATTATGCCTCTACAAATATGGGCCACTGCAAAATCAACCGGACCGCCTTTTCTCATCCATTTTTTCATGAGCAGAGGTATAAGCTCACTCATTTGGCCGGTCATGTTGTGTTCGATTATTAGGGCGTCCGGTTGCAGGAAATCGAAACTAGCAAGTATCAGGCGTTGACGGAAATCAAAGATGTTCTCGAGTTCGAAGCCTGAAAGGTACCTGGAACACATCGGGCTGTCTTTACGATCTATGTCCAGCTTCACCGAGGGTAATTTGATTACTTCAATGCATTCCCTAAAGAAAACTTGAGGGACTGATGTCCCGGATATTACGAGGAAATCTATATCAGGGCGCCATTTTTTGATCCCGGTTATTACGGCTGAAGTCCTGAAAGCGTGGCCGACGCCTATTGAATTGTGAGTGTAGACAAGAATTCTTTTGATACGACGTTTCATAATTAAATTGAAGACTTTATCCTAATATATTTTGTGGATTTGTATTCAAGGCTTTAAATTGGTTCTCCGATTAGATCACACAACCCAATGCATCGCAACCTCTCAAATCAAGCGATTCAGCAAAATGACACGCAGCAAAATGACTCAAACCAATTTCCCGAAGTTGCGGTTCTTCGTCTGAACAAATTTTTTGAGCGTAAAGGCACCTTGGATGGAATGAACAACCTGAAGGTGGATTAATCGGATCAGCCGGGTCTCCTTTAAGTATTATCTTTCGACCCACCAATTCAGGTCGTGTGCTGGGGACATTGGACATTAGAGCTTCGGTATAGGGATGTCGTGGTCTATCGAAAAGAGCATTGGCGGGGGCGTATTCTACTACTCGTCCAACATACATGAGCAATATTTTCTTGCTTAAATGCCTTATGAGCCCCAGATCGTGTGAAATAAACAGGTATGCGATTCCCATTTGCCTTTGGATGTCCATGGCCAGGTTCACTATTTGGGCCTGGACAGACACATCCAGGGCTGATGTCGGTTCATCGGCGACGAGCAGGCGGGGATAAAGGGCCAAGGCTCTGGCGAAACTTATTCGCTGCCGCTGACCTCCTGAAAAAGCGTGAGGGTATCTGTTCAGATACTGAACTTTCAAGCCAACCATTTCGACCATTTCTCTAACACGCCCTTCCAGTTCAGCCCCTTTCGCTACATTGTTTACAACCAGCGGTTCGCCGAGAATTTCCCGGACTGTCATCCTTGGATTGAGAGATGCGAAGGGATCTTGAAAAACCATCTGGACGAACGGACGATATGGCTTCATTTGATTTGGGGTCAAAGACGCGAGATCCACTCTTGGAGACCCGTTCGGGGGTTGAAACCAGATCTCGCCTCCAGTAGGCCGATAAGCTCCCATGATCATTCGCCCTACTGTGGTTTTTCCACATCCGGATTCTCCAACCAGACCAAGAGTTTCACCCGGATCTACCGTGAAGCTTACTCCATCAACAGCTTTGACGTGCCCTGCTATTTTTCGAAACACTCCTTTATGGATAGGAAAGTGTTTCTTCAGATTCTTGACTTCCAGTAAAGGCCCAGTTTCAGTCAAACAAACACCTCACATGTTGAGACACATTCGTGGGCAAGCGACAAAGTGCCTATCTCCTACCTGGTTCAAGTCATAAGGATTGTCACGACACACCGTTGATCCACCACACTCCTGACATCGGCCCCAAAACGGACAGCCGATAATTGTGGACATCGGGTCGGGCAAAGATCCCTCTATTGTGGCCAGTTCAGTTCCTACCGGTGTATCAATTCCCGGCACTGACCTAAGAAGCGCTTTTGTATATGGATGAAGCGGGTCCTTGAAAATAACATCTACCGGCGCCTGTTCCATGACCCTGCCGGCATAAACGATCAGCACATCATCACTAATATCGGCTATAACCCCAAGATTGTGTGAGATGAACAGGATAGCCATACCAAATTCTTCCTGCAGGTCTTTCAAGAGGGCCAGAATCTGGGCCTGAATGGTCACGTCCAAGGCGGTGGTGGGCTCATCCGCTATGAGTATACGAGGATTGCACATCAAAGCCATGGCAATCATCGCCCGTTGTCTCATACCTCCGGATAACTGATGGGGGTAAGCGTCGATCCGCTTTTCAGGCTGTGGAATACCCACCCTACTCAGCATTTCTACGGCCCTGTTACGGGCTTCATGGTGAGATACATCCTCGTGCAGCGTCAAAGCTTCCATGATTTGAGAACCAACAGTGTGCACTGGGCTGAAAGAATTCATGGGCTCCTGAAAAATCATTGTAATGTCTTTTCCACGTATACTTCGAGCCGCGGAGCCTCCTGGATTAAGCGTCACAAGATCCAGCCTGTTTTCCTGTCCATCCCCTCCATTCAGATCCAGCCAGATTTTCCCATTTACAATGCGACCCGGAGCAGGAACAATCCGCAAAATTGAAAGGCCTATAACACTTTTCCCACTACCTGACTCCCCCACTATTCCAAGCGTTTTTCGCGGCCCCAGAGAGAAACTAACGCCATCTACCGCTCGGGCCACACCCTCGTCGAGGAAAAAATGAACACCCAGGTTCTCTACTTCCAAGATCGGTCCCATTAAAAATTACCTCGAATACGGATCAACAGCGTCACGCAGGCCATCTCCAACAAAGTTGAATGAAAGCACGATGATTATCACGAAAAGGACTGGTATCAACAACCAGGGATACAGGGCCACTGTAGTGACATTCTGAGCCTCTTTAAGCAGCACCCCGAGACTGGTGATCGGGGGTCTGAGTCCGATCCCAAGGAAGGACAGCGCTGTTTCCGCCAGTATCATCCCGGGAATGGCCAGTGTCACGGAAACAATGATATGGCTCGTAAATGAAGGGAGCAGATGTTTGAAAATTATCCTGGCGTCTGAAGCCCCGATGAATTTGGCGGCCAAAACGAATTCTTCTTCTCTCAAAGCCATGAGTTTCCCTCGTACCATTCGGGCCAGGTCAGTCCAACCGACGAGCGAAAGTATAATGGTTATGGCGAAGTAGACTTTGAGAGCAGGCCAATGTGGCGGCATTGAGGCGGACAGCCCCATCCATAGAGGTATGCTTGGGAAACAGCGGATTACCTCTATAATTCTCTGTATTATTCCGTCCGACCAGCCCCCGAAGTATCCTGACACGCCTCCGAGGGTCACTCCCAGGAAAAGGCTGAACATAACGCCTATCATGCCTATTGACAGTGAAATCCTGGTTCCGTAAAGGCAACGAGAAAAGACATCTCTACCCATTCTGTCGGCGCCGAACAAAAATAGCGTCCCCGGGTGGTCTACCCCAAACAAATGTCTGTCCCACTCCCATTCACCCCAGAAATGGTAGGGGTCACCTTTCACCAAAAATTTTATCGGGAAGTGAGTGCCTGGAACATCTCTTACGTACGCCTGGTTCTTGACCATATCCAGTTCGAGATACGATTGTCGCACAAACGGCCAACATAAGGAGCCGTTTTCCTCGAATAGATGAACTTTCGTCATGGGAGCGTAGATGGCTTCTAAATGTCTTGTGTCCTTGTTATACGGCGCCAGAAACTCACAGAAAAATGCTGTGAAATACATGCCGCAGATCGAGACCAGTCCTATCATGGCAAGTGTGTGTTTCTTGTAACGCCACCAGATAAGTTGTCTTGCCGAAGCGTTGAGATACTTTTGCTGCCTCGCGCTTATAGGATCCTGTTTCATAGTCCCTCGCGCGCTCCGAACCGTATTCTGGGATCCACCCATGCCAGGAGGATGTCCGAAATCAGCGTCCCCACGACCGTTAGACTGCTCAACATCATTATAAATGTCCCCGCCAACTGCATGTCCTGACTCATTAGAGCGCTCAAGAGAAGTGGGCCCGTGGTCGGCAAATTCAACACCACCGCTGTAATGGCGATGCCTGATACCAGTTCAGGAATTGTCCAGCCGATTGTGCTTACCAACGGGTTAATGGCGACCCGAACAGGGTATTTGAGAATCAGACGAATCTCTGAAAGACCCTTGGCGCGAGCCGTAACCACATATGGTTTCCTTAACTCATCAAGGAGGTTTCCGCGAATTATCCTGATGAACTTGGCGGTATGCGCCAACCCGACTATGACTACCGGAACCCAGAGATGCTTCAACAAGTCCAGAAATTTTGCTACGCCCCATGGGGCCTCAGCGTAATCCGGAGAAAACAGTCCCCCTATGCTTAACCCCAGATAGGCGTAAGAAACCCACAGGAGAACGAGAGCCAATAGAAAATTGGGGGTCGCCAGCCCGATAAAACCAAAGACAGTAAGAGCGTAATCCAGCCACGAATATTGACGAACAGCGGAATAAATTCCTATTGGAACGGACACGGCCCAGGTAAACAAAAGTGTGCACGTAGATATGATTATTGTTAGACTGAGCCTTTCACCAATTAACTCAGAGACTGGTTTGTTCCATTCGTAAGAGTGTCCAAAATCGCCGTGAATAAAGTTCCAGGCCCATTTGAAATATTGCATGTACATTGGCTGATCCAGGCCAAAGCGGGTTTTCAAAGACTCCAGTTCGGCCTGGTCCACAGTTTCGCCACTGGCGCTTAATTGCGACACATAGGTCGTAAGAAAATCGCCAGGGGGCAACTGGATTATCACAAACGAAATTATTGATATTGCGATCAGGGTAGGAATCATCATAAGGATGCGCCGAATTATGTATGCAAACACAATATTTCCCCTTTGTCATCTTTTCCCAACGTCTCAGCGCAAGCTCCAGAGGCTGTATCAATCATTACTTTATCGAGCGCCGGACTTCTTCAGTTCAAAGGAAAACTGTTCCGGATGAATCGGCCCCGGATTTGGATATATCCAGCTTTGCAGATCTCTCTTAGGCAAATTGAACATTCTTTTTGAAACCACATAATAATCCTGCGGATCCTGAACAAGACCGATAACCCACAGATTTTTTTCGTCGGCTGCTATTATCTTTTCGAACAATTCTTTTTGCTTATCTTTAGAAACGGTCCTGAGAATTTCATCATATATGCCTGCAAGTTCTTTTATATCTTCAGGAGGGGCTTCACCCTTGGCTCCGTCACTTTGAAACCACTGGCCGTACAAGGGAGCGTTGAGACTTTCCGAACTGTATGGAAAGTACCATCTGGGGTCAAGCAGACATTCCAGTCCACCATCTCCAGGCCATAGAGCAATGTCGTGAACAGCGTTTTGTGTTCGCTGTCTGAATAATTCCATGGTCTCAGCCTTGACTTCGGTGTCGATTCCAACCTGCTTGAGATTGGACGCTACTATTTCGGCGCTATCCACCCAGCCCGGCATTGTGGTGACAACGTCCAGGGAAATTTGCAGAGGTAGGCCGTCAGGTCGGGTTCGCTTTCCTGCTCTATTTTTCTTGAGTCCCATTTCATCCAATAGCTCGTTGGCCTTGTCAGGATTAAAATCCAGATAAGCGTTCTCATAAGACACATTATAGAATTCTGACTCCTTCAAGGGCGCTGCTTGCCTCGGAATCCCCTTTCCCCTACAGACGATTTTATTGATTTCTGTTCGATTGACGGCGTGAGAAACCGCTATTCTGAATCTCCTGTCAGAAAAAACGCTTCTCATGACAGGGTCCTTATGATTAATATTCGGAGCCAACAAAATACCGACCGACGCTGACAGCGTCTTCGGGACAAGTCTGAAATTGCCGTTACCTACGCTGGCAAGCAACAGAACCGTGTTCTGCATGCTTCCGAGATGGCGTCCCTGCATGTCGATCTCACCCGCTATCGCTTTGAGCACGATCGTTTTGGCTTCAGCCACCAAATCGTTAGCTACCTTGTCTATGTATGGCAATTGATTCCCATCAGGATCCACTTTCCAGTAATATGGGTTTCTTTCCATCACAAACCTTTTGGCGGGAGCGGGAATTTTTGTGATCCACGCACACAGGGAAGGGTATTTCTTGCTTACGAACATTGCGTGCCTGAGGTTCGAGACATCGTGAAAAAGCTTGACCCAACTGCTTTCACGTCGTTCTTTTATCAATTGATTAAGCTTCTCGGGGTCGGCGTATTTCTTGTGAAAGTTTCTCAGGTAGTGTTTCGGCTTGGTTACAAGCTCCATGGCGTACGGACAGGCCAGTTCCTGCAAAAAGACGCTGTACGGCTTAGGAAATTCTATACTGAAGGTATAGTCGTCTATTTTGGTGACTTTCGGAGCGCTTCCGTCGGGCGACAGCCATGTGGGAATTGAGGACGTCAGTTCTTTGTTAAACAGAATGTCTTCAAAATAGAAGAGGATATCGTCGGCTGTGAAAGGTTCTCCATCGGACCATTTAACTCCCTTCACAAGATAAAATGTATAGAGTTTGCCCTGTTCGTCTACTTCCCACTTTTCGGCCAAATTCGGAGCGACTTTGAATTCAGGGTTCCACCTGACTAGCGGTTCATACAAAATTCTACGAACGCCGACCAGATCCGAAAGACCAGTGTAAGCGCGGCGCCATACTCCCCCGTAATGACCTATCCTATCAAAGGGACTCACCACTACGGGTTCAGGAGGAAGTCGTTTCTCAATCGGCGGCAGAGTTCCGGTTTTTACTTCCTTCGAAAGACCGGGAGCCTCATTGAAAGCTCCTGCGCTTGAAACAAATACCCAGAAAAAACCGAATAAAATGAAGGGCAGTATTCCGGTCAAATTCTTTCGGAAAAACCACTCCGGCATAAACCGTCCTCCTTATCTTCCAGGCTCAGAAAATATTACTGTGGCGCCTTATCCCTAGAAGGGAATGTCATCCTCCGGAGCGGAAGGATAATAACCTGATTTGTCATCTGTCTTCTGCTTTGCGCCTCCGCCGGACGTTGGGCCGGCGGATGAATGGCTTTTCCTGCCCGCGTCTTCGGATGTCCTGGAGGGTCCAGGAGCGTTACCTCCAAGCAAGATTATGTCATTGGCCACAATTTCGACGGTGACTCGTTTTTTGCCGTCCTGGTCTTCCCATTCTCTGCTCTGTATGCGTCCCTCGACATATACCTGTTTGCCCTTGCTCAGGAATTCCCCACAGATTTCTCCGAGGCGTCCCCAAGCGACTATTCTATGCCACTCTGTTTTCTCCTGGTCGTTTCCTTCTTGATCTTTCCATCTTTGGGAAGTGGCGAGCGAAAAAGTCGCGACCGCTCTTCCCGCCCCGGTGTATCTAACCTCAGGGTCCTTACCAACATTTCCCAGAAGAAGAGCTTTGTTTAGAGACCTCTGGGCCATAATCGTCTCCTCCCTGTTTGTAATTAAAGGTACAGGAAAAAATTTGCCGAATGCTCTCCAGAAAGGTTATCCTCTATGAAATTAAGTATACTTGTCAAGTTTAAAGGCTTAATAAAGCTCCACAAGGAGGAGCGAACTGACTATCAGGCGCCGAATCATTGATTTGCTGCGACAGGGACCTATAACGGCCAAGGACATTTCTCGGTTTTTGGGGATTCCGGAGAAAGAGGTGTATCTTCATCTACCTCATATCGAGAAATCATTGCATACCGGCCGAAGTGTGATAGGCGATCCGGCGCGCTGCCTGGACTGCGGATTCATTTTCAAGAAAAGAGACAGGCATACAACCCCGGGTCGATGCCCCGTGTGCCGTTCGGAAGCCATACAGCCTCCAGTATATTGTTATCCTGAAAAGCTTTCCAGGAAAAATCATCGCATACCTGAACCTGCAAACAAAAACTCAACTTCTACCCACCCCACTTCAGAAAGGCAGTTTAATATGTCCGGCGCCATTTTTAACAAGGAAGATAGCGACAACATTTGTGAATTCGAGGAGGATCATTTGATCCCCGAGCAGGAAAAGCGAATTCGAAACGTAATCGAGGCCATGGTGAGGTCATGCAGTGATGACAAGACAGTAGATCACGTGGGCGCCGCGCTAATCCCTTCCAAGGACGAGATCATTCGCATCCTGGGAATTCTTCAGGATGTGCTGTTTCCGGGCTTTTTCGGAAGACAAGAGCTAAGCGCTTCGACTCTCGAATACCATCTCGGCTATGAATTGACGGAACTTTATGAGGCTTTGTCCGCCCAATTATCCAGGAGCATCAGACACGAGTGTCGGAGGACTGACAGTCTTTGCGTAAAATGCATTCAGAAAGGGCGAGAAGAGGCTGTGCTGTTCATGGAAAAACTTCCAGACTTGAGATGGGCTCTATCTCTTGATGTAAAAGCTCATTTTGATGGAGATCCGGCCGCCAAGAGCCTTGATGAAATTGTTTTTTCCTATCCAGGTTTGTACGCTATCTTTGTTTACAGGGTGGCTCATGAATTGTTTCTCAGAAATATCCCCCTGATGCCCAGAATCATGACGGAACACGCTCACTCATTAACGGGTATAGATATTAATCCTGGAGCCACAATAGGGAAGGAATTCTTTATTGACCACGGTACCGGTGTAGTCATTGGAGAAACTACCTACATAGGAGACCGTGTCCGAATCTACCAGGGGGTAACCCTCGGCGCATTGTCCGTTCCCAGAGGTTCTGAGGGAGGAAACGCGTTAAGAGGTCGCAAACGGCACCCTACTATAGAAGATGATGTGACGATATACGCTCAGGCGACCATATTGGGAGGAGATACTGTAATTGGCGCTCGGTCTGTTATAGGCGGAAATGTCTGGCTTACGTCTTCCGCCCCTCCGGACACCACGGTCCTGATAGAGCCGCCCACTCATGTTTTTAAGGCTGACAGAGATAAATGAGCGAGTCCTGCTTTTGCCTCAGAGGCATTAGTTAGAAAATGTTTTCGAGTATTGATGACCAATGATGTTTTTGTTAGAATGAATAAGCTAGAATGAATAAGTTAAGTTTGAATTAGATTATTTAGTATAATGGAGAAGAGCTTTGGCAAAAATTTATTATGATCAGGACGCGGATCCTTCTTTTTTACAGGGCAAAACAGTCGCCATTATTGGCTATGGCAGCCAGGGACACGCGCATGCCCTCAATCTGTCCGATTCCGGCGTAAAAGTTATTGTTGGATTGCATAGATCGAGCCGTAGATGGGATAAAGTCAATCAGGACGGTCTGGAAGTGATGGAAGTCGATAGGGCCACAAAACAGGCCGACATTATAATGATTCTAGTTCCTGACGAACTCCAGGCCGCTGTGTATCGGGAAAAAATCCAGCCGAATCTAGGCAAGGGGAAGGCTTTGGTTTTCGCTCACGGATTCAACATTCATTTTGGTCAGATAGAACCGCCGTCCGATGTGGATGTTTTCATGGTGGCTCCTAAAGGGCCTGGGCACCTGGTCCGCAGAATGTATAAGACTGGTTTCGGCGTGCCGGCTTTGCTTGCGGTATATCAGGACGCCACCGGAGAATGTAGAGAAGTCGGCATGGCTTACGCCAGGGCGATTGGGGCCACAAGAGCGGGGCTGATAGAAACCAGTTTTGGTGAAGAAACCGAGACGGACTTGTTTGGAGAACAGGCTGTGTTGTGCGGTGGCGTTACAGCTCTGATTCAGGCGGGTTTTGAGACATTGACCCAGGCTGGCTATCAGCCTGAAATAGCGTATTTTGAATGTCTTCATGAATTAAAGCTAATAGTTGACTTGATTTATGAGGGCGGGATAGGGAGGATGCGTTATTCAGTTAGTAATACAGCCGAATATGGGGACTTGACAAGAGGCCCCAGAATTGTGACAGAGCAAACACGACAGGAAATGAAAAAGATTTTAGATGAGATCCGTTCAGGTGAATTCGCTAAAGAGTGGATTCTTGAGAATGCCGCCGGCAGACCCGTTTTTAGGGCCAAAGAAAAACTCGGAGAAGAACATCCGATTGAGAAAGTAGGCGGCGAATTAAGGTCAATGATGAGTTGGATCTCGTCGGGCCTGGAAGAAAAATGATCTAATATTGGCGCCTTTCGTGGGGTCCAATTATTTAGCGCGGGCAGGGACGGTAAGTTAGACCCTGCCCTTTCCGAACACAGGATTTTACAAAACCAAATTATAATAAGGCGCGTGTCGCATCTCTTTTTTTGAGTCAGGACTCGGCGCCGCGATAAATCTTTTTTGTTTGATGATTCATGACCCTCGCAGAGGCGTAGTGAACTTTTTGTGACGCGTCTGATCGTGCGAATTTATGGAGGTTGAAGTGTTTCGACGCAAGTACTAAAACTTTTTTCAGAAAGGCTCTTTCCAGTTATGATCAAGAGTATTCGAATCAGGAATTTTAAAAACTTCAAGGAAGCCGAATTTGAAGTAAAGCCCCTGAACATATTTATTGGGCCGAACGGAACAGGGAAGTCAAATTTGGGCAATTTCCTGCTCATGTTGAGTTTTCTGTCTTCGGGTCCTTTCAGCAGCGCATTCGGTCCAGGTCCTTTTACCTTTCGGCAGACTTTGAGTCGAAAGCCGAGAGATACGGTAGACAATCAAGACATTGATCTCAACTTTGAGATAACCTTGGAAGTAGAAGGAATAAATTACACCTATCGCCTGATTTTTTCCGAAATAAGAAGAAATGAGTATCTGATCAAGGAAGAAACACTTCAGGAAGTTCAAGGTGAAATACTCTTTACAATTAATGACGTGAAAGCTAGAGAATCGAAGATGGCCCAGATGAGGAAGGGGCATGCGTGGAACGACGCCGAAAAGAGAATCAGATCTGTAGCTCAATTCCTGTCAAAAATAAAAAGATATCGATTTGTTCCAGACCTAATCAAAAAACCCTCCCAGGTTCAGGATTCCTATCTTTTGGATCATACCGGTGAAAATCTTGCAGCCGTGATTTATTATCTTGAAAAAAATTATCCGGAAAATTTCCATAAAACCATTCAGGAGGTCAAAAGAGCGGTTCCCGGGATCAAGAGAATTTTCACTCCACACCTCGGGGATCCTGGTCAGGTAGGCATAGGCGTTGAGGAAAAAAGCAAAACAGGCTATTTTGTTGGACCCCAGTTGTCAGACGGATTTCTTGTTTTTTTGGCGCTTTGCACTCTATTTCATTTGCCGGATCAACCGAGAATTTTTTTTATCGAAGAGCCGGAAACATTTCTCAATCCTAACCGTCTCAGAGCGCTCTATGGTTTGATGCATCGCTATGCGAACGATAATCCGAATAAACAAATACTTATGAGTTCCCATTCTCCCTATTTTGTGGACTGGTCTGATAACGCGCCTGAAGAATTAACACTGATGCTTGAAAATGATGGTTGGGCTGAACTTCGTAATCTTGGAGGCGTGACGGACTTGAGATCCTTTCTCGAGGAAGACCCATGGGGCCGTGATTGGGTAGCAAAGTTTTTCAGGGCTGATTTCGCCGACGAGCCACTTCCTGAAATTGATCTCAAAAATGTGGAGAAACAGGAACAAGGAACTCGCGATTCTGGAATGGAAGGGATGGATCAGTAGCAGATGGCCTCACTAAAAGCTTTGAAGAGCTAAGTGAAGGGCTTTGCTTCGACGATCCGAGCATTTGACCTGATTCAATTCCAGATTCTGATAGACAACGCAGTGTGGGACATTTCGGGAGAATCTCACGTAAACTTCGACTCCGGAAAATTGTACATTTTGACACGAAACATCTAGCAGAATTATAAAGAACATGTTAATCAATAAGTTCGATATCTTTCTAAACCGACACCCGGCAAAGATTAAATCATAATCATAAAAAGGAGCGCTGAGATGGGCTTTTTGCAGATCTTGACTTATTTGAGTGGCCTGGTTTTCGTGATCGGATTCGCCGCAAAACTGTTGAAATATGCGACGATGCCGATGCATGTACGGTGGGAACTATATCCAATACCCCATGAGGGCAAGGAATGGGGTGGGTCATTTTATGAAGAAATAGACCATTGGAAGAAGACTCGCCACATAGACCACATGGCTCAGTACAGATTTATGGTCCCGGAAATACTTTTCATCAGGGCTTTGCACGAAGATAACAGATCACTGTGGTATTGGTCCTTCCCTTTCCATATGGGACTGTATCTCTGCATTGGCGGACTAGTTTTTCTCGGGCTGGGAGCGCTTGTCCAAATATTCGGAATGGCGCCTGAAAACTCAGCGTTGGCAAGCTTACTTCAATCACTGACAACCGTTTTCGCTGTTCCAGGTTACATTCTAGGAACCATAGGAGTTGTTGGACTCACAGTGAAACGCATGACAGACTCAGGCCTGGCGGATGTATCGGCCGGAATCGATTTCATGAATCTGATATGGCTTGGATTATTATTCGTTACGGGTTTCATCGTATGGCTCCAGGATCCAGGGTTCCTAGTTTCAAGAGCTTTCTTTCAAAGCCTGATAACGTTCGGCCCAATGACTGAACCCATGGGAGCGATTCATGTTGTGAATTTGTTACTGTTCATCGGTTTTTGGGCTTACTTCCCGTTTACCCATATGACACACATGGTTTCAAAATATTTCATGTGGGACAAAGTCAAGTGGGATGATGATCCCAACAAAGGTGACGCCGGTATGGATTCCAAAATAAAGAAATATCTTGCCTACCCCGTTACCTGGGCTGCGGCGCATGTTGGGGCTGAGGGAGGCAAAAAGAATTGGGCTGACGTTGCCACCAGCAACCCTTGGGAAAACAAAGATCAGAAATAATTGGAGGATCCAATATGAGACCCGAAGAAATATCCAAGAAAACAGAGCAACTTGTCACTATAAATACTGAGGACCTGCCTCCCCTGCCCTACCCGTATGAGAATTATGAAGAAACCCCGATAACTCCTCTAAAGGAAGAGCAGAAAAAGAAATGGGAACATTCCCTGGATGGCGTAAGCGCTTTGACTCTTCCCAAACCCGAAACCCCGGAAGAGGAAGAGCGTCTTGTAAAAGCGTTTTTGAGCGGCTTAGGAAAGCTGATGACCAAGGAGAATAACTGGACCTTCCTTCAGCCTCTCATGCTATCAATGGAATACTGCGCCAAGTGCCAAACATGCGCAGACGCTTGTCCCGCCTTCGAAATGAGCGGGCGAAAAGACATATACAGACCGACTTTCCGGGCTGATGTTGTGCGTAAGATAGCAAAGAAATATTTGAGCAAAGGTGGAAATATCCTGGCCCATTTCAGAGGCCACGACATAGATCTGAACTGGGATACCGTAGCCAGGCTTGCGGAATTATCTTATAGATGCACACTCTGCAGACGCTGCGCGTCCGTGTGCCCGGTTGGTGTTGACAACGGTCTGATGAATCATGAACTCCGAAAGATTTTCAGCCAGGAAATGGGAATTGCAGGACCTGAGATTCATGAAAAGGGATCTGTAAAACATCTGAAATTCGGATCCAGCACCGGAATGACTACGGCGGCTGTAGCCGACATCATTGAGTACCTCGAGGACGATATTGAAGAAAAAACGGGTAAGAAAATCAAGATTCCTTTGAACAAAAAAGGAGCTGAGATTCTTCTGATTCACAATGCCGGCGAATTCATGGCATGGCCTGAAAATCCCATGGCGTTCGCCATACTTTTCGACGCCGCCGGCATAGATTATACTCTGTCCACAGAGTTGGCAGGCTATGACGCTGTCAATTACGGGCTCTGGTATGATGACGTCCAGTTTGCCCGTGTGGCTTTAAAGCACCTGGAAATAGCTCGTGACCTAGGGGTCAAGAAGATTGTTATCGGAGAATGCGGGCACGCCCATAAGGCCCTCTCGGTTATTGCCGACAGGCTTCTACCTGGCGCGCAAATGATACCTCGTGAAAGTTCCTACACGCTTCTTAATGAAATCGTCAAATCAGGAAAGATCAAGTTCGACCCGTCCAAGAATGACTTCCCTGTGACATTGCACGATCCTTGTAATGTCGTCCGACTAATGGGTATTGTGAAGCCTCAAAGAGAAGTTCTGAACGCCATATTCCCTCCTGGACGATTCAGAGAAATGGAGCCACATGGAGTAGAAAACTATTGCTGTGGCGGTGGTTCCGGTTTTGCTATCATGAGTTCCGGAAACTTCCCTGATTGGAAACGCCTTGTCTCCGGCCGTAAGAAATTGAGTCAAATTCTTAACGCGTTTCAGGGAGAAATGGACCCGTCGATTAGAAAGATGGTTTGCGCTCCATGCTCAAACTGTAAAGGTCAGATTAGAGACATGCTCGAGAGCTATGAGGTTTTTGAAAAAACCGGAATCTGGTACACTGGTATGGTGGAATTGATGGTCAACGCAATGGTCGACCAGAAGAAACCTTTCCTCGAATGGCCGGGGGATGAGGATGACGACGATTAGGCCTCGTTAGAAATTGAAAAAGGTCGGCTCATTTTGAACCGACCTTTTTTGTTTCCGGGCCTTGAGAATTATTTCTCTGTTTTCTCGCCGCACTGATCAAGAAGCTTCTTCCATCTACTATTAATCTTCTCCTGAATCTCCGTGGTCAGACTTTCATCAAGGTGGCGATACCGTCCCTGTCCCTTGAAGTATTCGGACACCGGTTTGAGTTCTTTAGGTTTGCGGTTCAGTTTCCATATTCCCTGTTCAACTTCATAAAGTGGAAAAACGCCTGAATCAACCGCAAGTTGCCCGTATTCAATGGCCTTGTTGGGTTGAATTCGCCATCCGGTCGGGCAAACAGACAAAATGTGTATATAAGAAGGACCTTGGATTTCCTTTGCCTTTTGAACCTTTTTCTGAAGATCAGTGAAAAAGGAAGGACACGCTGTTGCCGTGTAAGGGATTCCATGAGCCGCCGCTATGGCTACCATGTCTTTTTTCCACGTCATTTGCCCGGCGGGGGCGTTTTTCCCTGCTGGCGACGTTGTGGTGGTTGCCCCGAACGGAGTCGACGATGACCTCTGAATACCGGTGTTCATATAGGCTTCGTTATCCACACAAACATATATGACCTTATGACCACGCTCCATCATTCCTGACAACGCTTGAAAACCTATGTCGGTGGTACCGCCGTCGCCTCCCATGGCCACAATTGTTATGTCTTTGTCGGGAACTCTTCCCTTGCGTCGGAGCGCTTTGAGACCTGACTCAACACCGGAAGCGACTGCGGCCGCGTTTTCAAAAGCAACGTGGATCCATGGCACATTCCAGGAAGTCAGCGGATAGGGAGAAGAGATTATCTCCATGCAGCCGGTTGCCATGGCCAGTATCATGTCCGGCCCAATCGCCTTCAACACATGCCTCACGGCGAGGACCTCCGCGCACCCCTGGCAAGCGCGATGACCGGAGCTAATATATTCTTCCAAAGAGAAATTTTTAATTGGTTTGATGACCTTCTTTTTTTCAGTCTCAGCCATATTGCTCTCCCATCAGGCGGCGCTAACTTCGCACACCGAAAATGTTGTATCCGTAGTTTGTGTCTACCAGAGCCGATTCCACCATCTTGATTACGTGATCCGGCGTGACATCTCTCCCGCCTAACCCGGCTATTATGTTGTGAACATTGGGTCGATCAGGTTCGTGATACATAATCGATCTGATTTCAGAGGTTACCGGAGCGTTTGCGGCTCCAAATGACACTGCCCGATCCAGCACAAGCACATCCTTGGCCCCTCTTAGGGCTTTTTTGATATCATCTACAGGTAAAGGCCTCCACAATCTCAATTTCACAAGCCCTACTTTCTTGCCATCTTCTCTCATTTTATCAACCGCCAGAGAAGCTGTCTCACAGATAGACCCCATTGCCAAAATGATCGTATCAGCGCCTTCTGTTTTGTAACATTCAACCGGCGAATATTTTCTGCCGGTCAATTCCGCCAATTCATCCCAGCCTTGTTTGATCACCGGGTATGATTTCCATAGGGCCTCGTCCTGCGCCTTCCTTGCCTCAGTGTATATCTCCGGCATCCCAAATGCTCCCATGGATACTACTTTGCTGGGATGAAGAGTGTACAACGGCTTGAATGGGGGAAGATATTTCCCGACCATTTCCTTACTCCAGAATTCGATCGGTTCTATCACGTGGGTAAGGTTAAAACCATCTACGTTAATCATTACCGGCAAAGAGACCCGAGGATCTTCCGCCACTCTGAAAGAATGGAAAATGGCGTCATAAACCTCTTGTCCGTTTTCGCAGAAAATTTGAATCCAGCCCGAGTCACGAACCATCATGGTGTCGGAATGATCATTCCAAATAGACAAAGGGGCGCTCAAGGCGCGATTTGCCAGGAGCATTACAATAGGAAACCTCATTGAGGACGCTATGAACACTATTTCCGCCATCAGCGCCAATCCTTGCGCCGACGTCGATGTGAAGGTTCTTGCGCCCGCGGCTGATGATCCACAACAGACGCTCATTGCAGAGTGTTCAGACTCCACAGGCACGAATTCCGCATCAAGCTCTCCCGAAGCGCACAACTCAGACAAATGCTCAACCACATGGGTTTGCGGGGTTATAGGATAAGCCGCCACAACGTCGACATCACAGAGGCCAACGGCGTCCGCAGCAGCGATTGAAACTTCGACACCTACTTTACGGCCCATCGCTAATCCTCCTCCATAGTTATGGCGTTTACCGGACATTCGTTGGCGCAAATCCCGCATCCCTTGCAGTAATCATAATTCCAGACAAATACGTTCTTATCAAAATCGGGGGAGATTGCGGCATCCGGGCACATAACAAAACATCTCCAGCATCGAATACATATGTTCTCATCATAATTAGGTTTTTGCGAACGCCATGTTCCCGTATGGTAGCATGACGCGTTCCCAGGTTCAGTGATGACACAGCCGGCTTCTATGTCAAGCCAGCTAATTTGTTCCATAGGTTTAGTCACAGTCACCTCCATTAACAGACGCATTTATGCGATTCATTTTCAGTCGGTTTACCCCGCCGCCACTTATTTTTCGTAAATTTCCGTCTCTTCGAAAGCCCTTTTCATTGCCTGAATATTCCTGGCCGCGATTTTACCGAAACGTTTGTTAAAGGGTTCGATTAATGAATCCACACTTAGGACTTTCGCCGCTTTGACCAGAGCCCCGACCATCGTAGTATTGGTTATTGGCAGCCCGATTACTTCTTTTGCTATTTTGGTAGCGTCCGTTACAGCTAGCCTTCCTTTAAAAGAAATCTGTTTCCGAATGTTCTCAGGACTCTCCGAAGAATTGATTATCAGAATCCCTTCTTTGCTGAGACCTTCCGTAGGATTAGCAATTTCTAACAAGGAGGGGTCGAGAACGATTACGACGTCAGGATTATAAACCTTGGACCTTAATCGAACCGGCTTGTCATCCACTCGAGCGAACGCCACCACGGGCGCTCCTCGCCGCTCAGGACCGAAACTCGGGAAAGCCGTAGCGAATTTTCCGGTGTTAATAGCAGCCTGGGCAACCAATTCGGCGGACGTCACAGCGCCCTGCCCCCCTCTGCCATGGAATCTCATCTCAATCATATTGTCTCCTTCTTAGTCAAAATCCGGGTCATCTCTAAGTCTCGCTTCTCTGAAATTAAAAGATTTTATCTGTTCGTTGAGGATTTCAACACAACTTATTATATTAAGTTTCGCCTGTGAGAGATCGAGTATTTCAGAACTCAACAGATCTTTTTTCTGAAGATGAACTTCTATTCGTTCATTCAAAAGGTTCAGATGTCTCAAATCAACTTTGAAAAAATCTTCCTCACCCGCTTCCACAACGTTTTCGTCAGATATTGTCTGGATCAATTTGAGATCCCATTCGTCGGCTTTTTTCCACCTGGCGATAGTCGCCGGATGCACCCCCATTTTCTTTGCCATTTCTTTGTTTGTAATTCTTCCCCGGTCTTTGAGAAAATTTCTTTCAGCGTTTTTTCGATCCTGATTCTTTTTCATCTGGGTTTCGGAAGCCTTTACTTAACCATCATTATGTTTGCCAAATTTTAATTATTATCAAAAAATAGGTCACATGATCAATTTAATAATTCAGATTTCCTGGGTCCACCTTAATAAAATAAAAGGCCTTTCATGATTATAGACGAGTCTTTTTTGAAGAATCTTCCCACCAGCCCGGGCGTATACCTGATGGAGGACCGAAACGGCAAGGTCATTTATGTGGGTAAAGCCGCAAATCTTCGAAACAGGGTTAGGAACTATTTCTCAAAGAGTGGAGATGAAAGACTCAAAGTTAGGCTACTTGTTCAACACATCACAAATATCAGGACCATTCTGACTAACACAGAAAAGGAGGCCCTGTTACTCGAAAACAACCTTATCAAGGAACATCGACCAAAATACAATGTTGATCTCAGGGATGACAAGTCTTATTTTTCACTGCGGCTAAATATCTCTCATAAATATCCAAGGCTTAACTTGATCAGAACACAGAAAATCAAACCCGATGGCGAAAAATATTTTGGCCCGTATTCGTCAGCCAGAGACGCTCGTATTACGCTTCATCTCATCCGTAAGATTTTCCCTTTGAGACAGTGTTCTGATCGTCAGATAGCGACAGCCAAGAGGCCATGTTTAAATTGTCAGATGAATAGATGCCTGTGCCCGTGCATGGGAAGAATTGATCCTGAAGAATATCGGAGAATGGTGGAAAACGTTACTCTACTGCTGGAAGGCAAAAATGAGGAAGTGATAAAGGCTCTCAGACGAGAAATGGAAGAGGCCTCGGAAAAATTGAAATTCGAAGAGGCGGCAAGAATCAGGGACCGTTTATACGCTGTGGATCGAACCCTACAAAGACAGAATGTTTCTTTTTTCCATTTTAAGGACGAAGACGTTGCAGTTGTTTTGGAAGAACCGCCCAACACCTTTGTGGTTGAGATTCTGTCATTCAGAAAAGGGAATCTCATTTCTGAAGAATCATACATAGTGAGAAGTTCGACTCTGGAACAACATGAAGTCTTGACCTCTTCAATTAAACAGTTTTACGACGACTCAGCAGCGATACCCGGGGAAATAATTGTTCCAACAAGGCTGGAGCGCCAGGAGATAATAGAGTCCTGGCTAACGGATCTGAAGGGTTCGAGGGTGAAAATCAGGGTGGGACAACGGGGAACTGCCGCTCGACTCGTCGGGCTGGCTCTGAAAAACGCCAGGATGGCCCTGGAAAGAGAGAAGCAAAAGAAATCGGCCGAAAACGCTATGGATCGATTAGCCGTCAAGCTCAAGATATCGGAGCCTCTCAGGTTGGTCGAATGCTATGATATTTCAAATATTAGTGGATCTGAGCCTGTAGGCGTTAAGGTCGCTTTCCTGGATGCCAAGCCCCTAAAATCGGCGTACAGGAAGTTCAAAATACGTGACTTTGAAAATCAGGATGATCCGGGCATGATCAATCAAGTCATCTCAAGACGAGTAAGCCACAAGGATGATGATCCCTTGGGCGATTTACTGGTCATCGATGGAGGAAAATCGCAACTTAACGCTGCGGTGGCCGGCTTGCAGGATCTGCCCCAGAAAAACAGACCGGCGCTGATATCGATCGCCAAGGCTAGAGAAGCCGAGGACATAGATAAAATATTCGCGCCCAACAGAAAAAATCCTCTGACATTCCCCAGAGGGGATTCCTGTCTCTTGATGATAATGAAAATCCGTGATGAAGCGCATCGATACGCTCATTCGTTTCACACAAAAAGAAGGGCTAAAACACTCCTTCGTTCAAGTCTTGATAGCGTTGCGGGAATTGGAGAAAAAAAACGAATTATTTTACTGAAAACGTTTGGAAGTCTTAAGGGAGTTTTGGAGGCAACAGACGACCAACTTCTAGGCCTCCCAAGCATTACTGCCCGGGATGTAAAACGGATCAGGGAATATTTTGAGGAAACGGATTCAAACGGGCCGTCGGCGACAAAACCTTCAAATTGAATCAGCGAGCGCCTTTGCGTCATTATCCAATTTTTCAAGACCAGTTACCTTATAGGAGTCGAAAAATTTTGAAAGCATTAAAATCAGTAGAAATTTTCTATGATGTCATCTGTGAAAATTGCGATTCTTTTGATGAAGGACAATGTTGTAAGGAATTTCCTCCTATTCCAGTCGGAAAAGACAACAAATGTGGCGAAGGAGACTGGTCATTTAGGGGAAACGTCGTTAATTTCCGTCAAATTTGTTTAGAATTAGTACCTTCTGGTTTTGTAACTGATGTCGAAGATGTAGAATGTAAAAATTGTATTTATTATGACCCATCAAGAGAAGAATGCCATTTTCATAGACAGAATGTTTACAAATCAGCCCCCGATGATTGGTGTGACAATGGGGCATGGCTGTATCAAGAAAATGATGATGAGGTTACTCTTGTTTCTTTATCTTTTTTTTACCCAAATGATTGAGGGTTAGGATGCTCAAGAAAACAAATGATGGTCGGTTTTGTGACTTTTATTCGTAGAAGTCTGTAATTCAGAATTTCATACCAAAAAAAATGCCCGTTACGCAACGGGCTAAAGTAAGGATTAGGGGTTATTATCTCGACGCCCAAACAAACATGCTATTGAGATGTTGTCAAGTTTTTTTAAACAATAGTCTCTACTTATTTCAACTGACTGGTATATAAAAATAGTTTAGTAATTTAATATTACAGACAAATATTTGTAGATAATATTGTTTTAAATTTTTGTGGTGTGCTCTATGCCAGCTATTCTTTTGGACGGGATAACTTATGTTTGCTGAGGTAATGACGGCTGCCTCAGCGTTAATACCCTCTCAGACCTAATTAACATTGTCCAATCGGCGATGTCATGGTCGGCTCAGAACAGCCTCGAGCAGTGAGAACCAACCTCTCGGATCGGAGTACCAACGACTCACTTTCATCCCCGCGTCACGAATCATCTTTTCTGCGCCATCCCGACTGAATTTACAGCAAATCTCCGTCCGAATAGTTTCCCCTTTTCTCAGGACGAAGGACGCAGCGATGGCTTTGACTTCTACCCAAATGTCTCTGTTGGCTCGAAGATGCATTTCGACGCGTTCATCTTCACTATTAAAGAATGCGACGTGGTCAAAGGAATCCGGTTTAAAATTTGCCCGCAACTCACGATTGATGACGAGCAACATATTCTTGTTGAATTCGGCTGTGAGGCCTTGCGAATCATTGTAAGCAGCCTCAATGATTTCGATCGGTTTGACCATGTCCAGCCCGAGTAAAAAACGATCGCCAGGATTGAGAGTCGCGGCCACACTTTTTAGAAAAGACGACGCTTCCCGCTCGTTCAGGTTGCCGATGGTGCTGCCGAAGAACAGAACAAGCTTGGGGCGGTTCGATTGCACACAATGTAGGTCGCAAGTAAAATCCGCCACAATTCCATTGACTTTGAGTTCCGGGTAGAGGGTTGTCAGTTCGGCCGCGGATTTCGTCAAAGCTGAAGCGCACACATCCACCGGCATATATCGGACATTGGTTCTACCCCGGCGTCCCAAGGCTTCGAGCAATGTCCGGATTTTCCAGTTTGCCCCGGATCCCAATTCTACGAGATCGCCATGCCCTATCCCTCGGACTATTTCCTTTGCATGATCGCAGAGCAACCGCAGTTCAATTTTCGTCGGATAATATTCAGGAAGATTGCAGATGAGTTCAAAGAGCTTCGATCCACGGGCATCGTAGAAATACTTACTTGGTATGTATTTCTGTTGGGCCCTCAGACCCGCCAGAACATCGCAAGCCATTGTGTTGGTAGCGTCTTCCTCTAACCGGTTTGGGGCAGTGAGTCCCGTTAAAGCAGAAGATGCTCGCATAATGTATATACGCTCCTTTTCAACAGTCGCGATCACGAAGCCTTTACCTGGTCTTTCAACGCTTCATCACTATCTGAATTGACTAGCGACAAGGAACGAAGCGGACGCCAGCAGCGGTATCCCTAACAATTTCTCCCAAGAGATTGATCGTATGGTCGATCTCTTCTTTAGTGTTGTTCAGGCCCAGCGAAAATCTGAGAGCGCAATGGGCTTCCTCTGGAGACAGTCCCATGGCAAGCAGGGCGTGCGATGGTTCCGGGGAGCCCGCCCTACAGGCGGACCCCGAAGAGAGAGCTACTCCGCGATGATCCAGGGCAAGAACAACCGACTCGCCCCGCATTCCCGCTAATGTCAGGTTAACCGTGTTAGGAAGCCGCTCCTCAAGTGGCCCGTTACGTCTGGCGCCCGGGACGATTCTCTTGATCCCCTCCTCCAGCCTATCCCTCAAACTCCGTATCCTATCCATTTCAGGGAATCTTTGAATCGCTAGCTCAGCGGCTTTGCCCAGCCCAGCGATACCTGGGGTGTTTTCTGTTCCCGCTCGTAGACCGTGTTCCTGTTTACCGCCGTGAACCAGTGAATCGAGCGTGACCCCCTGTCGAACATACAGGGCGCCGACGCCTTTGGGCCCGTGGATTTTATGACCCGACAAAGTGAGGAGGTCTATATCCAACTGCCGGACATCGATGGGAATCTTGCCGACGGCCTGCACTCCGTCCGTGTGGAAAAGCGCTCCATGCTTTCGAGCCAACCGTGCGAGTTCGGCTATGGGTTGAACAGCTCCGGTTTCATTGTTCGCGGCCATAACACTTACCAATGTAGTGTCTGCAGTCAACGCTGCTTCCAAATCACCTGGATCGATTAAGCCTTCCCTGCTCGCCGAAAGCCTCGTTACCCTAAAACCCTGGCCTTCCAGCCACTTGCATGCTTCCAGGACAGCAGGATGCTCTATAGCGGTGGTAATAATGTGGTTACCTTGTCCGCTGCGAGCAAAGGCGACTCCTTTGATCGCCAGATTGTCGGATTCGGAGCCTCCACCCGTGAAAACTATTCTTCTCGCTGTGCAGTTGAGCAATTGAGCTACCTGCCGCCGCGCGGATTCAACGATGGATCTGGCTTCGCTGCCGAATCCATGAATGCTGGAAGGGTTACCGAAGCATAGATCGGCGCATTCGGCCACTGTTTTAGCGACCTCCGGGTCCAGCGGCGTGGTTGCGTTGTGGTCCAGATAGATGCGCCGCTTCGTGACAGCCATTCGCTGGGCGCCCTTCGTCGGCGCCAACGACTGAAGTTCCTCGGAACAACCGCCGGCCACTATTGGCCCAGTTTCATCAATCCGGAACACTTCGCACATCAGAGCCTTGTATACGGGAAACCCGGAGATGGGATCATATCGCTTTAGATCGGTCAGATCGTTGACATTACAGTCTTGCCAGGCTTGCGGCCCTACAGGTCCGCCTCCACCCATGCTAGCGTCGACTACACCCCGCATGATGTTGTCGGTAACGTACGCCCTGAATCTGACGCTGCCCCGTGGACTGGCCACCTCGACGAGAGCGCCGGTGGCAATGTTACGGTCCAGAGCGTCCCTGGAATTTATGGTGACCGTCGGTTCCGGTCGCACCTTCACGAGATCGGGAACATTGTGGAACTGGGAACGAAAATCAGTGGTGACCCTGGACCCGGAACTAAACACCAGCGGAAACTGTTCCGTAAGGGTCGGCTGCGCCATGGGGCCTTCTTTCGGGTCGGTGTACACCGGAAGTGGGTCGTAGCCGTGTTCCTCCAGAATCGTCGAAGCAATCTCAAACTTACCCGTTGGGGTTTCGAAGCCGGGTCGGCCGTCGGATCGCAGCCTGCCCTTTTCCCACTTACGGTATTCCATCATCACCGTGGGAACCCGAGCAAGGCCATCCGCTGCCCGCACCTGTTCGAGGGTAAACCCGGACGGCTTCAGCGCATGTCTCAGCAGCGCTTCCTCAGTCTGAGGATATAGATGCCCATAACCCAGGCGTTTGGCCAATTCGGCAAGAATGAAGAAGCCGTGGCGTGCCTCACCCTCAGGCTCGACGACACGTTCCCGGATCCTGAAAAGTGGGCCGTACACCATGTATGATTCAATCTCATAATATGTCGCCGCCGGAAGCACCAGGTCGGCATACGCAGCATCGGCCGTGAAAAAACGATCTATGCATACCAGAAAGTCCAGCGCCGCCAATGTCTCGCGCCAGATATGAGGTTGGGGCCACGCAGTGATTATCGAGCCGCCTTCGATGATTAGTGACCTGATCGGATAGGGTTTTCCGTGCAAAACCGCGTCCGGAAGGCAAATGGCATGAGATTCCCCGCGGTATGCGCTGTACACAGGAAAGCGATCTCGGCCGAGGGCCTTTCTCACGTCCGGGTTGGGAAGATGTCCCCCCCTGTTCATGGGGAATTGGTTCTCCCGCATGGTGAAGCAACGACCGCCTGGAACGTCAATCTGACCGGCCAGCGCCCAGAGTGTCATTGTGGCCCTAATTGCCTGAACTCCGCTGTCACTGTATTCCAGCCCGCTGTACATGACAGGAGAGGCTCCCCGTGCAGAGGCCATGCGCCTGGCTAACTTCCGGATAGTGTCGGCAGGGACTCTAGTGATCGTCTCCACGACCTCGGGGCGAAAGTGCTGACAATACCTCGCGAAGTCGTTGAAACCATGGGTCCAGTCCTGAACAAAGCTCTCGTCGTAGAGTTCCTCTTCGATGAGAACCTGACACATGCCGAGCGCCAGGGCCCCGTCAGTGCCCGGCCTAATTGGGATCCACTCGGCGTCGGTCGCGATTGCCGTTCCGGTACGCCTGGGATCGATAACTACAACCTCGGCGCCACGCTGCCGGGCCTTCATGATGCGGGCGAAATCCAAAGGTGGGCAGTCGGTCGCAGGATTAGCTCCCCACACGACAATGAGATCAGCGTTCTCCAGATCCGAGAACATATTAATCATCATTCCGCCCGCGGTTACGTGCGGAGCGATCATCGCAAAGGATACATAGCAAAGGGCGCCCACGCCCAGGGTATTCGGCGACCCAAAGGGGAACAGGACGCTCGAAGCCGAAGATACCGCTACTCCCTGAGGCTGGAATACATCGCACTCAGACTGCTCGAAACTTCCTCTACCCGTGTATATGGCTGCAGCTTCCGGCCCGTAAGTTTCCTTAATGGAGTTGAGCCTGGAGACAATTATCTCAAAAGCCTCGTCCCACGTAATGCGTTTAAACTCATACCCACCCTTTGGACCGGTCCTTAGCAACGGATGACGCAGCCGATCCGGCGAATAAACTATCTGGGGCGACTGCCGGCCCAGATCGCATATCATACCAAGTTCCGAGTCCTCGTCCGGCTCTGCCTTACACATCTTCCCTGCCGAATCATAGGTTACTTTGACCCAGCATCCGGCCGGACAGATGCCGCACAATGCCCGACGCTGTCGCTCAACCCCACGAGTCTTTGTTAATTTGGTCACAAGAACCTCAACAACAAGCGACGTGACAGCCGGCGCCAATACCGGGCCGCCTATTCCACAAGACTAGAACCTGGCCCATTGGCGCAGTCCAATTTCCGAAACGTTTCACCAACAATTGGAATATCACTTAATTTCCTCTGGCGTGTCAGACACTTGACGACCGGAAGCGGTTTCATTTTTTGGCTTTCCACCCAACCATCGGGAGCGTACAAAATAGCGTAATGAGACACTCCCAGCGGGGATCTCCAATACTCGATAAATTGTCTAACCTCGTGTTTTGGCTCGATGACGCCAAAATGGCCTTCAAGAAGAAGATCTGCATCCAGGCTTATAAGTCTTGTCAAAGAATCCAGATACTGTTTTTCATCAGACAGGAATTCCGAATGGATCGGGCCGTGGATGTCCTGTCCGAAAAGAATAAGCTCACCGTCAATCTCTGTAGTATACGCCACCGAACCTGGGGAGTGGCCCGGGCAGTGAATGGCTGTCAAGGAGCCGCTACCGACGGCAAGTTTCGATTCTTTTCCCTGCAATTTGATGTCTACAGTGAAGGGTTCGGCTTGGGCCCCATACCAGGAAGCTCCAGTCACACGATTGTCGCCTGATTCGAGATAGATCGCATCCAACTCATGCGCCACGATTCGGCAACCGTATTCGTCTCTCACAGCCTTTGCGCCACCGCTATGATCGAAGTGACAGTGAGTCAAAAGTAGGTATTCGAGCTGCACGCCTGGTTCCATGCATTCGGCGATGTTTTTTATCAATTGCGCTTGACCTCGCCCACTTCCGGCGTCTATGAGAGCAGCTTTATCTGCGAACCTTATAAGGTAGATGTCTGCGTCAGACGGATCAGTTAGGCCGTTCCCGCCCACGTGCCATAGATTGTTCCTGATTCTTACAGTCACTCGGAACCCCTATTTGTTCGGCGCAATGATATTGTTCAGTTGACCGGAGGTCATGACCAACAACGAAGGCCTACCCATTATCACGCCATCATCCGGAACGTCACTGACGGTCCCAGATACGCAAAAGTGTCCTTTAGCCGACCGGGTTTGTTACTAGCACCGACATGGTTGCGGAGATGGGGTTATGCAAGACTCAATAAATTCTCGAACCTCTTGTTTTGTCTCGATGACGCCAAAATGGCCTTCCAGAAGGAGATCGGCCTCCAGGTTTAGAAGTCTTGCCAACGAATCCAGATACTGTTTTTCATCGGAAAGGAATTCCGAATGGATCGGACCGTGCGCGTCTTGCCCAAAAAGAACAAGTTGACCGTCAATGTCCGTAGTATACACGACCGAACCAGGGGAGTGGCCCGGGCAGTGAATGGCGGTCACGGCGCCGGGGCCAATAGCGAGTTTCGATTCTTGGCCCTGTAATTTGATATCGATGGGGAATGGTTCCAGGCGGGCTCCGTAGAGCGCTGCTCCAGTCACACGGTTGTCGCCTGATTCGAGATAGATCGCATCCAACTCATGAGCCACGATTCGGCAGCCGTATTCCTCTCTTATGGCGCGGGCGCCGCCGGTATGATCGAAGTGACAGTGAGTCAGCAGAAGGTATTCAAGTTGAGCGTCTGGTTCCAGGCATTCGGCAATGTTTTTTATCAATTGCGCTTGACCTCGCCCACTTCCGGCGTCAATGAGAACTGCTTTGTCGCCGAACCTTAGTAGGTAAGAGGCGGCGTCCGAGGGATCAGTCAGCCCTCTTCCGCCGACTTGCCATAAATTATTTCTGATTCTTACGCTCACTCCTACCCCTTTTCAAACAAACGTGAAACAGCGAACCGTGTTAGCCCCTTTTTGACGCCGACATCCGGGAAAAGGTATCAAAGACCTTCTGCATGCCATACTTGTCGATCATGGATTCCAGTCCTATCTCCACGTCCTCCAGCTTCACCTCTTCCTCGACTTCCTCTTCCCTTTCTTCATAGATCAGCACATTGTTGAGACACTTCTCAACACACTTCGGTTTCGATAGTGGTGGATCGCTTTCACACATATCGCATTTGAGAGGAAGGCCGGAATCCGGTTCCTTGAAAAGGTCCCTGGATGGACAGGAAGCCCTGCAAAAGGAACACTCGTCGTATTCCTTTCCGTCAATCACGTATTTGTCTCTGCCCATACATTCGGCCGGCGCATACTCACCCGCGAATACCGGAAGCCAGATGTTTTTCAGCCGACGGCTGATCACATGAATACGTGACCTTGCCGGATTGACGCTGCTGTATTGAGGCGTAGCGTGATACGTTGAGCAGATGATCTCACACGCCCGACAGCCATTGCATTTATCAGCTTCTATCTTGATTGTCTTGACTATCTTCTTAATTTTGGCCAACTTCCAAGATCCCCCTTTTTTCCAGTTCTTCCGCTACATACCCCAGGTCCAGTTCCATCAATCTTTCTCTTGTAGGTATGCCGTCCATATTCCATCCCTTAAATTTGTAATATGTAGACAAAAGTTGTTCTTCAAGTTCAGGGAATCTCCTTTTCCAGTGGTCTTCAGGGGGCTTTTCATCAGCTCTCCTCATGCCTCTCTTGTTGTTGAAAGCACGGTGTAGGTTCCGACTCCTGTTGACGATCTTTTTTAATCCGGCTTCGTCCAGGTCCATCCCCGTCGCTGCCGAGATAAGTAATGGGTAGTTGTGTATATGATATGGAGGCTTCAGACAAAATGACGCCATCCCGGCGCACAATCCCAGGGCATCATCAATATTGTGCAGCATCTCCATCCAATCCACAATTTCACAGGCCATATCTGGAGTTGGAAAATACGGGATCGCGTTGTCTCCCCTTGGTTCCCATTCCATAACATATTGTTTAAATTTTTCGTTTGGAACTTGGGGCCAATCCCTTACAAACGATTCTCTCTGTTCTCTCGTGGGAAAAGCCGCCTGTGGAAAATTCCCTTCAATTTGGGTAATACTTATCTTCTCGTTGGTGGAATACATAAGGAAATAGATGGGATCCAACATTCCCAGCTTGAGGGGAAGTTGCTCGTGTTTCTTGATCGTATTATGATCGAATTTTTCCGCGCCGTTGCCAATTTTTCGAGCTGCGTAATAAACTCCATCCGCAAGAATGTCTCCGATTCCTTCCCTCCGGACTACTCTGTCAAGTAACCAGAAAAATCTCCCCTCCTTGTCGGACGGGCATCCTTCGAAGTCCTTGTCAGTCAGAATTCCAGCTTCATAGAGTTCAACGGCGAACGCCAGGATCTGCGGAGTGGAAAATGAGTCCACCCCATATTCAGTGGCGCGTTCAAGGATTTTAAAGTTGAAGCGAAGATCGTCCACATAGGCTGCCATGGAATATGTGAGTTTTCCAAAGCATTTCATCATGTATTTCCTGCCGCCTGCCACCTCGGATGACACTAGGGCTCCGCACTGTTGTGGACAGTTGAAACAACTTATCAGGCGTTGGATGGCGGCTAATTGAGTTGTAGTCCAATTCTCTTCGTTCGGCTTGCTCCAGAAGTCTCTTCTCCTGGTGCGTGCGTTTCCCCACATGAAGTTTTCAGTGTGCCACTTCTCGTCGGTATGTTTCATTTCCTGCGGCGACCCAATCCCTGACAAAATAGTCATTACGTCAGGAATCGGGTTTGTGTTTCGGAAGTTTATATATTCCGTCACTTTCGCCATATGTTCCATGAATTCAGCCCCTCGGGCAAGATAGAGGTCTTTTGTTCCACGGACAGCGACTGCCTTTATATTTTTGTCTCCCATAACGGCGCCTCCGCCGAGCCTGCTCGCGCTGGACCTGCTTTGCTCGATGGAAGCCGTGAAAACCCGATTTTCACCAGCCAGTCCAATAGCGGCGACCTGGGCTCTCGGCTCGTTCAGTTCCTCTCTTATAAGATCTTGAGTTTCAAGAGCGCCCTTGCCCTTCAAATGAGAGGCGTCACGGATTTCCACTTTGTCATTTTTTATCCAGATGTAGACCAACTTGGGGGACTTATTGCGAAACACCACTTTGTCATAACCGGCATATTTCAATTCCGCGCCAAAGAATCCCCCCATCATTGGGTACGCCAGAAAATTCGACTGGGGAGAAACGAAAGTAACAAGGGTACGATTAGCGCTATAAGCCGGGGTGCCGTTGAGAAGACCGGAGCTTATTATCAGTAAATTTTCAGGATCAAACGCTTTAGTCTCAGGGCGAACCCTATCCCAGTGCATCTTGACGCTGGTACCCAAACCCCCGAGATGAAGTTCCGTCAATTTTGGGTCAGTCGCCACCCTCTCAATGCTTCCTCGGGCCAGATCTATTTCCAGATTAAATCCGGTCTCTGCATATCTCATGTTTGTTATCCCTTTCAGTCGACTCTCGACACGCTCATTAGCGCCATAACTATTCTTTACCGACAATACTTCGGTTGATACTTGGTAAGTGACTAATATCCATGTTCTTTTTTATCCCAATTTGGCTGGGCCCTCTTCTATGAAGAGTCTTATGTCCAATATGACATAAGACAACGTACGAATACCACTTATATAAAAACTATGTCAAGCCTTTATGTATTTCGCCAATAAATTTTATAGGGTGATTGCAGTAGCTTTAGTGATGGACCTGGTTCACAAAAGAAACCGGTCCAAAAAGAAACTGGGGCCAATTTTAGAACAGGAAAGAATCGCTGACCCACAAAATCTCGAAGTGAGGTGCTTGTCTATAAGTGTCGATCGACAATTTCTTTTTCTGAGGATTCATCCGCTGGTTTCCGGGTTGCCTTGCCCAGGAACTCCGGCAGTTCCAATCCGGCAATCCGGGCTAATTCATGTATTGGAGGGAGAACTCCCATGAAACGCTTGCCAAGATCACTCAGTCCTCCTTCGCCCCCACCATCCCAGACCATCACCTTTTCAATTGGCAGGTTTCTAATTGCATCCGCCTGGATTTGCATCAGCTCAGTCAGTTTCTCTATGAGAAGCAGGGACGCTGTTAATTGTGGGTCCGCGCTGCATGCCTCAATCAGAGCCTTATAACCTTGCGCCTTTGAATCAAGTTGAGATTTGACGCCTTGCGCTTCCGCCTGCATACGAGCGATGGTACCTTCAGCTTCCCCTTTTGCGATTAACACGCTTTTCTGCCGTAAAGCTTCGGCCTCCAAAATTGCTTTCTGTTTTTCAGCTTCAGCAAAAACTACAATTTCAGCATTCAGACGTGCCTGTTCACGCCGTGCCCGAGCTTCTTCAGCCTGCCGCTGCGCATCCTGTTCGGCAACCCTGATCGCCCCATCCGCCTGAACGGATGCGCTTTGACCTTTGGATCTGGCTTCCTCTTCGGCAACCTTCCGGGTAGCTTGAAAATTTGCTACCGAAGCGCTGGCCTGAGCTTCGACGTTTACAGCCTCAGCTTCCAGTAGAGATACTTTCTGTCTGCGATTACGCCCGGCTTCGGCCTCTCCAATGGAAGCTTCGGCGTCAGCCGCGGCCAGAGCTTTTCGGCGGTCCCTTTCGGCTTCAGCCTCGCCTACGGCCGCAGCGGCGTTTGCAGCAGCCACCGCTCGTTTCTGATCGCGTTGCCTCTCCGCCACCCCAATAGTGCCATTTTTTTCCTGCTCCGCAACGTCGACCAGCGCCTGATTTACAGCTTCAGCCGCTGCTTTTCGTCCAAGAGCCTTTATATATCCGCTGTCGTCTTCAATATCCTTGATGTTAACGTTGATTACGGAAAGTCCTATTTTTTCAAGTTCTACCGACAAGGATTCATTGACTTTTGTCATGAATGCCTGGCGGTCACGGTTAATCTCTTCTATCCTCATGGTGGCCATCACCTGACGCATCTGACCCAATATAACGCTTTGCGCCTGCGCCTTCACTTCCTCTATACCCTGGCCGAGTAATCTGATTGAGGCGTTTTGCATGATGCCCTCTTCTGTGCTGATTGCCACTGTGACTGATGTAGGGACCGAAACCCGAATGTTTTCCTGTGAGAGCGCATTGTTCAAATCAATAGGAACTACGAACGGCTCCAGATCCAACCAGGCGTAATCCTGAAACAATGGCCACACAAAAGCCGCTCCTCCATGGATACACTTGGCTGCGCCTTTTCCCGTTTTACCGTAAATGACCAGAATGCGGTTGGCGGGGCAGCGCTGGTATCGTGAACTTAATGCCCATAAAACCGATACGAAGACAGCAAACAGAATTGCGGTAATAATTATTGCGGCGCTCATTTCACTTTACCTCCGGACTCTATTGTTCGATAACCTCTACGGTGTTCTGGTTGACAACATTGATGACCTTTACTCTAGTTCCCGCCGATATAGGGGATCCGTCAGAGCTTCGCGCATTTATTATGCTTATGACGCCCCTCATCATTACGCGAATTTTACCGGTACCGTTCTCAGGGATGTTGATATAAACCGACCCTTTTTCTCCAAGCGCCCAGGAAGCTGAAACATTCCCCTGTTCCTGCATCCTTAAGAGAAAATGCAGAATCAGAGAAACCCCAAACATTGCTATAGCCCCCCAGGCAAAGCTATATAACAATGTGAGCAAAATCGGGGTTCCACCAGCCAGGTAGATTGCGCCGGCCCAACTGAAAAGCGTGCCGAACGCCAATACAGATCGGGTGGAAATCAGCGTAAAAGCGTCTCCACTAAAATCGTGGGTTCCGATGTGGCCAGGAGCTTCCATCCCGGCGCTTAGGCCGGCGGCCCCGATATGGTCGGCGCCATGAGAATCCACACCCCAAAGCGTCATTATTAACTGCCATATAAAAAGCAGGGAGAATACAACAGCGGAGCACACGAAAACCTTGTTCAGGGTAGAGATCCCTTCCCACCACGTGTCCATTTGTCGACTCCACTCGTCTGGCTGGATATCTTTAGACTTTAAATTGGATCATAAATTAAAATGCTTGTCACGTGGAAACCTCATTGGTGTTAAATGACCACAGAACCTATTATCTAAAATATGATATATTGCATGACCCATATCAACTTTTCTGATAAAAAGGCCCAAAAAAAAGCCTCATTTGGGTTCGCAATTTCAACTTAATTTGATGTAGCATGGACCCAAAACTTTTGATCGCGACGACTAACAAAATGAACCCAAAGCGTGCAGCTATTTTGTGTCACAGATCAGGCAATCACCATGGGCCGTTGCTTGGTTCCTCATTGCTGAGGCATGTCCCAGATGCTGACGAAAGGCAGATTGACAAAACGAGCAGGTTGCCACACATGCAGGCCTTGGTTGTTCTAAATCGAAGAAACCACGGTGTCCACAGCCCGGTTGAAGCGCCTTGACCCGGCTTACACAGTCTGTATAAGCCGGGTCAAGGTTGATTGGGAAGAATCTGGCGTCTGGTGAATATGAATGATATTGAGTGTGAACACAAAAAGACGCCGGAATTTCTTATACAGAAGGAAACAGTCTGCGTTTGACGTTTTATATAGTCTGTATAATCATTGTTGGGCGTGAAGATGGCGCTGGAGGCAATACTGGACTCTTTAAAGAAATTATTGTGGTGGCGCAGTGGCAAATAACTTCAAGAGGGACGACAGTTTCTTGCGAAAACTCGCTGTCGGCGCCGCAGGTACGAATGCAACAATCAATCGACTAAGATCGATGGGGTTTAACCCCATTGAACTTGAACGCGGCTCCACAGGTTTCAAGATCTGGAAGAAGATAAAGATCAAGCGTGTGCGGGTTCCTGACATTCTGTGCTTGAAAACAGGGATACGGTTTGAATCCCGTGGAAAGACAAAGCCTGAGATTTCAATGTCGCATTCCCTCAATGATCCGAAGCGGGCTTGGGATGCGGGCATGCGTGACGACGACCTTGTTTCAATCGTTGTCTTCACTCAAAACGACGAATCTCCGATAGACCTGAAACAAATTTCACCTGTTCATTTCGTCAGTGTCAGAGACATGCGGCGAGCCTTCGACGCAGGAAAGGTATCCATCACCCAGCCGAAAGGGGTTGAGGAAGGGTCGGAAATAAGGGTGATGTGGACATGTGCTGCTGCGAACCAGCAATCAATTGTTTCGGCAGCGGAACCCGGCAGGATCAGCCTTACCCCTATCTCAGGGGCACGGAAACAATCGATCCAATTGAGCCGGAAGAATGGTAAGATAACCCTTCTACCGCAGGTCAATGTTGGTGAGACTGTCGATGCCAACCAGATCGTGGCGGCGGTCGTTCCGGTCAACATAAAACTCCAGTGCCCATCATCTGTTAGCGAAGCCTATTTCATAGACAAGCTCACAAGTGTTAACCTAAGTGAGAGGTACGCGGCCGCAAAAGCGTTGCGTTACAGAGGCTATACCACAGCCAAGCCGGTGCTCGAAACAAGAATGACCGATGTCGAAGAGGACATTTATGTCCAGCTTGAGGCTGCGGCTTCCCTCGCTGCATATGACTACCCGAACGGCTGGGAGTTCATGGAAAACAAGCTGCGCAGTCCGATCGTGACGGTTCCTCTTGAAACCCAGCTTGAAACGGTCATTGTCGCGTCAGAAATACCTAAAAGCCGGAGCGAGCAACTACTGATTGAAGTCTTGCAAAACCCTCAACGTAACGACGAACTACGCGCTGGAGCAGCATGGGCGCTTGGCCAATTCGCTTCTGCGGCGTCTGCGTCTACACTTATTGACACTTTCAACTCAAGCCCTTTGGATATCAAGGTTGAAGCGGCACGCGCGCTTTTGCGAATTGCTGAACCACAAATTCCTCACTTGATTGATCTTCTCAAAAATGGAGACCCCGGCAAACGCGACGGCATATCGTGGGTACTCGCACGAACAGGCAAATTTAATCCATCAGACATGGTCGCAGGGGCCGATGGAAACCTAAGAAAATGGATGAGTTACATTGTCGGCTATGGAAAAGAAAATTTCGTTCAAGGTGATGTTGAGGCCATCTGCATGGCTGACCCGGAAGTTTATTTCGCCGCAAGCGTATTGTGGCAGATTCTGGCGAGCTGGGTCAACGACCTGAGAGAATACTGACATGCACAGCAGACCGCTTTACCGCACCACCAGAGGTCAGGCCTATGTTGGAGATTCGCTTGAACTCCTCGGCGAATTGCCCGACAACAGCATTGATCTAGTCATGACATCACCGCCATTCGCACTTCAGCGCCAAAAGACCTATGGCAACGTAGAGGAAACGGAGTACGTCCAGTGGATTAAACCCTTCGGTAAAGAGGTTTTCCGAGTTCTCAAAGAAAGTGGGAGTTTCGTTCTCGACTTAGGCGGGGCTTACCGTTCTGGGATTCCGTCCCGTTCTTTGTACAACTTCCGCGTACTCTTGGCTTTTTGCGACGAAATCATGTTTCACCTTGCTGAAGATTTCTACTGGTTCAATCCAGCAAAGCTCCCGTCGCCCATTGAATGGGTAAACAAGCGAAAAATTCGGGCAAAAGATTCCGTTAACACTGTATGGTGGTTCAGTAAAACCGAATTCCCAAAAGCCGATGTTCGGAAGGTGCTGGCTAAATATTCCGATAGGATGAAGAAGTTGATCGAGGACCCGAAAAGTTTCTATACGCCAAAAAAACGCCCATCAGGCCACGACATAAGCGCTGGATTTGGTAAGGATAATGGGGGGGCAATTCCCTCCAATCTTCTTTCTATACCAAACACCGACAGCAACTCGAGCTATCTTCGACTCTGCAAGGAACTCGGACTCGAACGCCATCCGGCGCGATTTCCTTCGGAGTTCCCCGCGTTCTTTATCAAGATGCTGACCGACGAGGGGGATGTAGTCCTAGACATTTTTGGTGGATCGAACACTACCGGATTTGTCGCCGAAGCTCTAAAGCGGAAATGGCTAACTTTTGAGATAAATCGGGAATATCTTGCTACATCCGTACTGCGGTTCCTTGAGGCACATAGCGCTGAGTCCGTGACGCGAGTATTAGGGCAGTTGAACAACATTCACGCCAATTACTTTATTGACGAGACGGTATGCGCATTAGACCCAGCAAAGAAAGCGAAGTCGAAGGATGAAACCCTGGGCCAAGGGGTACTGTTTGCTTCCTATAACAGATAAATTCGAAATGGAAATGAAACATTATATTGTTAGATGGCGAAGCCGGCGCTGAACAAGCGACCAATATCGCGAGCCAAATCATTGTCTATCTGACGACAAACCCGAACAGAGGCGCCTATTCATCCTCAGGGAAAGCTTCGTAGTAGTCGTCACGGAGCGCATCGTGATAACCCCATCCAATGTTTCTGGAAGACTCCATGATTTCTTCGAGACGCTCCCTGAACTCGTCACGTTGCTCCACCGGAAGACTCAGGATCTTGTCAATGGCCTCCTTGTACATGAGGTTGAGGGCGTTGTAGAATCCTTCGTTCATGTCACCATATTCAACCGTGAACCGGTTGCCGCACTCCACAAAGAATGTTTTTAGTTCGGCCTCCCCAATCAGGTCTCCTACGGCCTTGGAGTAACGCCTGATCGCTCCTTTAGCTTTTGAAATCTGAATGGGCTTGTTGCGGTAAATGTCTGGATACATGGACTCCTCAATGGATTTCTTGAACGAAGCTAGTGGATCATCCAAAACGCCAAAGCGAGCGTTAAGAAACTCCTCATTCTCTTTTGACACGTGATAGAGGTCTCCGACAATCTGAATGAGCTGTTTTTGGTCCAACCCGACTACCTTACTCTTTACGTCTGACCAGGTTGGCCTTCGCTGTTTCTGTTTAGCTACCAAAGTGGAATCTCCTCCTTCTTATTCCGAGGCCAGCCTAACGTCCTCATCCTCTTGGTGTACGGACAAGGTCCTTAACCAAATCAAGAATGACTGCCCACGTCGCTATTGGTCCCATTCGTTTCCTGAGGCAAGAAATGTGGTTCGTCCCGGATGGCTTTCAGGCATTCTTCAATGGATAGGTCGTAGTAGATCTCATTCCAATTCCCAGCATAACGCATGTACGCAAGATTGAACCTCTCGTTTCCCAGGTATGCCATTCTAGCGAACCGGATTTCGAATGTGGGAGACAGGGCATTAGGCCCGGGACAGGCGTAAGTGGCGCAAAAGTAGAAGTAGCTCCTGTACCATCTAGTCCAGATATCAACGATATAATTCATTTCCGAGTTCGTGGGCGGAGGTTTGATGTGTTCCGGCTTGAGATGTTTTTCAACAAGCTCATTAGCTTTTGACGTGATATCTTCTCTCAAATGATCAGGGACGGCAGGCTTTGGCTGCTTTGGTATTGGGGGCATCCAGACCCAAGTTTTTCGTTTTTTGGCCATGCCCGTTTCTTTCTGCCTTTTTCCCGTTGAGTATGCCGAATCAATTACTGCTGGGCCAAAAAGGTTAGCACGAGTGGTTAAACAAGACAACGCCGGGGAAAACACGCTTTCATTAGATAGCGTTGCGGTCTAGTGTGAAAAAATCTGACAAGATACGTGTTTCGCACAGGAAAAATGAGCATTTACCCTCAGATTGTTTGGAGGAGATTTTGAATGTTTATTTTATGATTTTACTTTAACACCTATTTGCATCACTCTGAAGTATCTCTTTGAGAATATTAATAACTTCGTCTACGCACTCGGTCACTTTTGTCTGGACTGAATCAACGTTGCAAAGGTTTTGAATTAGAAGCAGCGTCTTCCTCATTTGACTAAGGAGCCTTTTTCAAAACTCCCCTAGGAATTGGTGTTTGTCTGGTCCATCAAGCCTTTGAGGGCAATTTTATAGGTCAAAATAATCATTCATTCAAATTTAGTGGGTTTAGCTCATAATTTTTCTGTTTCTAGGCGCGACTATCCTATTGATCGTTTCTCAGTTCGTGTTTTTAACTGATCAGGTCACTAATTTGATCAACTGGTCAGCAAAGATCGCAATCACACCAAACATTAAATGAGCCTTTACCTTCAAGGCTCCTCGAACCATAATGTTGTTTGCTCCGAACTCTTCCTTTAAACGACTATAGAACCGCTCCGCCGCTGTTCTTTCTT